>JACPUH010000003.1 GCA_016192345.1 Ignavibacteriales bacterium | reverse complement strand
GAAGGTTCACCTTGCGTTGAAGTCGTTAGTTCAGAACGCCATGGGATTAAATGTCGAAGTTTTTCCCAAAGGATACGACAGGACCAAGGTTGGAAACTTCGTGTGGCTCCCACTTTTTGGTGGTGAGGATAACGGCGGCCTTGGAGTTCCAAAAGGGCGAACGGTATTTATCGACGACATTGGAACGCCGCATGTCGACCAAGAATCGTTCGTTCAATCAATTGCGCGAACCACAGAAGCGCAGTTGGATGTGCTGATCGAGAATTACAAGTTGAAGACAGATGCTGCAGGACACAACGTCCGAGAGGCAAATTTACAGGAGGGATTGCAGAAACTTCGCGCATGCCCGTTCATGAAATATTGCGAAGAGCACGCTACCAATCTCAGTGAACCATTATGGTATGCGTGGATCACGAACGCTGTCAGGGTAAAGGGCGGCAGGGCATACATCCACGAGTGGAGTGCGAAATATCCGGGTTATTCCGAATTGGAAACCGACCGAAAGATTGCGCACGCATTATCCGATACTGGGCCCATGACCTATGATCGTATCACCGATGCAGGTTGGGAAGGAACACCCCCACCGGATGCCAAGGCTCCAATTTCGCTCGCGTGGAAACTTGACCTTGACGCCGAGATTCGTCAGGTCAAAAGCCTTGTTGAGGGCTCGCAAAGGAATTCAGCGATCGAGAAGCTCATCAAATCGCTTCCCAAAGTTTCACTTCTCGAACGAGAGCGAGCTCGACGACAATTGAAAGCGGAATTCGGCGTTTCAGCCGGTGCATTTGATTCGATACTCAATAAGGCTCTTTCGGATTCTGCATCTGTAGACGAAGCTTTGCCCGAAGCCGTGGAAAGGTTGAAGAGGTTGAAGACCTCCCCAGTGAAGCGCGCCGAATACATTTTCGACCGGATGCGAAAACAAGGCGTAGAATTTTTCAAGGACGCGCAATATATTACCTATGCGTTGTTTGAGAAGCGGCTCGAAATCATTTCATTAGATACCACATTGTTTCGAGAGTATTTTTATCGTCAGACTGGCGATTCCCTCGCATCGAGTGACGGCCGCGTCTACATCGACGTCTTCAAGAACCTCGCGATCAAAAACGGCAAAACGATCGAACCGTCCACATGGATATATACTGACCTGGCTGAGCACACTGTCTATTTCAACCTGAACGTTCCCGAGCGCGAGCTGATCCAGATTAGCCCGGAGGAAATCAAGGTGGTTGATCAAGCCAACAACGAGAATTCAGTCGTGCTACAAGATTCCGCGAAGATTAAGCCAATCAAATTCACACAACTTACTGAGGCGGAATACAAGAAGGCTTTGCAGAAGGAAAAATACTTGGTAGTCGACACGCTCGCTTGCACCCCTACCAGCCGAATCTTCTGCAACGCGTGGAGGATCGGTGCAATGTTTGTTGATTTCGTGCACATGCGCCCGGTGCTGCGGTTCGAGGGAAAGACAAGTAGCGGGAAGACATTTGCCAGCGACCTATTCTCGACGGTCATTTACGGAAGCAGTGTGAAAAAACTCGCTACCACAGCCAGCAACTACACAGACGCAGCGCAAAATCCGCTTCTGATTCTGGACAATGTTGAAGTCAAAAATATGAATCAGGAGCTTACCGATTTCCTTCTTGGTGCATCAGTCGGCACGACGAAGGAGAAGAGGAAAGCAGGCACCGACTCTGGAAATATTCTTGAAAGAGCGCGGTGTCTTATTCTGTCGAACGGCATTGAAAACTTTTCGGCACACGCAATCATCAATCGGACATACATTGTTGAACTCGACATCGCACTGTTTGGGAGCACAGTTTCAAGCCAGTTATTCGGCGAAATTGAACGAAGCCGTAATTCATTCCTGAGTGCGGAGTTTATACTTGTATCGAAAATTCTCAAGCGTCTTAGAAATGGAGATCTGCATACTATTGTTCTGAAGATTCAGCAAACGCACAAAAACCATTCGAAACAGCGTAGCGACGAATTCTTTGCCATCATGGTTATGATCGTGGAGGAGCTATTGGATGCTTGGGGATCGGGTGAGAACGTCTGGGATTTAGTTAATGAGTGGATCGCTGAGCAAAATAGAGTTTCACAAGAGACGCATTCCGGCTCGAATATTGTGCTCACTGCACTTGATATGCTGCGTCTGAAGGCCGAGAAGCATAATCGTAATTCACTCCCATTAGACAAATGGACTTACGAGGTGTCATTGAGGCCATCTGCGACGACCTCGAGTGTGATTCTTGAGGGATATGCGTCAGATTTTCATACATCCTTCAAGGAAGTTGCTGGAGCATCTGGCTACGACCTTTCAAAGCCAGCACAACTTGGAAAACGGATCAAGGACGCAGAAGATATAATTCAGAAGGCTGGCTATGAGATTGCGATCACTAAACTGGGTGACCGTAACTTTTATGTTATCGAGTATGTCGGAACTGGGACCACCTCCACACAAGTACCAGCGTCAGTACCGGAACCAAGAACCGACAAAATGTCTCGAAATTTGAAGGATAATGAGCCAAGCATGGAGGTGATGGAGATAGAATAAAAAAAAAGATAAGTAAATAATTGGTAAAAATAGAGCTCTCTTTTTTTTTCTGCCAGGGGGTCTTTTCGTTTTTCACCTCCATCACCACCGGATAGCCCTATTAACCAGAATGGACCGCGACCCCGGGGTTAAGCGGCCACAGATCGATCTCGCAATTTGATTCAGAATATTCCAGTTCAATACAAACGGCCGTTGTTTATCTCACCTTCGCCTGTTCGAATAAAGTCAAGAGGAGATTTGCATCGAGAGTCGGAGACTTGCTATGCTAGGCATAATTCTGTATCTTTGAATGCACCCGAGATTACGCAATGGCGGGTCGGTCTTAACCGACTTAGCCAGATAATTAAATTCTTTCTTTTTTCTTCAATCGTAACGCCCGCTCGGGTGCCCTGTAATCGGCGACGCGAGATTGAAGTCAGGCTTTCAGCTACCGGGACCATGCTAACCATGGTCCAGACGGGGTATTTTTTCTATACCCCCTGACTTCGTCTCTTCAGTAAAGAATATGATCCCGGTGCTTTTAGCGCTGGGATCATTTTTTTTTACGCGTACACATGGAAAAACGTAGCGGCATCAAACATCAGGACGATCATCAAAGCTCGATCACGGGCCTCATTCTCGGCAATTCGGATGCGATTCAAGCTGTCCGGAAAAGGATAGAAAAACTCGCGGGAACGAATTTAAGGGTCCTCATCCTTGGCGAGACGGGTACCGGAAAGGAACTTGTCGCGGCAGCTCTTCACAGGCTGAGTGGAAGGGGTCAGCGTTCCTTCGTCGCCGTCAACTGTGCCGCCATCCCGTCGGAGCTGATCGAGTCGGAACTCTTCGGGCATGAGAAGGGATCGTTTAGCGGCGCCACAGCACAACGCATCGGCAAATTCGAGCAGGCCGATGGCGGGACGCTGTTCCTTGATGAGATCGGGGATATGAGTCTGCTGGCACAGGCGAAAGTTTTGAGAGCGTTGGAAGAAGGGAAGATTGAACGGGTGGGGGGAAATAAACTAATTTCGGTCGATGTCTGGGTGATCGCTGCCACGAACCGAGACCTTGCCCAAATGGTGGCAAGTGGAGCATTCCGTGATGATCTCTACTATCGTCTGTATGGGAGCAGTATAGAGATTCCTCCATTGCGTCATAGGAGGGAGGATGTTCCCCTGCTGGCAGATGCTTTCCGTAAGGAGGCATGTCTTCAAAACAATCTGGGTAGGAGAGTATTTACGGCTGAAGCTGCTCAAAGACTCACGCTGCTTGAATGGCCAGGCAACGTGCGGCAATTAAAGAATTTTGTCGCGCGGGCGGTCATCGAATGCGACGAGAATGTGATCAATGTTGACCAGGTAGAAGCACTTGTGATGAAAATGAATTGCAAACATCAACATCATCCCCAGTTTGGGAGCGCAACATTCGAAGAAGTCAAACGGTTCCATTTTACGGAGACTTTAAGAACGTGCAACGGGAACGTGGCTGCGTCGGCAAGATCCCTTGGCGTGGATGAAAAAACCGTTCGAAAACATTTGCGTGATGTTCAACTTGACCTCCATCGTTAAAGTATTCGGCAATCGGAACTTCTGTTAAGGGAATAATTCCCCCCCAAACGGGAGTTTCGCCCTCCTTCCTTCCCCCACCTTGGCTTTTTCAATCGGCTGGCCATGTTTTCCCTGGCATTGGAGTTGCAGGCGTATGGCCCATGCATACCACTCCAAATTTTCGCTATGCGATCAACCTGGCTCGCGCCCCCCCCTGCAGAGGGTGGTGTCGTGACGTTGCAAATCTGGCCTTTATCAATGACTCACCGGGTGACCAGCGGTGGACAAACAACCAGCAAGGAAAAAACATGAAGACGATTCGAGTTGCAAACGCGTTCAAAAAGAACGCCACCGGACGGGATCCGCTCGTCCGGGTTTTTAAGAAGGGCATTGAGGAGATGCTTGCAGTTGTCTCCTCGAAGCTTGATAGTTTCAAGATCGAGGGGGGTGTTGTCACGCTCACGGTTGATGATGGAGATGCAGCGGATCGCCTCGTTGCAGCGTTGGGGGGAATGCGTGGGGTCGATATTCAGGTGGCGAACAGCACATTCGAAACGTTCCTGGTTCGGTTCAATCAGGACCAGGAGATTACGGCTCCTTAACCATCCAATGGCTCCGGAGGTTCTGGAATGGCCGAGGGAGACGTTGGTTTGGGATGCACTCCCATCACGCATCAGCCGCGGATCGCGACCGCGGTTGGTGCTTCAACTTAGGCAAATATTCTGTTTGTAAACACCACTCGGCGGGTTTCTAGGGCCCGCCGGCTTGGTGAATTGTCAGGATAGGATACATTCATCAAGACCCTTGCGAGAAGGGAAGAAGACAGACATCAACAATCATAGGCGGCTGATGCCCCGATGGATTCTGAAATCACGAAAGGAAACCGAAATGTTAGCTATCATCAATGAACGTGGCAAGAGCTATTTGACCACGAGTATCAAGAAATATCGGATGAAGAACGGGGCCTATGCGGTCCCGCATGCGGATTTGTCAACTGAGGATTTTTCGCAACTCCCTACCGGGACTAGGGTCAGCGTAGATCACAGGGGACATGCCCGAACACACCGGGAAATCATAGTTCTCAATGAAGTCAAAGTGTTGAGCAACTCTAATGTATTGGTGGAGGGTGATCATAACCGGTGTTCCTGCTGTTGGGAACACGCCCTGGATTATCGAAAGTATGTTGTCCTCGTTGCGATTACTCTTGATCAAATTCCGTCAAAGACAAGCAGTTTCAAGTTTAACGGTATTGTGGTTGACAGTAAAGATAATCCGCACCACATGTTTTCCCTCGAAGTTGTCAATGGGCTGTACACGGACATTTATCAACAGGTTCTCGACATCGTCATGCCAGAACTCCAACCGGTACTGGACCTTCGAGATGCGTTCGACATCCAGTGCAAGCAGCAGTTTGGCATATGAGGTTTCGCCAGAGGGAGTATTCTTACCGATCAGGCATGCGCCGGGGATGGCCCCGGCCCTCTGGCTTATTGGATTCCGGGCCATCCGGTTATAACGCTGTTTCCTGGACCGCGTTTGACATGTCACCAGGGCTGTGCCAGCGTCGGCTCTTTGCACTAATGCGAGGGCCGGCGTTGGATTATTGATGGATCTCTGGAGGAAGAGAGCACAGATGGCGTTCATGATGATGCGAAATAACGGCTACTGGTACGCCGTCTTCAGTGACGGGGTCAGGCGAGTATGGCAAACTCTGGATACAAAGGACGAAGCAGAGGCGAGGAGAAAGTTCGAGGAACTAAGGCCTACACTCGGTGTCTAACAGCATCACCATTCAGGCGGTTTTAAGGAGTGCTGGATCGGTCAATTGTCAGGATGGGGTACCCTAATTCATCATGACCCATGGTATAAGAAAGAAGACAGACATCAATGATAACGGCGATTTCAGTCAAGATATTGATGCGTCAGTCTTCACGGTTCGCGAGACGGCATTGTTTCTCCGCATTTCGGAGAGCATCGTCCGACGCCTTATTAAGCAACAGCGAATTCCTTTTATTCAACTCGATGGCCGCTACCTCTTCTATAAGCCGTGTGTGGAGGAGTGGCTGCGGGCGATTACGGTCAAACCCCTGGAGAGTTCAGTCGAAACTAAATCCAAGTCAGTGTCGGATGAAATCTGGAATACCTAAGGAGGGCGGATAATTCATGGCGCGATTGCGCAAGAGAAAAACAAATACCGGCTTCATCTATGTCGTAGATTTCAGCTTCAAAGGGAAGCGCTTCATTAGGTCAACTAAGACGTCGGATACAGCTCTGGCTAAGCGAATTCTTCAGGATATCCAGGGCAAAATTGCACGAGGCACTTTTGACCTCTTGGAGCGAAAAGAGATCCGATTTACGAGATTCCTGGAAGATTATTTCAAATTTGCCGTTTCATTCAAGAGCCCTTCCACGATCAAAATGGAGCAAATCCACACAGCCACGTTCCGACGAATTGTCGGAGATCTTCTTATGAGCTCCATCGATGACCAGAAACTCGATGCTTGGAAGGCTGAACGCCTTGCCTCAATAAAGCCAACAACCTTCAATATCGAGCGGAGGACCCTGCACAGTATTTTTGGAGTTGCGATCCGGTGGGGTTACATTCACGTTAATCCCTTCAAAAACATCAAGAGCGTCAAAGTTGAAGAGCGAAGACTATTTCTCACTAATGAGGAATTACAGAGGTTTTTCGCCTCAGTGTCAGAGGGTATTAGACACGCGCGGAAAGGGCAAGAGGGGAAGTTCCATCTCTTGTTTGGCCTCTTTGCCGAATTCCTGCTTCATACTGGGATGCGTCGCGGTGAAGCGCTTTCGCTGACGCGAGAACAGATCGATTTTCGACATCGGCTTCTGTTCGTGAGAGGCAAAAAGGACAAGCGAGATAGGACTGTGCCGTTGACGAACCGAGCTACGGAAATACTGAGAACTGTTGGGCCAGCAATGTTTTCTGAGTTGAACCCTGGCCTCGTATCGCACAAGTTCAATAAGTTTGCCCGCGATGCAGGCTTGAAAGGAGTGAAGCTCCATAGTCTTCGCCATACATATGCGACAAAGCTAATCGATGCTGGTGTTGACATTCTCACCGTAAATAGGTTGCTTAATCACGCTGACATCAAAACAACTATGATTTACGCGAAGGCTCGGCTACCGGTGCTGCAAGATGCAGTCCAGAGGCTTGAAGAAAGTGAAGAGTTGTTACAAAACGGTAACATTTCTCTCTTGGACGAGTGAGTCGAAAGTGAGGGGAAATCCAAAAAACAAAAAGCCCCTGATTTCTCAGGGGCTTTGTTGTGCCCGGAACAGGACTTGAACCTGCACGAGATTGCTCCCACTAGCTCCTGAAGCTAGCGCGTCTGCCAGTTCCGCCATCCGGGCATGAAGAAAGATATGTCTGCCAGTTCCCTGTCTGCCGAAGCCTGTCTTGCAGGCGCAGGCAGACGCCATCCGGGCATGAAGTGGGTTCAGGCCTCCCTGCGTCGAAAAACGACTTCGGGAGGCAGGGCAGGGATGAAAATCCCCGCTTCATCAGCGGGGACGTGCCTAATATAAGGAGAAGAGGCAGGATTCGCAACTGGCCGGAGGCGTATAACTGAAACGTGCGTTAGCACTTTACTAATCGGAGTCTTGTGTGACGAGGGATCTGCCTACAGCGCTTCAATCGACCCCCATCTACCACCCACCACCTATCACCTGCTGCCATCCCCTTCAACCTCCAAACCACCAACTTTGAACCGCCGGAGGCCTGCAATTAAGGAATGCGATAGCATTCCACTCATTGGACCCTTGGCAACTTGACATCAACTTCGAACTTTCTTTTCTGCATAGAATTCTATCCAATTCTGTCCAGTTCTTCCCACATTCCCCCCTTTCCGTTCCACCCCTTACCTTGCTTGTCCTCGCATTTCTGGCTATATTGACCACGATTTTTCACACAAAAAAAGGCACGCTTTTGGTTACATTCAGTCCAGATCGCCTTCAATCGATTTTTGAGCAGTTTTCCGGTAAAACCATTGCCGTTATTGGCGATTTGATGCTTGACCGGTACTACTGGGGGTCGATTGCACGGCTTTCCCCGGAAGCCCCTGTGCCGGTGGTGGAGGTCGAATCGGAATCGGTTCGCCTTGGAGGCGCTGCCAATGTGGCCAACAATATCGCCTCGTTGGGGGGGACTCCGTTCCTGATCGGGGTTGTGGGGAAGGATGATGATGGCAAACGGTTGCGCTCGATCGTCCATGAAAATCGATTCCCCGCCGAAGGGTTGGTGGAGGATCCGACAAGACCGACAACCGTAAAGACCCGCGTCATCGCCCATCATCAGCATGTCGTGCGCGTCGATAAAGAGATCAAAGAGGATCTCAATGAGGAGGTCCAGGGAAGGATCCTCGAGGCCTTGAAGAGTCGCATCGGTTCCATTGATGCGGTTATCCTGGAAGACTATAATAAGGGGGTGATCGTCAAGGGCCTGATTGCCGAGGTCATCGCTCTCGCGAGAAAAAACAATAAGATCATTGCCGTCGATCCAAAGTTCCACAACTTTTTCGAATACAAGAATGTCACCGTGTTTAAACCCAACCGGAAGGAGACCGAGGAGGCGTTAAGCTGTCGCCTCAACGATGTGCACAGCGTTGAGCAGGCTGGGCACACCCTGGTTGAGCGCCTGGAGGCGGAGAACGTCTTGCTTACGCTGGGGGAGCGGGGGATGTCGCTGTTTGAGCGAAAGGGGGGAGTCACCCATGTCCC
Organism: Ignavibacteriales bacterium; assembly: GCA_016192345.1. Taxonomy (GTDB): domain Bacteria; phylum Bacteroidota; class Ignavibacteria; order UBA10030; family UBA10030; genus UBA6688. The sequence goes on along the minus strand of JACPUH010000003.1, from coordinate 25,861 downwards.
AACCATGGCCCGGAATGTCGCCGATGTGTCGGGCGCCGGGGATACAGTGGTCTCCACGCTCACGATGGCGTTGGCCGCCGGTGCCGATGTTCGCGAGGCATCGACCCTTGCCAATGTCGCAGGCGGAATCGTCTGCGGCGAAGTGGGCATTGTGCCGGTGAATCCCTCCGTGCTGCGTGAGACGGCGTTGCATCTTGCCAATGGCAGAGGAGCATAATGGGAGAGGTTCTTTCACGCGAAGCGTTGGCTGCCGTTTGCACACGGGTTAAGAAGGCCGGGAAGCGGGTAGTCTTCACGAACGGGTGTTTTGACATCCTTCACCGTGGTCATGTCGATTATCTGACGAAAGCAAAAGCGCTCGGTGACCTCCTTGTGGTTGGAGTGAACGGGGATGATTCGGTGCGCCGCCTGAAAGGTCCCAACCGTCCTGTAGTCAATCAGGACGATCGCGCGGCAGTACTGGCGGCTCTCGCAGCGGTCGATTATGTCTCCCTCTTTGACGAGGACACGCCGTTCGAGCTCATCAGGGCGATTGTCCCCGATGTGCTGGTGAAGGGGGCCGATTGGTCCGTGGAAGCCATCGTCGGCAAGGACGTGGTTGAGGCGGCGGGGGGAACGGTGCAGACTCTTGAATTCCTTCCGAACCGCTCAACGAGCAGTATCATTCAGAAGATTATCCAGGCAGCAGCCCCCCACCCGCACGAACGTTAACAAGGGGCTGATGACTGCCCCGGTTGTGCCAATCCTCTCAGTCATCATTCGCGTATTTGGCCGCCCGCGTGACTGCGCCCGCCGATGCACATTGTGCTTAGGCGGGCCCGCCCGAACGACTGATCGTTCAGTCAGGCGGGGCGTGTTTCGTGGGTGAGCGGTTACCTTCATCATGAAAAAGCTCTTTCGATCGACATATTATACGGGGTTCGTTGCGGTCTTCCTCATCGTGGCGGCCCTCGGCTTCACCCAGACGAGCACCTTCCGGTCCTACCTCCGCGCACTAATTATAGAGAGCGTCGGCGAAGGGATCAACGGCGAACTCCTCCTGAACCCACTTGAAGGGAACCTCCTGACCGGCTTTTGGGTCGATAGCGTGGCTGTGGTTGAATCAGGTGTCCCAGTGCTTTTTATCGATCGGATCGAGGCACGGTATGACCCATTAAGCATTTTTGTGAAGCGTGTTTCCCTTTCCCATGTCAAGCTGGTCCGCCCCGTGTTCTCCCTTCGCCGTTCTTCCGACAGCGTATGGAACACCGCTCGGTTGTTCAAACCGGCCTCCCCCGATTCCACCCCCTCCTCCTGGGTCATTATCGTCAAACAGGTCGAGATGCATGGGGGGACTATTTCGATTCTCGATTCGGTCGCGCTCCGGCAACGGAAGGGAAACAGCGCCCCTCACCCCTCAAACGAATTCGATTTTGCAAACCTTTCCCTGGGGGACCTCGCACTCGATGCCGGAATCCGTATCGGTGACGGCACGCTCTCCGGAATCATCCGCTCGCTCTCTTTTGCTTCTTCAGCGCCAAATTTCCGGCTGGAGAAACTCAGCGGCGACCTGTTTTTCTCCCCCACGGAGGCATCGGTCCGTTCGCTCGACATCAAAACGGAACGGTCGTTTCTCCGGGTGAGTGCGCGGGTTCAGAACGCCAATGTGGCGGCCGTGGACGATCTCCGGGACCTGCAGGACGCGCCGCTCAGCGTGAACCTGAAATTAAACGCCCTCGACCTTGCGGAACTGAAACAGGTCGTTGGTTCCTCCCTCTCATTTCTCGACCGCAGTGTGAAATGCGACCTTGAAGTGGAGGGAACCTTCAACGCCCTGGAGCTCACCTCGTTTCACCTGCAGACGTCGCGCTCGTCCATAAACCTCGCGGGAGCCATTACGAACATCCATACACCCGGGGAATTGGAACTTGATCTTGCGTCGCTCAACAGCACGATTGATGCACGCGATGCGACGGAATTTCTTCCGGGGCTCCGGCTGCCAAATCTGGACAGCCTGGGCCTCGTGAAGTACGATCTCTGGTTCAAAGGCCGGCCGACGCTCTTTACAGCCCGCCTCGCCTCCTTTTCCCAGGCAGGATCGGTTGAGTTGCAAACAACAATCGATTCAAGAGGGAAAGAGCTTTCGTATGAGGGGACTGCGATCACCTCGCGGTTGAACCTGGAACCAATTCTCCAGGAGAAGAACCTTGCAAGCAGTCTGAACTCCACCATCACCGTCAAAGGGAGCGGAACGACCACTGCAGCTTTCAGGGGAACGTTGGCCGCACAGATTGACACTTCAGAGTTTCGCGGCATGCGTGTTGGGCCCTCCACCCTGACAGTCGAAGCGGCCGCGCGGACGATTCGCTCAAAACTGATGGCAACGCTCGGATCGGCGCGCCTTGACGTTTCCACGAACCTTGTCCTCCAAACCAATGACTCGGTGGCATACAGGGTACTGGGGACGGTCGGATCCCTGAACCTTGCGGATCTGTTAAAGAACCCCCGATATCAGAGCGACCTTTCGTTCGAACTGCGCTCCAGCGGCATCGGTCTCGACCCGGAACATATGCGGGGGAACCTGGACATCCTTTTCTCCCGCTCATCATTCGGCGGAGAGAGCTTTGACCGGTCGGTTCTCAACGTGGCATTGAACACCGCAGACTCAAACCATCAAGTGTTTCGTCTGCAGTCGGAGCCTGTGGACCTGGACATTGATGGCACATTCACCCCCGGTTCCTTTCTTGCGGCGATCGAGCAGGGGGTGACGATGTTTGGTAACACTGTAGGACACCGATTTAGCACGCTGGATTCGTTACGGTCGAGTTTGCAGGGGAGGGTCCCCGCTCGAACATTCCACTCCGATTTCCCACCGCTCTCCCGCTCCACGGATGCCGCCTTCACCCTCCGGGTTCGGGATGCGCATCCGATCGGGGTCTTCCTGCACAGGGACCTCGGGGGAAACCTCCGGCTGACCGGATCGATCTCCGGTGCCCCTTCCGGCATCAGCTTCGGCGGGCAGGTCCTCGCGGAGTCGTTTCGCTATGCCGATGAGGGAACTTCCCTACAGCTGGCAAACTCCAATCTCTCCTTCTCCGTCAAAGGCCTCTCCCCGGGTTCGTCGGTTGCCGATCTTGTGACGACGTTGGAATTTCGTGCCCGGGAGTTCATGTTGGACTCCCTGCTCTTCTCCGGGATGTCGTCCGATCTACGGTGGCGGGATGATTCGTCCTCCTTCCAGGCGACCGCCCTTATCGATTCCTTCGCCCGCGTGGACCTTCGGGGGAGCTCGGCCTACGATTCCGGCTCCATCGCCATCCGGCTGGAGCAACTCCTGGTGGATGTCCGTTCGTATGCCTTGGAGAACATCGATCCGGTGCGCATACGGCTCGGCGCCGACGGGTTCAAGATCGAAAACCTTTGGATGCGTCACGAGGTGGAGGAGGTGTATGCCGATGGATACTTTGACCCGGCCGGAACATCGGACGTCAGGATCTCTCTCCGGAACTTTCTCTTGAATAATCTACGGAACTTCTCGAGCCGGTTCTCCGATGGCGTGGGGGGACCGCTGTTCAGCGGCATCATCAATGCGGAGGGGGGATTCCAAGGGACGTTTGAACACCCCGACCTTCGGCTGACGCTGAACGCCAACGGTGTTCGGTACCGGGAGACGGTGTTCGGCCAGATCACAAGCCGCTCGTCCTACAGCGATGGAATCCTGCAAACCGACACGCAATTCCGAAGCCGCCCGGAACAGGCGACCGCTCCCCCCGATGTGCTCGTCGAGGGTTCTCTTCCATACCACATAGCGTTTCGATCGGCCCCGGGGGCCATACCCGAAGGGACGATGGATCTCTCGGTGCGGGCGGCAGGGTTCCAGCTCCAGTTCATCGAGCCCTTCATCAGCGAGCTGAGAAATATGAGCGGTACGATGGTCTGCGACATGAAACTGGGGGGGACCATCGCTTCCCCTACCTACGAAGGGTCCATGGAGTTGAAAGAGGCGAGGTTCCTCTTCACGCCGCTGAACATTCCCTACATTGTCAACGGCCGATTTGTACCGCACGGACGTCGTATCGCCCTGGAACAAGTGACAGTCGCCAATATTCCGCAGGACCGCCCGGATGGGAAATTGAGGCTTGAAGGATCGTTCACGCTCGAAGGGCTGAAGATCCGGGACTTCGTCCTGCTGGCGAACGGACAACTCCTCGTCATGAAGGAATCTGCGCGACGGGCCGGACAAAACCTGTTCGGTGATCTCTTCGGCGCGACAAGCTCATCCGGCATTCAATGGAGAGGGACCCCCGAGCATTCTTCCGTCACCGGTGCCCTCTTCATTCGCAACGCCAACCTGACGTTTCCCCCCACGAGGCAGTTGCAGGAGGTTCAGGGCAACAGGATTATGATTCGCCGAATTTCCGAGGACCAGGAACAGCAACAGCAATTTTCGGTTACACCGAAGCCGGTTGACACACTCGTGGCTGCCGGACCCGCCGGGATCGGCCCGGATCGTGCGATTCAATCAGATGCCATGGCAACTTTCCCCCTCCTCCTCAATGGAAGGAATGGTGGGAGGAAGGGCTCGCAATCCGATTCGGCGGGGCAGGGGACCACATCCTTCCTCGATCATATCGTCTATGATCTGACCATCGAAACGCAGGGCATTACCCAGGTGCGGTTTGTGTTCAACAATCTCACCAGTGAGGAACTGTTTGCGGATATAAAGGGCCGCGCGACGTTTACGAAGGAGGAAGATAAGATGCGGTTGGTGGGTGAGGTGGAACTCGGGACCCGTTCGTACTATAACAGCATCTTCAAGAAGCTGGATGCGACGGGGAAGATTAACTTTACGGGGAATCCGTTCAATCCCGAACTGGATGTTATCGCCCGGTACGAGGGGGTGTATGGTAAAGCGGGGGGCGATTCGACGGCAAGCGCGGCCACCAACAATGAAATCAATATTCCGGAGGATACACGGAACGTCATCGTCTCACTCCTGATCACGGGGACCAAGGAACAGCCGAAGGTGCAGACGCAGCTGGCCTTTGAAACAAGCGACGGCAGAACGGTCCAGGCGACCGGCGATGTGGAGGCAAATGCACTTTCCTACCTCGTGACAGGCTCGTTCCGCAATGAGCTGACTCAAAGTGAGCGGGGATCTCTGATCAGCACATCGATCCTGGGGGGATTGACCTCCTCCGTCCTTTCCGGTCCCCTGACCGAATTTCTTCGAAAGGAACTGGGAGTGATCCGGTCCGTCGACGTGATCTACTATGGCGGGAATTTTCAGGAATCGGCTGATGTCCGTGTCACTGCGGAATTCGGGGACGCGGTGCTTCGGCTGGGAGGAAAGATCTTCAGCGACATTAACAATACCAATGCGAGCATCCAGTTGCCCATGAGCGCCCTGCTCGGGTCCGAGCGGTGGAGGAATCTCATCCTGGAGGCGGAGCGGAGGGTGGAGGGGGTCGAAAGCATCGACCAACGGCGCGAATCGCGGGGCATCCGCCTTCTCTACCGCATCACATTCTAACAGCCTCTTTGTGGCATTTAAGACGAAGGAGTTATCATCGAAACAGTATCAAAGAAAATTCTTGCGTTCCTGGCCCGCTACCCGAACCAGTTGTTTAAGAAGAGCGAACTGGAACGCCGTTTGAGCTTGAAGACCGAAGAGGAACGGGAGGCTCTTCGGGCGGCCCTGCACCGGTTGCAGGAAGCGGATCAGATCAACCGCGTAAAGAACGGCCGGTTCGGCCATCGTGCCGTTGCACAACTCGTTGTCGGCAAACTTGCCATGACCAAGCAAGGTCTCGGGTTTGTCACGGTGGACGGGACGGATGAGCAGGTCTTTATCCCTCCCCGGTTTCGCGGCATGGCTGTCCACGGAGATACGGTGGAAGTTTCCCTGTTTGCGCAGCCAACCAGGCAACAGGAAGAGGGGGATAAGCCGGAAGGAGAGATCACGCGCGTCATCGAGCGGGGCCGGACGGACCTTGTCGGGACGCTGGAGAAAAGTAAAAACTTCTTCGTGGTGATCCCCGATGATCGTAGAATTGCAAGGGATGTCATGGTCGCCCAGGGAGCGCTGAATAACGCGAAACCGGGCGAGAAGGTGATCGTGCAGATCGAAACATGGGGGGTGGGACACCTGAGTCCCGAAGGGCGAATCGTCGAAGTGCTCGGGAGGGCTGGGGAAGTCTCGGCTGAAATCAAATCGGTGGTCAGCGAGTTTAAGCTTCCGCTTCATTTTCCCCGGGAGGTATCGGAGGAGGCGGAGCGGCTCCCGGATGTCATCCCGCATGAGGAGATTGTGCGGCGCCTGGACTTCCGCCAGCAGTATTGTATAACGATCGACCCCGAGGACGCGAAGGATTTCGACGATGCCGTATCCCTTGAGTGGCTGCCCGGCGGCAACCTCCGCCTCGGCGTGCATATCGCCGATGTTTCGTACTATGTCAAGGAGGGGACGGTGCTCGACCGTGAGGCCTTGCAGCGCAGTACGAGCGTGTACTTCCCCAACATGGTGATCCCGATGCTGCCTGAACGGCTCTCCAACATCATCTGCAGCCTCCGTCCGAACGAGGACCGGCTTGCCTATTCGGTCTTCATGACCCTGACATCGAAGGGGGTTGTGACGGAACATGAAATTTGTGAGACGGTGATCTGCAGCAAGCGCCGGTTCACGTACGAGGAAGTGGAACACATCCTTTCAGGTGGGGAGGACTCCTCCGTCCCGGCCCCTATTCTGGAGCGCCTCCACGCGATGCAGGAACTGGCATCGAACCTGACGAAGAAAAGGATGAAGGAGGGGAGCATCGACTTCGATTCGGCTGAGGCGAAATTCCGGTTCGGCGACGAAGGCGAGCCGACCGAGATCATCAAGAAGGTCCGCCTCAAGAGCCACCGGCTCGTGGAGGAGTTCATGCTGCTCGCCAACCAGGTGGTGGCGAAACATGGGGGCCAAGCGAAGAAGGAGGAGCAGCAGCGGCCCTTCCTGTACAGGATTCACGATTCCCCCGACCCGGACCGCGTCCGCGAGCTGGCGGTGTTTGTGGCCCAGTTTGGCTACAAGCTCAGCCTGGAAGGGGGCGTGCGGTCCAAGCAGTTGCAGCATCTCCTGGAGCAGATCAAGGGGACCGAGGTTGAAAACGTGATTAATGAAGTCGCCCTCCGCTCCATGGCGAAGGCGATCTATTCAGACCAGAACATCGGGCATTACGGTTTGGCGTTCGACCACTACTCCCATTTTACCTCTCCCATCCGCCGGTACCCCGATCTCATCGTGCACCGGCTGCTGAAGGAGTACGCCGTCGGCATGCCCTTGAGGCGGCGGGAGGAAATTCGAACGCGTCTCCCGGCCATCGCCAAACAATCGTCCGCGATGGAACGCGTTGCCATGGAGGCGGAGCGGGCGGCCGTCAAAGTCATGCAGGTGGAGTATATGAAGCGCCACCTCGGGGATGAGTTTGAAGGACTGATCTCCGGGGTGATGCGGTTCGGTGTGTTCATTGAAATCAATGACCTCCTGGTCGAGGGGATGATCCATGTCCGCGACCTGGAGGACGACTACTATCTTTATGATGAGAAGAGTTACGCGTTGATCGGTCAGCGAAAAGGAAAGCGGTACCGTCTCGGGGACACCGTCAAGGTCAAAGTGATACGGGTCAACGCCGAGGAGCGGGAGATCGATTTTGCCATGGTGACGGGGGAGACTGCCCCGCCCAGGCGTGCTTCCCAGCGCCGCCGTCGGTAAAGGGAACTCATCCCCCTTTGGGGACTGTTGAACGATCAAGCGTTGCATGTTCCGGCGAATTTGGCTACAATCCACCATCATGAGGGATGACCGGTTTTTGTGTCAGGCCCTGGAAACCTGTCAGGTTATTGAAACGAGGGGACGTCTATGAAAACACTCCTGGGGATGTTCATCACCATCCTTGTCGCCACGGGAACCGCCCAAGCCCAGAACTCGGTCTTTGGCAAGAACAAGGTGCAGTACAAGAATTTCGAGTGGCAGTATATCCAGACGAACCACTTCGACGTCTATTTTTCCCAGGACGGCTACGGGCTCGCGGAGTTCACCGCCGATGCCATCGAGGATTCGTACGAGTCGATCCGGAAGCTGTTCCGGTACGATATCAATAACCGGATCGCGATCGTCGTGTATAACTCCCATAACGATTTCCAACAGACCAACGTAGTGGGCGAGTATCTCGAAGAAGGGATCGGCGGGGTAACGGAGTTGTTCAAGAACCGGATCGTAATTCCGTTCGAGGGGAACTACCGTATGTTCCGGCATGTCATCCATCATGAATTGGTGCATGCAGTCATCAACGACATGTTCTACGGCGGATCGATCCAGTCGCTGATTGCCACCCGCTCCCCGTTCGTGCTTCCCCTCTGGATGAACGAGGGCCTTGCAGAGTATGCCGCCCTCCAGTGGGATACGAACTCCGATATGTTCATCCGCGACGCCACCATCCAGGGCTACCTGCCTCCGATTGAGTACCTGGGAGGCTACTTTGCCTACCGCGGCGGACAATCGGTGTGGTACTACATTGCGACAAAGTACGGCGAGCAGAAGATTGGGGAGATCCTGAACCGGATGCGGGCCACCCGAAGCGTCGAGCAGGGATTGAAGAGCACGGTCGGTCTCACGATCAAGGAGTTGTCCGAGCGGTGGCAGAAGGAACAGAAGGTGCTCTACTGGCCCGATATTGCGAAACGGGAGGAACCGGCGGATTTTGCCCGGCGGTTCACCGAGCATGTCAAGGAGGGGAACTTCTATAATACGAGTCCCGCCATCTCGCCGCAGGGGGACAAGATTGTCTTCCTTTCGGACCGGAACGATTATTTCGAGGTCTACCTGATGTCGGCCATCGATGGCCAGATCCTCGATAAACTCGTCAGCGGACAACGGACGAAGGATTTTGAGGAACTGAAGCTCCTGACGCCGGGGATCACCTGGTCGCCGGATGGAAAGAAGATCGCCCTGACAACGAAGGCGGGGGAGCGGGATGCGATCTTCGTCGTCGACGTCAATTCGGGCGACACGGAAAAATTCGCGTTCGATCTCGACGGCATTTTCTCGGTCGACTGGTCGCGTGACGGGAAGAGGCTTGCCTTCGTCGGTGTCAAGGCGCCACAGTCGGATATCTACACCTACGACCTGGAGTCTAAAACCCTCACGAACCTGACCAACGATGTCTTCTCCGATTCGGACCCGGTCTTTTCCCCGGACGACAGCACGATCTATTTTTCCTCCGACCGGAGAGAGTTCCTCTCGCCCAACCGGATCCCCGTCAACTTCCGGATGCACAAGGTGGACTACAGCCAGCTGGATTTGTACAGCATGACCTTGGCCACGAGAACGATCCGGCGCATCACGGAGTACCAGCATAGCGATGAAACTTCACCGGTGGTCTCCCCCGACGGCACGAAGCTGCTCTATATCTCGGACCGGAACGGGATCAACAATATTTATGAACACGATATGAAGACGGGGACTGATCGCCCCGTTACCAATTCCCTCTCCGGGATTTATCAACTCTCCGTGTCGCATGACGGGACCAAGCTGGTCTTCTCCTCGCTGAACCAAGCGGGGTTCGATATCTTCATGATGCGCACGCCGTTCGAGCGAAAGCTTAACGTTGCCGAGCTCGAACCGACCGAGTACTTCAAGAGGAAACTAGAACTCCCCCGCGCCGAAAAGCCGCGGGAAGTCATCGCCTCGACTGCCGCCTCCGACACCATTGCCATCGGCGGGAACATTGTTGTGGTCCCCGATACCGCCAGCGAAGGGTCACGGTATTCCTCCGGGGGCAGAGTTGACCTCAAAGGATATATTTTTTCCCCGGATGCCATGCGTGATACGGTGGCAGTCCCCCGTGCAACCCCCCGCTTCGATATCGCGGATAACCGGGATGAGGAAGGACACTACATACCCCGGAAGTACAAGCTGAACTTCACCCCAGACCTGGTGTACGGCACCGCAGCCTACAACACGTTCTACGGTGTCGAAGGAACGACGTTGATGGCTTTCAGCGATATGATGGGGGACCATCAGATCATCTTCCAGACGAATCTCCTGCTCGATCTCAAGAACAGCGACTACGGGTTAACCTATCTGTATCTGCCGGACCGTATCGATTACGGTTTCCAGGGCTTCCATAGCGCCCGGTTCCTGTACCTCGGGGATGGTTTCGGCGGAGCGTACCTGTACCGCTTCCGGACCTGGGCGATCGGTGCGATCGCTTCCTACCCGATCGACCGGTTCAACAGACTCGACGTTGCGCTGAATTGGTTGAACCTCTCACGCGACAATCTCGATTACCCGTTTGAGAAACCGCAGCGGCGTTCCCTGCTGATGCCGACCATTTCGTACGTCAACGATAACTCCCTCTGGCAGGGAGGGTGGTTTGCCCCCAACAACGGTTCTCGGTTCAACCTGACCTTCTACGGATCCCCCAAGTTTGGGAGTGAATCGCTCGATCTGTACACGATGACGCTCGATTACCGGAAGTACAACAAGTTCGGGCAGGAATATGTGTTCGTCTACCGGTTTGCGGGGGGCATCAGCAACGGCGCCGACAGGCAGAACTTCTTCATCGGTGGGACGGACGGCTGGATGAACCGACGGTTCGACGGGGGCTCGATCCCGATCGTGAACGTGGAGGATTATGCCTTCCTGACGCCGGTGCTGCCGGTCCGGGGATACAATTACAACGCCCGAAGCGGAACACGCTTTGCCGTGGCCAACCTCGAGCTGCGCTTCCCGCTGGTCCGTTACTTCATCCTCGGTGCACTGCCGATAGGGTTCCAGAACATCCTGGGGGCGGCGTTCGTCGATGTCGGTTCGGCCTGGACTCACACGAAGACCTGGCAGCCGTTTCATCGAACATCGGTGGGCGTACGCAACAAGGACCTTTTGGTCGGAACGGGCCTGGGCAGCCGGCTGATCTTCATGGGCTTCCCGCTCCGCATCGACGTTGCGTGGAACTTCAACGGGTCCAGCTTTTCACAGCCGATCTATTACTTTTCGCTCGGACCCGAGTTTTGACATGGTCGAGCCCCCGTGTGGGCTCTTGAGGGTGGCAGAAACGAAAACGTCCCGTCAATTTGACGGGACGTTTTTTTGTTGGAGAGGAATCACCTATTGAGACAGATGCTGTCGCATCTGTTGTTGTAGGCCTCCGGCTGCTCTTTGCGGTTGAAGTCTTTTCAGGGCCGTGGTTCCAGAACCCCCTCCTGTTTTGCCACGATCGTTGCCACGGCTGCATCGCCGAGGATGTTCGGGACCGTTCGGCACATGTCCAGCAGCCGATCGACGCCAAGGATCAACGCGATCCCTTCTTCCGGCACGTTGACCGACCGGAGAACGATGATAAGCATGACAATGCCGACCCCGGGAACGGGGGCGGTTCCGATTGAGGCTAGGACGGCGGTCAACAGGATTGTCAATTGCTGGGCAAGATTGAGGTCCATGGCATAGACCTGGGCGATGAACACGGCCGCGACCGCCTGATACATGGAGGTGCCGTCCATGTTGATCGTGGCGCCGAGGGGGAGGACAAAGCTCGTAATCTTCTTGGGAACGCCGAGGTTGTTTTCGCACGCCTTCATGTTTACCGGGAGTGTTGCCCCGCTCGAACTGGTGGTGAACGCAACGAGCATGGGCTCCTTCATCCCGGAAAAGAATTTTTTATAAGGAATGCCGGAGAAAATCCGGACCGCAGGCCCGAGGACGAGAAAGGTTTGAATGAGAAGCCCAAGGACCAGGGTGGCCGAATACCAAATCAGGGTTTCAAGAATATCGAACCCAAATTCCCCGACCGTTGCGGCAATCAAGGCAAACACGCCGTAGGGAGCCATGGTCATGATCATCCCTACCATCTTGATCATGGTCTCACTGAGTCCGTCGAAGAAGTCGATCACCGGTTTCGACCTTCCGGTATCGATCATGGTCAGGCTGACGCCGATCATCAGCGCGAAGAAGACGATTTGCAACATCTCCCCGCCGGAGATGGCGGAAAACGGGTTCGTGGGGACGATGCGGACAAGCATCTCGAGCAGGTCGGGAGGCTGCACGGAAGAGGCAACATCGGGTCGAAACTCCATCATCAGATTCTCCTTGGCATCCGGGGAGAGGCGTGTGCCCGGAGAGATCAGGTTGACCAGGGTCAGGCCGACGGTGATGGCGGTGGTGATGGTGCAGAGATAGAACAGCATCGTTTTTCCCCCCAACCGGCCGACATGGCGAATATCCCCGAGGCTTGCCGCGCCTACGATCAGCGATGCAAGGACCAGCGGGATGGCGACGAACATCAGAAGCCGGATGAAGATGGTCCCGATCGGCTTGATGATCACCGCAATGGTTCTGACCTTTTCGACGGATTGGACGTCGGGGAGCGTGTAAGGACTGTCCGAGGAGGGAGTGACGCGGAAATCCGTCCGGCCCCGCTTCTCTTTCATGTGGGTTCGGAGATGCTGAATGATCTTCAACTGGTCTTCCGGGCCGTAGGATCCGAGGGGTGTGCCGTCGGGGGCCAGGAATTCGACCTTCATCCAGTGTTGAAGATTCGAGGTCTGGATGGTGCCGTCCACCCGGTGCCGGACCTCCAGCTCGTACTTGCTGATATTGAAGAGGGCACCGAAGAGCGCCCCGAGGATCAGCCCCCCCAGGATCTTATGATGAAGCGGGATGGATTTCCACCATTGCATGGTGCTATCCTTTCTTCGTTATGCGGTGACTGGATCCGGACTTTTGCCGAAGAGCCTGAGAAACACAACCATGATAACAATGCCGAGAGCGATGGAGATCCATGGGGACATCCCGAACGCGGTTGGGATATCGCCGACCAGCATGCCGACGACGGCGGCAAGCAGGGCATACGGTAATTGAGTTCGGACGTGGTCGATATGATCGCACGCCGAGGCCATGGAGCTCAGGATCGTTGTGTCCGAGATGGGGGAGCAATGGTCGCCGAACACGGCCCCGGCAAGGACGGAGCTGATCACCCCATGGAGGATAATCTGGAGATCGATGGGGGAGAGTTGGGCGTCGACCCCGAGCGTATGGGCGAGCGGAATGACCAGTGGCATCATGATGGCCATCGTTCCCCAGCTTGTCCCGGTTGCAAAACTTATCACGGCGGCGATGAGGAAAACCAGCACCGGGAGCCACTGCGGCGCGATGGTGCCGCGTAGAACCTGCACAAGGTACCCGGCCGTATGAAGCTCTTCCGTGACGGATCCGATGGACCAGGCCAGAATCAAGATTAACATCGCGAGGAGCATCGACTTGAGTCCGTTGAACCATGCGTCGATCGTTTCAGTCAGTTTCATGAGTCGCTGGCCGACGGTGAGCAGAATCGCCATCAGGCAGCCGGAGAGCGATGCCCAGAGCAGTGCGGCATACGAATCCGATTTGCTGATGATGTCACCGACGCCGTAGGAGGATGTGCCCTCCGCTGCAAGGGCGGCAGTGCCCGTTGTGTAGAGTCCGTAGAGCCCGACAACCAGGATGGTCAGGATCGGCAACAACCCGTTGTACCACCGGGGAGGTTTGTCGGTCGTAAAAGCATCGGCCGTTTCCGTCAGGTCGGTGGCCGGCTGGGCGCCATCGCGCAACACCTTGCCGGTCGCCCGCGCGCGACGTTCTGCATCCAGCATCGGGCCGAAGTCGCGGTTCATAAATCCGACAAGGAAAACCAGGATCAGGGTGAAAATCGGGTAAAACCGGTAGGGGATCGTTTGAAGGAAGACCGCGTAGGCGTCCTCTGTCGATCCGATCATCTTCAGCCCCTGTTCGATCAGCCCGACTTCGTAGCCGATCCATGTCGAGATGATCATGACGCTGGCGACGGTGGCTGCTCCGGCGTCCACGATGAAGGAGAGTTTCTCGCGCGAGATGCGCAATTTATCGGTGATCGGACGCATCAGGTTACCGCGCACCAGGCAGTTCGCATAATCGTCGAAGAAGATCACAAACGCCATCCCCCAGGAGGCCAGTTGGCCGCCGCGGGGCGATTTGGCGTACCGGGTGATCACGTTCGCAATCCCGACAGTCCCCCCGTTCTTCGAGATGATTCCCACCATTCCGCCAAACAGCATGCTGAAGAGGATAATCTGCAGGTGGCTCGTTTCGGAGAGAGCTTTGACGATGAAATGATCCAGCACGCGGTAGATTCCACCGATGATATTATAATCGAACAGGAAAATCGCACCCAGCCAGATCCCTGCAAACAGCGAGATGACCACCTGCCGCAGGACCAGTGCCAGGACGATGGCCAGAAGAGGGGGCAACACGCTGAGGATCCCCGGGATCACCCGCACGGCGGCGCTCCCTGCAACGGGGCCCGCCGCTCCGTCCGGAAGCAGGAGGGACACGGAGATCGTGTGTGACCCGGCATCGCTCATGATGGCGTCTTCCACCTTGAGCACGCCGCCGGAAAACCGGAGAGGAGAGGATTTTCCATCCCCCTGCGAGCTTCTCGTGATGCCAGCGACCACCGCCGATTCATTGTAGGTGGTCAGGACATTGCCCGCGGGGTCTTTCGCAACGACCTCGAGCGTGAAATCGACCCCCGTGAGAATGACCGGCGGGGTCTTCCATTCAAGGGTAACCGCCTGTGGGGGGACTTGTGCAATGAGGGGTGAAATCGTGACAAGGAGGAGGATGAAGAGGGGAAGCGTTCGTCTCAAGCAGGCTCCTTTGGAAAAGTGTTGGAAAAGATAGGAGTTTCAAACATGGGAATCAATATGAAAAGCGGGAAGGTCGAGTAATAAGGTAGAAGTGGCAAGTAATGAGAAGGAAGCAGCAAGTTGAAAGTAACAAGTAAAAAGTAAAATGTCCCCCGGGGGTGGCAGGGGAGTGTAATTGGGGGTGAGGGGAATGAAGGTAGGCATACGACACTCCCCGAAGGCAAGGGCCGGTGATACAAGACGCAATCTGATGACCCGAATGCACGGGAGAGAACACTCCCCAAACGCCGGGCGCTTACCGCGGTGGGGGGAGTTCGAGCTTCATCCTAAAGAGTTTGCCCTCCGAGGAGAAAATGATCCCCCCGTCTTGTGTGGCTGTCGGATGTTGTGCGATCAACCCGAAGGAAGCGGTCAGATTCTCGCGCTCCCGGCTGCCGACCGACGCGACATAGATGTCGCCGCTCAAAACCGAGTGACCATCGTCCGTTGTTTCCTGGTACACATACAGATCATCGTTGATCCAACAGGGTCGCTCACCGTTTGCCGCGGCGATCTGGAATGTTCCGGAAGTCCTGGAAAAAAGGTGGAGGGAAGGCCGGCCCATGAGTTCGACAAGCGCCCTCTCACCGTTCGGCGACCAAACCATGGCCAGGATCGTCCTGTCCTCAGGAGCCTTGAATGTCCGGTTTCCGAAGGTGATGGTTGATTCCTTGAAGAACCCCGGATTGTCGCCTTTCTGCAGGTTTTTCGCTTTCACGGATTTCAGGTCGAACAAGGCTGTCTCGTTCCTGTTTTGGATGACGATCCGCCCATCGACATTGTTTTGAAGCACTTCGATCCGGTTGGATTTCTCAAACGGGACGACCGGAGTCTCGCTGCGAGAGCCGATATGGATTAATTCAACGCCCATCGCCCTGTCTCGCGGATCTGCAGCATCCCGGGTTGCCCGGACAAGGAGCCGGCATTCATCAATCCAGCGCAGTCCCCATCCTGCTCCCAGATCTGAGCAAACTTCTTCGACGCGACCCGACTGCAAGTCCAGGATGGAAATTCCGTCATATTTCGGTCCGCTGAACGCGATGTGTTTCCCATCCGGTGAATAAACCGGCCCCAGGACGAAGCCCGGAACTTCAAGGCGCCGAATCTCCTGCGCTATCTTGAACGTCTGGCCCTGGAGAGTCTGTGAGAGTGAAAGCGCAACAAGGAAGAAGGCGATTCGTTTCATGGGGTTCCTCACTTCAGGAGCAACATCTTCTTTGTCTCAACAAATTCCCCGGCTTCAAGCCTGTAGTAGTATACTCCTGTCGGCAGATCGGCGGCATCGAACACCAGGCGATAACGGCCGGCCGGTGCCTGGCCATCCATCAGCGTCGCCACCGGCTTCCCCACCGTAGTGTAAACCACCATGCGCACCGGTAATTCGCGGGGCAGGTCAAATTCGATCGCCGTGCTTGGATTGAACGGATTGGGGTGATTCTGGCGGAGTGCGAACGCGGCGGGGACAAGGCCTCCGTTTTCTGTGGAGACCGGTTGTGAATTCGTGCGGAAGGTAACTAGGAAAACACCTCCTGCTGCTCCATCACCGTCCCCATCAAATGATCCTCCCTCGATGGTCCGGACATCGCCGCCGATTTGATAGGTATACCAGTTACTGTAGAGGAGCTGCATTGCAGGTCTGAAGATCAGTGTGGTGAAGTTATTGAACCAACTCATCGTTCCCGGCGTGGCGGGGGTGACGGAAAATCCCTTTTCCACTGATACGGGATCCATGGGTGACGAAAATGACAATCCGAAAGTGGCATTAACCGGGTAGAGCGTGTCCTTTGCGCTCGGGCTTGCATAAGTGACATGGGCAAGCGCCGCGGAGGGGAGTGAGCGGTCAAGGTACACGGTCGCTCCCTTGCTCACCGTCACCGGAACTTCCTGGAACGCGTACAGGGGAGTTTCGAATCGTATGGTGTAGGTCCCCGGTTTCAGCTTGTCAAACATATAGAAACCGTTATTATAACCGTCCCCTTCGTACACGATATTGTCGGGGAGAAGTCTCACTCTTGCATGGTTAATCGGTTTGCCTGTTTGTGCACTTGTCTGGATTCCTGCCACGATTCCGAAGGAATCGGCCGGGACGCCAAAGAACTGGAGAAATGAGTTCCGGAGAGCGTAAGCTTCCATCTTACGGTAATCATTATTCATCAGGCGGCGGGTTTCCGGGAAATAATCGTGAAACGACCCTTCGGAAAGCTGCCCCGGCATCAAAAGGCCGCGCAATACGCCGAGGCTGAAACCTCCATTCGTTCCTCCGTAAAAAGTCCAATCGAGAAAGCGAGAGTGGCGTTGTGTCCTGAGTACGGTCATGATATTCGGGCTCATCAGGCCGGAAATATCCCACGCCTCCTGCGTTTCAGGAATTCCCAACCCATTTCCCGTGGAACTGCTCGGACCGCCGGGTCGTTTCTCCCGTACCAGCATGAGTGTGTAGTTGATCGAAGTGTTATTGGCAAGCCCGGATGCGTTGCTGTGAATCGAATGAAACCAGTCCACATTGTTTGCATTCGCGAATTGAACCCGTGCTGCAAGGGACGGTTCGTTGTTGTCGTTCGGATAAGTGTTCGTGTTCCGAGTGAGCAACACCGCCGCCCCCTGTTCCTGCAGCAGGGCTTTGATAAGCAATGCTTTCTGGAAGTTGCTCTCGGATTCCCAGAAATCTGTTCCCGGATCAGGAATCACATGCCTGTCGTTCGCGGGGTTATTTCCTCCATGCCCCGGGTCGATGCAAATTGTCAGACCCGAGAGGTCAGAATTCTGCCCCGTCGCGATTCCCGCTGCAAAGATCAGTACAAGGAGTATGGTCCATCCGTGCTTCATTCTTCTTCCTCGTAACTCAACAGATACAGAGCCCCCTCCAGGGAAGTGCAAACAATCTTGTTTTCCGTGGGTGAACAATTGGGATACACCTCCATGATATCGTTGGTGAAGGTAAGCTGAACCTGCCGCTTTCCGTCGGGACTGACGGCATGGAGATCCGACGACATCATGCGATGGCCATCATCCTTATCATCCATATAGATCAACCAATTCCCGGAGCGGGACCAGACCGCTGCATCGCGGCGGTTGAGCTTGCTGATGACTTTGCCTTGCACGTCGCACACGAAGGTTCCCCGGTCCATTTCGTAAGCCACGATCCGTTGCCGGTCCGGTGAGAGCGCCGGCCATATATAGCTCCCGTTTTTCATCGGATCGAGGATAACCTTCTTGCCG
The DNA here is from genome assembly GCA_016192345.1 of Ignavibacteriales bacterium. Lineage (GTDB taxonomy): Bacteria > Bacteroidota > Ignavibacteria > UBA10030 > UBA10030 > UBA6688. The sequence continues at coordinate 7,924 of JACPUH010000003.1, read as the reverse complement.
TTTCTATTGAGTGCGATTTTTGTTTCTTCGATGCCAAGGACAGCAACCTCCGTGGCATTGGCTATCGCAGAGAGGCTGTTGGTCCGGCCCTGGATCGAATAGACCACGGCATTTTGAGAAAAAACCGGGACCGACACGCTTCGACCTGTTGCGACAACACGTGTTGAGTTGTCGAGGAGGCCCCGAATCACGATCGCCTGTTTCCTCGATTTCGTTGTTCGGTCGTACGTTGTGCGGCGGTACACTATCTGGCTTCCGTCGCTGGAGATATTGAAGGTCCCTCCGGCCTGGGGATCAGCGGTGATTTGACGGACAGCCCGCGTCCGGAGCGCATATTCCCAGATGCCGTTGTTGTCGGCATCGGTGAAGAAGACCGATTGCCCGTCCGGGGAGAAGCGCGGGGAACCCCAGGACCCCGAAGGATCGATGGGAAGCCTCTCGGTCGCGGTGATCCGAAGCTGTCCATGGACCTGAACTGGTGCTTCGAGCATCAGGACGAGAGAAGCCAGGAAGAGTTGCTTCATGGAATAAATCCCTTGATGTCAGTGGATGTTCTTCTGTGGGACAGAAAACCTGGTCAGTGCAGCACGGGGAAAGGTGACTCGTGTTCTGTCGCGAAGCTCATGAACTTGTTGATTCCAAATTAAATGAACATAGCGATCCATGCAAGGCTTTTCGTTGCGGTGTGAGACCCGTTATTTCCCTATGCTCCGATTTTGAGTATTTTCGTGGTTAAAATCTTGCCCGCGGTTTCCCTTTTCCTTCCCCCGCGTGGCCCACCTTTCATTTCCAGCCCCGGTTTGTTTTCCAGGCCGGATTTCGTATTTTCCAAGTGCCATGATTTTCTCTCGTACCCTTCCCGCCCTGTCCGTTCTCCTTTTGCTCTTCACAGGAGTTCTCTCCGCGCGGACCGACTCGGTCAAGCTCCAGTGGCCCAATCCCCCGTTTACCGGCAGCCATGACATTAATGGGACGTTTTGCGAGTTCCGCAACACCCTGACGGCGAATCATTTCCACAATGGAGTCGACATCGGAGAGCCGGATGGGTACCCCATCTATTCGTCATTGGATGGGGTCGTGCATGTAGTCGACGGCACTGCCGGCTCCAACTCGTATGTGCGGGTTCGGTCTCTTGTCGAGGAAAGGTGGAAACACATCAGCTACGTTCACATTCAGCCGAACCCGGGCCTCGCAGCGGGCTCTCCCGTCGTTGCCGGTGTGACGATTCTCGGAACAGTGCTCGATGGCCTCGGTCACGTGCATTTGACGGAGCGGGAACTGGTCCCGGGTCAAAACGAATCCGGAGCGGAGATCAATGCCCTCCGGAACGGTGGCGGGCTGACACCCTATCTTGACCCGTATACGCCGGTGATCAACAAGACAACCCTCCGGTTCCGACAGGCGGGGGGTGGGGTGCAAATTCCACCGGGCGCCCTCTTCGGAAAGGTCGAGATCATCATTAAAGTCGATGAGAGAAACGGGCTCGGAACAGTCGGTGGAACGAAGACCAACAACGGAACCTACGCGATCGGATACCGGATCCGGTCGGCCGACACCTCTGACATTGTTTCAGAGCCGCCCGATCAGGGACTTCGCTATCGCTTCGACCGGAAGCCGCTCGATTCGTACGTCGGCCGCGCCTTTCTTGAATCGATGTCTACGGTCAGCGCACACTATTATATTGTAACGAACGGATCGGGCGCGGCGGCAGTTAATTCAAGCCGTGTTGTGGCGACTAACTCGTTTGACACGGAACTCCTGCCGGAAGGGAATTACGTCCTCGAGATCTTCACGGAGGATACGCGCGCGAACAGGGACAGCGCGTATTTCGCGATCGCCATTACGCGCAGGGATCTTTCACCACCCGCCATGCCGGTGCTGAGGGCCGTGGTGGTCGATTCGAGCGGGGGACTGACGATCTCCTGGTATCCAAACTCTGATGCGGATCTGGCCGGCTACCGGCTCTCGTATCTGGTGGACGGCGGTTGGAAGATGGCCGCCGCCGAAGACACCCTGACGAAAGAGACCACATCGATTTCGTATCTCCATCCGCGATCATTTCTCGCTGCAGGGGATATCCTGAACCTCGTCTCCTTCCGTTTGACAGTCGTCGATACGGCGCAACCCCCGAACGAGTCGCTTCCCTCGCATGTCTATAGTGGCGCAGCCGAATGGTTTGTCGTGCGCGATTGCTTTGATCAGGGAAATCAATCCGGGACATGTCCCAAAGGGCCGGCTGCGCTCATCGTTGATGGTTTCGACCGGTACGGTGGATCCGGGAGTTGGAGCCAGCCGTCCCACGACTTTGTGAGCACTCTCTCCTCGGACCTGCCGACCTACTCCATGGTCGTCTCCGGCTGCGCCAACGAAGCGGTGATCGAGGGAAGCATCGATCTCAGGAACTATTCGAGTGTGTTCTGGATACTTGGTGACGAGTCGACCGCGGATCGTACGTTTACACCCACAGAACAAGCGAGGGTAGAGGATTTCCTGGAGAACGGCGGCAGGCTGTTCATCTCGGGATCGGAGATCGGATGGGATTTGGGCCGGACACACGCCGCCACGCAGCCGGGCGATCTCCCTTTTTACAACAACTACCTGAAGGCAGCATTTGTGTATGACGGCAACACGACGATCAACGGGGCCACCGGAATCGGCGGTACAGCGTTCGACGGGATCACCGTAAACTTCGGACAGACCTATCCGGAGGATTATCCGGACGATATCGACCCTCGCGGTGGGTCGTTTCCGATTCTCGCGTACAACGCGCTACGCGGCGACGGCACTCCCCGCAAAGCGGGAGTTGCATTTTCCGGGACCTTCGGCAACGGGACCGTGCCCGGCAAACTGTTGTACCTGGCGTTCCCCTTTGAAACGATCGGGAGCGCATCCCAGCGTCGTTCACTGATGGATCGTGTCCTGCAGTTCTTCGATGTTGTCACATCGGTCGATGTACCGCCGGAAACGGGAATTCCACTCAGTTGGCATTTGGGTCAGAATTTTCCCAATCCCTTTAATCCTTCGACCAGCTTCGAGTTGAAGATCGCGGGGGTCGACCATGTCAGCTTGAAGGTCTTCAACCTTCTCGGCCAGGAGGTCGCCACGCTGGTCGACGGGGAACTCACTCCCGGAATCCATCGGGTCTCCTGGGAGGCGTCGGTGCATCCGAGTGGAGTCTATTTCTGCCGAATGTCGGCGGGTGGATACGTGGAAATGAGGAAACTGGTTCTTTTGAAATGACCGCTTGGAGGATACTATGAACTCTCTGGAAAACGGAGGCCTGAACAAGGGGGAAAAGGGCGATGACCGGTTGCGCGAACATTTGCCATGCCGGTTCGCAGCGCTCCTCTGCCTTGTTGCACTGGCCCTCTGGTTTGGGCAGTCCACGGCGCAAGAATCCAGGTTGGGCACGTATCGGATCGAGGAGCAGAAGAAAGGCCGGGCGCGGCCATCGGGAGAGTACGCGCTCTTTGAAGCGAGGGTGAAGGACGCTCGCGGCACGGAGCTCTCGGTCATCCGGAAAAACATCCCATTTGATGTCCCCTTCCCGACAACCGGCGTGTTCGAGTCCGGGAGGGCGTTGCTGATTCACTCGTTCGATGGGTTGGTCGAGTTCTACGACCGGTCGGGGGCTCTGGTACGTTCACTCCGACCTTTGAAGGATGCGCAGCCCGAATACGAGCGGGTCATCCGGGTCTCGATGCATGATTCTCTTGCGGCATTGCTGCTCTCGGAACCGGGGCGCGACCAGGCCCTCTTGTTCGTCGTCGATCATCAGGGGCGAGTGATTGCCGAAAAGGAGATTCCCGGAACGCATGCGGCGGGTGTTGAGGTGTCGCCGGAGGGGACGAGAATAGCGGCCGGCACCTACACCTGGAGGAATGGGGAGCTTGTCGAAAGGATGCATGTGTTTGGCCCGGGTTTGAAGAGCCTCTGTTCCGTGCCGGTGAGTTTCAACAGGGGGGTGTTTTCCGACCCGGGGGATCGACTGGTGGCGATCGGCAAACGAAGCGTTTCACTCGTCGATCTTCGCAAGTACGCGGTTCTCTGGACCGACACGGTCCCGGCAGCGCGCGTCGTGCTGGATGCCACATGGTCTCCGCAGGGGGTTGCCATTCTCTCGGCCCCTGTTCCGGAGTATCGAAACCATGAATGGGTGTACGCGTCCGCTTTCACGCGTTTGATCGGCGAGGAGGGAGCAATCATCAACACCGGTCGGGCCGGGGGGGAATTCAAGATTGGCAGACTGAAGCGGATTGCCCGCGAGGTTCGCCTCTATCTCGACGACCGTATGATCCCCCTGAACGATCGTTGACACACTGGATGCCCTTTGATACTATTTGAGCAGGACGAGTTTCTTTGTCTCAACGAAACTCCCGGACTGCAGCCTGTAGAAATACGTCCCGCCCGGCAGGTTGCGCGCATCGAACGTCACCCGGTATGATCCCGGGGCGTAGTGACCGTCCGCCAGGACCGTAATTTCGCGCCCCAGCATATCAAAGACATAGAGCACGATCTGTGCGCTTTGTGAAAGCGCAAATTCGATATTCGTTGCCGGGTTGAAGGGATTGGGGTAGTTCTGATGCAAAACGAAATCGCGTGGGGGGGTCCCCACCTCCAAACGCCCGACCGACGTGACGCCCAGGCTGAACGACTTTGCGCTTTTCGTGGTGTAGGAAACCGTTTGGGCGGTTGATGGGGGAGAGAGGATGTAGATGAACTCGAACCCGTTCTCGAAGAGGATGATATTGCCGGTGGGATCGATCGCGATATCGGCGCGCATGTTGACCGTTGTTCCAGTTCCTCCGAAGGGGGTGGCATCCGTCGGGTGGAAAATGTGTTCAATCGTCTGCGTGAATCCCCCAAGATCCTTCACAGAGTAGATCCCGTGGCGATTGCCGTCTGCTTCAGTACCCTGGGCGCGGTGGACGATGTACAGAATGTCGTCGTCGCTGGTGGTCGTGTCTGCTCCGCTCCAGAGCCCCAACCCCGCAGGTTGTCCAGGCCATGGAATCGACCATTCGGCGCTCTGACGCGTAATGGGGAGGGTTCCCGAGATGTTGTAGCGCTCCGTCGCTCCGACAAACTGTCCATCGAAGCCCGTGCCGCTCTTGAGATTCGCATACAGGTTGCCATCGTCATCAAGCACCAGGTCCCAGACCAGCATTTCGAGCTTCGCCACGGTGTCCACCGGCGTATCGAGGCTGTCCCTGGTGCCGAGGTTCGCACGGAGGACGTTCGTCCCGGAGGCAATATACAGCTTGAAGTCTTCGTCGGTCCCGGTGAAGGCCAGCCCCCTCGTGGATTGGACACCGCTCACGACCCTGTACGGAGGAGAGTCGTTGTCGTCCATCCTCCAGACCTCCCCCTTTGGGTGATCCACCGCGTAGACACGGCCGAGGTAGTCAATCGTGGCATGGGCCGGAGCGGACGGGCTCCCGCTCCAGGGAGTCGTGCCCCCATCCCCAACGGACGTTGACGGTGTCAGGGTTGGATTGCCGGGGTCGGTGCCTGCAGGATCCCCGGCAGCGGTATAGCGCGTGAACCCGGTCTTGAGATCGCCGCCGGTATTGCTGGCGTACACGAAGCCGAAGTTCGGATTATTCTGGTTTCGTACCAGATCCACGCCGCGGGAAAAGATGGCCTGGCCGAGGTCGGCCGTGTTGATGAAGCGGATCAGGGAGTAAGATGTTGACGAGCGGGGAGTCCGGCCTGCCTCGATCGAAACATAGTACGTGCCGGTCGCTCCCCCCGTGCCGTCCCACGTTGTGCTGTTGGGTCCCTGCGGCACGTTGGTAAGGTTGATCGTGTGCAGGACGTTGTTGTTCGAAGCATTGTGAATTCTGACGATGACCGATGACGCCGTATCATTCAGGATGAAATGGATCGTCAGTCCCGTGCCATCGGTCACGCTCCCGTCGAAGGAACTGCCGTCGGGATTTGTGAAACGGATTCCGGAGCCAAAGACATCGGCCTGAAGCGTCCGCGGTAGTGCGAGCAGGACGAGAATGCAGGAACAGAGGAAGAATTTCCCCATGGGTCCCTCCTTGTGGTGTGGTGAAGTGGTGAAGTAGAGACTCATCCGCCGGTGAATGGAAGGCGGAGAGGTGGTGGTGACACTCCGCTCCCCCCTGCATATCCTTTCTCAGGGAACCGTCATCGAATGAGCACAACGGCAGCCGATTTCCAGACCCGGCTACTTCACGAGCAACATTTTCATGAAGGTCGATGATTCGCCGGTCTGGAGCGAGTAGAGGTACGTTCCGCTCGGCAATCCTCCGGCATCGAACGTGACCTTGTAGGAGCCGGGTCCATGGGCTTCGTTCACAAGGGTCTTCACTTCGCGTCCGAGCACGTCGGTCACTTTGAGCAAAACGTGACCCGGCTGTCGGATGTCGAATGCGATCGTGGTCGTCGGGTTGAACGGGTTTGGAAAGTTTTGGTGGAGCTTGAATAATTCGGGGACCTGGGAAGAGATTCGCTCCACCGTCGTGATCGTAGGCAGGGTTCCGTCAAAGGTCCATTTGTCGACCGTCCAGCCGTAATGGGACTGCGTGTACACGTTCCCCTTCTCGTCAAACCCGACATCATAGAGCGAGGTGTAGCCGGAGGCGTTGCCCGGGGACGTTCCTCCGGATCGAAGGTTGTATCCCCCCGTCATGGTGAAATTCCATTTAGCGGCATCGATGACGCTGATCGATGAATCCGTTGAGACGAGGGACCCGGTGTGGGGGTTGATGAGGTACGCCCGGCCGAACGGATAAGACGACCCTCCTCCAAAATAGATATCACAAGCGGCAAAAAGGATATTCCGGGAGGGAAGATATCCTAAACCGATTACACTGGGAAGAGTTGTGATACCTTCAATGGAATCTGCCGAACCGAGTTGAAAATTAAACGTCGGGTCCTGGGTATAGCCTGCCGTCGGCGAGCCTGTCAGCTTCAGGATTTTTCTCTGGCCATAGTCGGCAATGAACAGAGTTCCTCCGTTCGGTGTGACCGCGACTCCTCTGTAGATACCATCCGGCAGGTCGATGGTCCGAACCGGTGAATCGGTGTGTGTGTCATTCCACTGGCCGATCGGGTTGTAGATCTTCACATCGTCAGTCTTGCCGGTGGTGGTGTCGTTGCCGACATACACGTATCCGTTACCATCCACCGCCAGGCCGAAGATGCTGTTGGTTCCGGTCGGCTGACGCCGGTAGGGGGGGACCGCCTCTACGCTGTCTCCCGTAAATTTGAAGACCAGGATGTTGTGGTCCGGGTCGTTATTTGCCACGTAGACCAAGCTGTCCGGTGTGGCAACGACCTTTCTGGCATTCCGCATCTCGATCTGGTCGAACCCCCCGTCCGTCCAGAACTGAAACACCCCGGAGGTGGCTCCACCGTATCCGACAAAATTTACCCTCCCTTGGGCGGAATCCGCGCCCGTGTACGGGATGAGGAAGTTCCTGACGTTGGTCGTCAACACCAGCGCCACGAACGTATCTTCCGAAATCACGCCCACCGATGTCGTGTTGTGTCCCGTTCCGTTGGTGTCATCGTCGTACGTCGCATACAGGGACCGCCATTGGGATGAAGCCTGGTGGGATGTGAGCACAAGAACGCAGAAGAGGGCAAGCATTGAGATAAGAGTTCGCATGATTCCTCCGTATTAATCGGGACGATGAAGAAGGTTGGCACCCGTCGAACTTCGGGCCGGGATGCCGGAGAATCCCGTCACTGTGCCGATACAGAAGCAGCGTTGCGTATTGCCGTTCCACTGGCCGGGAAACAGATGCGAGGCTGGTATGCCGATGGGAACCTCGACTTGAAATTTACAGAAATCGTAGAGAGAGTCAAGTTTTTTCCTTGCTTTGACCTGCCGAAATCTCTATATTTTTTCCGTTGTTGATGGATCACCACATTCCTTCCGGCTCCGGCG
>JACPUH010000093.1 GCA_016192345.1 Ignavibacteriales bacterium | reverse complement strand
GGAGGTCATCCTCGGCCGTTCGTGAACGGCGTTCCTGATGGCCTTCCCATCATCATAGAGGATTACCGCTCTATTCCACACGATTCCCGCGGTCGGGACGCGCGTGAACCCTCCCTCCATGCCCCGCCGCATCAAGGCTCTTGCCCTCCGATCCAGAAGAGGATTTAACCAATCCAAATATGTGTCGTTTCATGAAAAGGGAGACATTGACCGACGTCCACCAGGTGACCGACGGAACCGCACAACCCGATTTGACGGTATCGACACTGATCGAGCAGTGCCGCTCCGGCGATGTATCTGCATTCCAGAAAATTATGGAAATGCACCAACAAGCTGATTGGCGAATTCTCTATCTCCCAAGCATGCTTCTCACCGATCCCGAGAGAACGAACACGGGATAGGTACGTTGGACCAAGAGTCTGTCCTTTGTCGAGGCCACCATACTCGCCTGCACCCCGCTCGCTTCGCCCACCTCAACCCTCTTCGCAACGGAAGTTCATCATGATGCATGTGTTGCAGTACTTCGACAATTCCATGACAAGACCCGAAACAGGGACTCCTACCTTGTGCACGTTACAACAATCAGCCATTCACACAAGGAGGAGTTATGGCACTACGTCTCTTGTTCCTCGTTTTGTTTATCACCGGCCTGTTGTGTGTTTCGGCACCAGCGCAGGTCGACACACTCACGGTGTTGCACGTTAACGACACTCATTCCAACCTCGCGACGCTTGGCCCGCGGTGTGAGGATCTCTCCGGGACCCGCGGGGGGATTGCCCGTGCCGCAAGCCTGATAGGTCTTCAGAGGGCAACCAACCCGAACACCCTGCTGCTCCATGCAGGCGACTTGTTCGTCGGGGATCTCTTTTTCAACAAATATTTTGGAGTACCCGAGTTTCAGTTGATGCAGCAGCTTGGCTTCGACGCGATGGCTGTCGGGAACCACGAATTCGATCTTGGTCCCGGTGCATTGTACGCCTCACTCGAGGCCGCCTTTGGCGACAGCGCCGGATACCCGCTCCTTTCGGCCAACACACTTCTTCCCGACTCAACCGTCGCACCGCTCAGGAAGTACATCCAGTCATTTGTCGTCAGACAGGTCGGAAACGTCAAGGTCGGAATCTTCGGCATGACCACACCGCAAACCAACCTGATTTCGCAGCCTGCTCCGGCCTTCATCGACACCAATATTGTCCAGATTGCACAGGCCAATGTCGACACGCTGAAAGCCCTCGGGTGCCAGGTGATCCTCTGTTTGTCCCACATGGGCGTGGCCCTCGACAAGCTCGTCGCAACGTACGTTCCCGGCATTCACGCCGTCGTCGGCGGTCACGATCATTTCCTGCTTGATCGTGAGATCGAGGTGACGAACGTGGCGGGGGAGAATACGTGGGTTGTCCAGGCGGCTTCCTATTACCTTTACCTTGGCAAGTTGAGATTGATCATCGACGACACACAGGTCCGGTTACTTGGCTATGAAGCGATTCCCATTGCGGATCCCATCCCCGAGGAGCCATCCGTTCAAGAAGTCGTCACACAACTGATTCAGGGCATTGAAGCGGTGTATGGTCCGGTGTATTCACAGCAAGTGGCATTCGTGGAACAACAACTGGAAGAGGTGGTGCTTCCCGATTCCCTTCTCACGTTTGGACCGCGCGACACACCGATGGGGAATCTCCTCACCGACGCATTACGGACAGCCACCGGTGCGGAGATCGGCATCGAGGCGAATGGCTCCATTGCCCATCCGCTGTACCAGGGGCCAATCGTCGGGGCCGACCTCTACCGAGCGGTCGGCTATGGCTTGAACGCCGACAATGGACTGAACTACCGACTTGCCACTCTGGAAGTCAGTGGAATGGGGCTCTTGCAGGGGCTCGAATTTGGGTTATCGGAGATTGAGGTTGGAGACGACTTCATGCTTCAGGCCTCGGGGCTCAGCTACATCTACAATCCCAACAATCCACCGTTCCAACGACTCCTCGAGGTCAAGGTTGGCGATCAGCCGATTGATCCCTCGGCAACCTACAACGTGGCAACAACAGAATACGTTGCCCTCTTTCTGGATCTGTTGCAGATCCCGTATCAGAACCTTCACGTTTATCCGGATACAAGTGAATTTCAGGTCCTGCTCGCTTACACCTCGGCAGCCGACACGATTCGCGCGAGTGTTGAGGGGCGGATCAGGGCGGGCACCGCTACCGTAACGACGAACGTTTCGCTGACGGGTGAAGGGATCCCAACGGCCTTTGAACTTCACCAGAACTATCCTAATCCCTTCAACCCTTCCACCACGATCGGCTTTTCGGTACCGGTCCCGGGAAGGGTCCGGCTGAGCGTGTTCACCATCCTTGGCCAACAAGTGGCAGAGCTGGTCAACGAGGAATTGAGTCCGGGCAGCTACAAGATCCCCTGGAACGCCAACGGATTGCCGAGCGGAGTGTATTTCTACAAACTGCATGCGGGGTCCGAAGTCGCCACACGGAAACTCCTGCTCATGAAGTAAAGCGACCGGAGTGCAGCAGGCGCTCGTATCATGTGACACAGGATTGACAATTCAGTGACACGACTTCCCCGGTTTTCCCAGTACCATCCAACAAGTCTGTAAAGAGAAATCTGGAGTGTGGTCATGAAATCACGATTCTTCGTTTTCCTCCTCTCCGGGCTCGTTCTGCAGAACCTTACTACCCGAGCAGGAGATAAGATTTTCTGGGTAAAGCTTTCGGGACATAGGATCATGCATGAAGTCGCCATCCGGAGTGTCGGAGATGACACCCTGAATGTCCTGACCCAATCGAGGATGATTGCCCTCCCTCTATCGTCCGTCGAGCAAATCCGACTATTGAGGGAATCCGAGATGCTGAACGATGCCGTGGTGGGAGCGGCGATCGGGATCGGAGTGGGGGCGCTTTTGGGCCTGACTGTCGAAAACAACGGTGAGAGCAGTGCACCATGGCTCCGGGCTGGATTGTTGGGGGGATTGCTCGGAGCCGTGGCCGGAAGTGTCATCGGAGGGTTTGAGAAGGAAGGTATGGTCATCCTTACCGGATTGTCCAATGCTGATAAAAAACATGCTCTGCTCCGTCTCCTCGAGGAGTGAGAACACATTTTGCCGATTCGATCGGCTTTCATCATTCACCATCAACAGGAGGTCGTTATGCGTTCCATGATCGTTACTCTCACCAGGGCTTTTCTTCTTCCCCTGTTTATGCTTGCCGGATCGGGTGCCCACGCACAGGATACGGTGTACCCGGGGCGTGAAACTTTTGCCGAACGGAATCTTGGTGGACCCAGATTGGGTGTCACCTATATCCCCGGCAACGGCGAGCTCGTCCAGAATCTCAAGGATCATAATATCGGAACTGTGATCAGCCAGTTCGGGTGGCATTTTGAATACCAGATCATTCCCGAGGGCGGCGGTCCTTCCTTCGTCATCCAGGGCGTTCCGTTCCTCGGCGGCGTGGAGTACGGAAAAGTGATCCCGAGTCTTACCCTGGCTATGGGGATCCGCCTCCCCGGGGGCTACGAATTCGGCATGGGGCCGAACGTTATCGCCGGCGGAAAGAAGGGGGTCAGTTCCTCGCTGATCATGAGCGTCGGAAAATCGTTTAATTATGGCGGGGTCAGCATTCCTTTGAACCTGGCCTTTGCAACCAGCCCGATTGGAAACAGGGTCTCCTTCATCTTCGGTTATGCCATTGCACGCTGATCCGCGTTTTCCCATATTAGACCGGACCAAAGGGAAATCACACGCATGAAACCCGGGACGTTCCAAACCCTGATCCAGACCGCCGGCAGACCGAAAGAACTCTCGCAGTCCGATCGAGACTGCCAGTCCCTGCCGGCGGATTCCGGGCAAGGCCAACAACGTCCAAAAGCAGATCTTCTGCACGCAGTTGTTCACCGTTCGATTCTGGCTCTTCTCCTCTCGTACTCCATTGCCCTGGCTCAGGAGAATGCTGATTCCACAACCAAGTCACCTTCACAGATCGAGATTCTTCCGGTCCTTTCCTATGACACCGATGTTGGTTTTGGATACGGCGCGAAAGGTTTCTTTCTGAATCAATTCGGTTGGGGTGAATCCGTTGACGTCCTGCTCTTTAACACCACGAAAGGTGAGCGATGGTACCGGATCGTGTTCTCCTATCCGGATTTCGAGCTTCGCCAGGGAACGCAGTACCCCTTCGCGCTGGATGTCGTTTTCGACTATGACAAATGGATCAAGAACAGCTTCTTTGGAATCGGCAATACTTCACTGTTTCAGGACCGCGAACAGTATACCCGCGAGCCGTTTGAAGCATCGATCACGATCAGCAGGGGATTTTCCCGGCTCATGGTGGGTCAGGCGGGCTTTCGGTTCAAAGGGATCAATAACCTTCATTTCTCCGATTCCAGTCGATTGCGACTTCTTCCTCCTTCTCAGAACTCCTTCCGGGCCGAATACTATTCCGTGTTCCTGGCGTACCGATATGATTCGAGGGAGAGTTTTATCAACCCTTCGCAAGGAGTTGTTCTCCAGGGAGAACTCGAGTACGCACTACGGTCTGCGTGGACAAACGTTGAATTGGGCCGGATCTCGGGTACCTTCCAGCAGTACTCACCCCTCCCCCTTCCTGGAACGATCATGGCGTTCCGGTTTCAGGGTCAAGCCCTTGCCGGCCCCAACCTTCCGGCCCAAATGCTCCTTTCCCTTGGCGGTAATCAATCCTTGCGGGGATCACCGCAGGATCGTTTTCTCGACCGCATCATGGCATTGCTCAACGCCGAGGCCCGCTTCCCTCTGATCTGGCGGCTTGGAGGCGTAGTTGGATTCGATGCTGGAAACGTGTGGCATTCGGTGAAAGAGATCGGCTTGGACAATTGGCAATCGAATCCGGTAGCGGGTCTCCGCCTGCAAATGGACACCTTCATCGTCCGGCTCGATATCGGGTTTGGTAGGGATGTCACCGGTTTCTTTATGAACTTCGGACACTTGTTCTAGAGAGCCGGCCATAAAGACTTGCCACAAAGACGCTCATCCACAGCGTTTCACAAATTGAGTTTTCGGCCAAACCTCTCTACTATCCAGCAGGTTTCCAGGAATCCACCAGAATGAAAGGGGGTACTCACCTTGAGGTTGAGTCACAGGGCATTGGATTGATATGCTTCCCCATCCTGCAACCGTTCAGATCGGCATCCCCTGCACTTCGGTGATGACATCCTCACAGGCATCGATGGGTCGGTTGGCGATGGTCTGCATTTGAGGAAACACCCGCTCCTGTGCGTGATGTCGCTGGAAGATTGAAAGTTTGAGATAGATGAAGGAGATCAGCGCAAGTTTGAAAAGAAAGGCCGGAAGAGACTCGGTCCGTTCCTGCTTCAACAGGAATCGCCACAACCTCTTCACAATGTTGGTCCAGGCATAGAACACCATGTTCACTCTCCGATAAGCAGAGTGGATCTGCTCCGGTGAAAGGGTCGGGTGCCGGAAGACGACGTGGTCTCCTTCGTAGTGCGAGATATCCGTATCCAGAATCCTTCCTTCATCCACGACGCGGCGATACCATGGCGTTCCGTAGATCGGGATAGAGATGGATGGAAGAATCACGCATGTTCCGACCTCTTCAAGACGCTGCGGGAGTTGTTCGTAGTATTCGACCGTGTCCTCTTCAAGTGCGAACATCAAGCCGGTGAACGTTAGGATGCCGCGTCGGTGGAGCTTGTCAAAGGCAACTTTGTACTCATCAACGCGGTTTTGACGCTTTTGCACACCCAGGAGGCTCGCCGTGTTGAGCGATTCCATGCCGATGAACGCCATCCGACATCCGGCTTCTGCAAGGGCGTCGACGAAATCATCATCGCGAAGACATTCAACGCTGAACTGGGTCCCGATCGCCCAAAACTTGAGCTTGGCAATTTCCCTGAGCAGGCTTTTCGCGTACTTAAGGTCACCCCCCAGGTTATTATCCAGAATCATCGCCATCTTCCGTTTGAACCACGGAAGTCCGTTCGTGTGTGTGAGATCTCTGATGACGTCGGGGATCGGGCGGGTCCTGTGAGCCAGTCGCCTGATATTAAGCTGGCAATAGGTGCACGGATGCGGGCATCCTCGCGAGGCCTCGGTCACGATCGGCACCGTGAACTTTCCTTCGACCAAGTCGTACCGTGGCGGCGGTATGTTCGCCAATGCAGGAACCTGCTCACCCTCATAACGCTTCCTTAATGTTCCGCTTACCAGATCATGCACCATGTGAGGCCACACGCCTTGTGCCTCCCCCACCAGAATCGAGTCAAAATGGGGATCCACTTCATCCGGAAACGTGGAGGCAAACTTCCCCCCTCCCACCACAACCTTCCCTTGCTCCCGGAATCGTCCGGCAACTTCATAGGCATGCGGGGCAAGATAATCCATAAAACTGACGGCAATGAAATCCGCGTCGGTATCATACGGAATCGGGCGGACCATCTCATGAACAACCTCGACATCGACGATCGATGGCGTCATTCCGGCAAGCAGGATACCGGGTAACGGCGGAGCCGGTGTGCGCGCATAGTATGGCTCGGCATCCTTGAGGTTTTGGAAGAGGACGATGATCAAGAGCTTTGGCTTTTTCATACTGACTCCTTCTCGCTTCACGCGGCTGCGATGAGAGAATGATTTCCTTTTTTTGAACTGTGGACCGTTTCCGCGCGCCAGACATTCGCAACAACTTCGAGAAGCCGGTCGATGTCCTCCTTCGTATGTGTTGCCATGAGACTGATGCGAAAGCGCTGTTGAGAAATCGGCACGGCGGGATATTCGATCGAATTGATAAAGATACCTGCCTCGTGGAATCGGCGCGCCATGTCCCGCAGGCTCGAACCCACAGGAACCACCAGGGGAATAATCCCGGATTGCGGCTCCAGATCGAAACCAATCTTCCGGAGTCCGTTTCCCGCGTAGGCAATGTTTGCTCTGAGGGCTTCGAGTCGATCCGGTTCTGCTTCTATCACATCAAGCCCGGCGAGCACAGCCGCCACGATTTGGGGAGGCAGGGAGGCTGAAAACATGTATGAGCGGGCAAAGAAGCGAAGATAGTTGACGATCGGCTTTGAGGCCGCCACAAATCCTCCCGTCCCCGCAAACGTCTTGCTGAACGTTCCCATCGTCACATCGATCGTGCCGTGTATATGAAAATGTTCCGCGGTCCCCTTCCCCATGGCTCCCATGACACCGGTACCATGAGCATCATCCACGATGAGAACGGCACCATACCTGGTGCAGAGATTCTGGATTTCAACAAGCGGCGCAAGATCCCCATCCATCGAGTACACACCCTCCACGCCGACATAGACGTCGTGCTTCGTTCGATCCTCTTCCAGCGTTCTGAGGATTGCGGCAAGTCGACCGACGTCGTTGTGCGGAAACGAAATCGCCCTGGCTCCCGACATCTTCACACCATCACAGAACGAAGCGTGACTGAAGGCGTCAGAGACCACGACGTCGTGGGTCTGGACAAGGCCCGTGATCAGGCCAACATTCGCACCATACCCCGATGAAAACACAAGCGCATCCTCCGCGCCTTTGAGAGCGGCAAGCCGTTCCTCCAGCTCACGATGCAGTTTCGTGTACCCGTTCAGAAGCGGAGGCCCGCCGATGCCGGTGCCGTACTCGCGCAGAGCCTTGATCACTCTCTCCCTGACGTAGGGATGGTTTGCGAGACCGAGATAGTTGTTGGATCCGAACATCAGCATCTCCCGCTCCCGACCGGTTTGTGGATCAGCGACCTTCACACTCCGGTCTGCAGCACTTCCAATGCATCGCATATGCAGGAAGTGCCCCCCTTCGCTGAGATCGCTTAAGAATTGTGTGAACAGGTCAATTCGTTCGTTCAATTGCATCCTCCTTCCGCACAGTAACATCTGACGAAGGTCGAAGTTCTCCCCGCCTCGATACGAGTCATCATGACGCATGGTGAAACCCTCCTTTCCTGAGCTTTGAGTCGATGTCAAAAAGGGCACGTACAAATCCCGGCACGTCATTCGCAAACAGGTGCGCGAGGTTCCGAACGTTTCCCGTGGGAAATTCCTGGTTGGCTCCGTAGAGGGGAAGGACGATCTTCGCCTCCTTGATCACCCTCCCCAACCGGAATACCGATACATGGCTCTCCTCTACTGCATGGAGAAAGTCTGTCTCCTCAGAAGCGGGGATCGTAAAGACGAGTTCGTACTCGCCGTGCCAACCGGCGAGCAACATCCAATCCTCGATAGCGAGCTGCCGCGCAGCATCACAGGATTCACGATCCAGCAACGCCGTCCAATTCTGATCGAATAAAAATCCGATTTCGTTCAGTCGCATAAGCTGGTCGAGCGTTGCAAACAGACCGTCGCTTGTATCCATGCAGGAGGAAGCAAACAGGGCAAAGAGTCGTCCTTCGCGAAGTTTCGCGGTCGCCCGAAAGGACATTGCGGATGCAACCTTGTCGTGGCCGACAAGGAGTTGCTCTGCGGCGAAGGCGTTGCCCCTGCCGAGCGATCCGGTCACATACAGGATGTCTCCCGCCCTCGCTCCAATTCTCTGGAGTTTGCGTTGTCCCCTCACGATACCGATGGCGGCACCGGTCATTGACCATTCCAACCCCGAGTTCGTATCTCCGCCAAGCACGTAGGTCGCGCACGCTTCGCACGCCATTTCGATCCCTTGATGGACCTTCGCAACCTGATCCTCCTCAAGATGGTGCGGCAAGGTCTCGGAAATAAGAATCCCAAGTGGCTCTGCTCCGACCGCCGCCAGGTCGCTCATGCTCACCATCACGGTCATCCATCCGATGAGGAACGGATCGGCGTAGAGTCCGGAGTGGATCTCTTCAACCAGTGTGTCGGCTGTGACAGCCAACTGGACGCCCCCGATATTCAGCAGCTCTGCGTCGGCATGCTGATGACTGTTGAGCTGAAAAGGAGAACGTCGGTAGAGTTCCGTGCGCCGGCTGAGGATTTGATTTTCTAGAATGTCGAGCATCATGGACACACCTGGAGATACTGATGGAGAATGGAAAATTCCGCGTTCGATGTTTGAATCACCTCGCCGTCACATTCTACGGCAAACCGTTCCTCGGCGGAGAGCTGAATCGAAGAGGCATACCAGGTTCTCGTCTTTAGCATTCCGGAGAAATGACCACGGTACAAAGAGACAAGGAGAACCAGGAACTCGAACCGTGTAAACTCCTCACAGAGATTCAGCGCAAACCGCCCATCACCTTCTCCAACCGGCGTATCGTACCGAAACCTGCCGCCGGTGTGGGGATTTTTGAGGATGGAAAGGTTCGTGAGGGCGAGCCAGGAAGGCGACACCTGTTCCGCATTCAATCGCATCGGACGATTCTTATAGTTCACCAGCGTTCGGCATGCGGCATACAAGATCGCCATGGGTGTTGAGAGACTTCGGAGCCCCTGCAGAACGGCATCGGGCTCATTGAAGAAGGCATTTGCTTCCGCCGTTAGGCCGGCACTAGCATTCACGATGAAATATCGGGTTCGCCGAATCCCGTCAACGAGATAGGACACTTTTCCGACATCGTATGGTCGGGCGGACCCGAAATCGGCTCGACACGCAATGCCACCGAGCGTATCACGCTCTGCCAGCGGTTTGTGGAAATCATTGCTGGATCCGAGAGCCAGAGTCCCAAGTCGAACCCGCCCGCGACTATGCTCGCCACACACATTGACCAACAAGTTGACAAGCGCATTCACCGTTCCGTCTCCCCCAGCCGCCACAAAATCCGTCTCTCCCGATTTGATGGCCTGTTCAACGGCCACCCGCTGGTCAATCGAGCTTTCAATGAGGTGGATTTCGGCACTGCCATGACGGAGGAAGAATTCCTGTTCAATTCGCGTCCACCGCTTGAGCGCCCGACCACCACCTGCATTGGGATTAAGGAGTATAAACATGACAATTCAGATTTGGGTCTTCATGGGACGAATCTTGAGCACAAGAACAAATACCGCGTAGAATATGAGGAGAAACAGATTCCACGACGGCCGCATCGTTGCGGCAATTGCAGAGAGCAGGAGAAGATACGAATGCACCGTTCCTGCGACCGCGGGATGGGCCTGCTCGTCTGTGCGAACGTTGTGTAATAAGATCTGACCTTTCACCGCGGCGAATACACCGCCGAGGAAGAACCATGAGGAGAGTTCAGTCAGGGAAATCTCCCACCGGGACCAGCCGTGAGACATCGCTCCCACGACCGACAGAATCGTCAAGACGGTGAACAGATCGCTCAGCACGGCGGCCTTCTTCCGACCGAATACGACTGGAAAAGTGTGATATGCCGTTCGACGGTCCGCTTCGATATCTTTGAAGTAGCCGCTCAAGACAAAGTTGGCGTAGCCGAAAAAGACTGAAAGCAGTGTCCACAGAACGGGGGGATGTAAGAGCCTAACAGGAGTCCCTCCCGCTGAAAGGAACGACATTGCACAGAGCACGACGACGATCCAGGAATTGTACCACGGCCCGCCCCACCATCTTCGCTTGAAGAAGGTGTATGTGGCAAGTCCAAGCCCCGCCGCAAACCCAAATGCAAGATTCAGGATATTTCCCAGAGCGAAGATGCTCACACACAGCGCCAAACCGGCGCAACTCACAAGCAGAGTCGCGGGCCTGCTTATGCGACCTTGCGTCAAGGGCCGGTAGGGAGAGGAGATCGAATCGGTATCGATTTGGAAGCAGTCAGTGAGAGCCTGACCGAAGCCGTACGAAAGGAACGCTGCAAGAACGGTGGGCCACACGGAAATGATTGAACGTTCCGGTGCGAGGCCCAGGCCTGCCAGCCCGGTCACGCCCGACACGAACATCAGATACGGGCGCATAGTGATTGTATACAGGCGGGTAAACTCAAGGCTTACTCGTTGCCTGGCGGGACGTACGATTCTCAGGTCCATACGCGCTCCCTTCTTGGTTGTGCAGCATGGAGGCCAACGGATTCTTTGCGGTACCGGCGTTGTCGACGGACACCAATTGGCCGTAAAAGGCGATTCAAAATATGAAAGAGCGTTGGCGAAAGGTTCGCAAGGCGCAGCGCGGGCGCCATCACGCGCGGAAGGATCAGCTCTCGTTTCGGATGGAGCAGGAGGCGACAGACGTGTATGGCCACCTGTTGCGGCAAGAGAGGGCGATTGATAAACGAGATCGCTGAATTGTCTCTCTCCGCGACCTGCTCAATCATTCTTGATTGCACCGGACCGACGGAAAGCAAACTGACGGAAACGGGTGATCCGTTGTACTCCTCCGACAGCGAAAGGGCACACCCGCGAACGGCATATTTGCACGCTGCGTAAAGAGACTGGTATGGCAGGGGAACCACTCCTCCCATGGACCCTACCACAACAATTGATCCTTCGCCCTGGCTTTTGAAGATCGGCAGAAGAACGCGCAAAGCGAAAAAAAGGGAGAGGACGTTCGTTTCGAGATGCCGCTGAAACTCTTCCGGCGTCGTCTCGGTAAAATCGGTTGCCGGCAACGAACCGACGCAAAAGGCCATACCATCGATTTTCCCAAAGACCGCCCTCACACGGTCGACTGCCGTGCGCCAGTCCGATTCACTCACCAAGTCGACGGGGAGACATCGCATGGCTGACGGGTGATGCAGTTCGTGCACTTGTCGATGAGACGGAGTTGACCTTCTTTGCATGGAAATTGACCGTGCGCCATGCATGCCAAGCTCCGCCATAACCGCACTTCCGATATCTCCTGCTCCCCCGGCTACGAGAATGAGTTTGTGTCGAAGCGATTTCACAAGCCGACTCCTTTTTGAAGTTCACCCCCAACATAGTCGAAGCTCCCTCCGTTGTTGTCACAGATTTGTCATATCACAGTCAAAGAACATCTCGCACGAACTGACAACACTCCTGCCTCAGTGTGACAACCGCGTGAACTTTCTCCACGCCCTGTACTACAATGAATGTCCGAGCCAACTCACGCAAGAAGGCTCAACCGATTGTAGCAATGTCCCCCTCGCCAAGCCATAGCTTCCGTCTCCGCGGCATGGGACATCCGTTTCGTCCTCCAACAACATTTTGACAAACGCCTGACGGGAAGTTGACAACGCGGGCTTCCCGCATTGCTACGTTGGTCGTGGACAGTGTCATTCACCACCAACTCGAAAGGGAACCCCATGAACTCCTCGACGCAGCGTCGGGATCACGCCAACAGCTCTCAATCACAGGGTGCCTATCTCTGCGCCGGTCTCCGCCAGCTTGAATGGATCACCCGGCACTCGATCACCGGCGAGAAGCGGGAACTCCTCCGCCGGTATCAACAATTGAAACCGGCTTACAACGGCATGATGGTCTTTTTCCTGATCCAATGGCTCGCGGCCGGAATGGTCATGTCCGCCGTAGATTTCCTCCCGGTGACACTCCTGTGTTCACTTCTGATGGGATTTTCAGTTGTAGGGCTTCCAATCCTCATGCACGAAGCGTGTCATTCCCTTCTTTCAAGAAATCCCATGGTGAACCGGTGGCTCGGGTTTCTGTGCGGAGTTCCCGGACTCGTTTCCGTTTCCGCGTACCGGTCTATTCATCTGATCCACCACAGTCACACCCGTACGGATCAGGACCCGGACAATATTGAGCAGGCGAACGGCGTACCGCTTCCGAAGGTATTTCTTCACTACCTCGTCCTCGTCGCCGGCATTTACTTTTACATCCCCACGGTTGCCGTTACCGGGTATAAAAAAGGAAGGAAGGAAATGAAGAGTGCAATCCTTGTGGAGTATTCCCTGATGCTCGCAATCGTTGCTGGAGCATATATTCTTTTTCCCCTTGAGTCCCTCGTTCGGTATTGGCTGATCCCTCTCTTGATTGCTGCACAGCTTTCCAACGTCCGGGGGCTTGCCGAGCATGGACTGATGAGCACGGGAAATCCTTTTGTCGATACACGCACAGTTCTGAGCAATCGCTTCGTTTCGTTTATGATGTGCAATCTCAATTATCATCTTGAGCATCATTTGTTCCCTGGAATTCCGTGGTATAACCTCCCGAAAGTCCACCGGCTTCTCCGAGACGAATTTCAGAAGGCCGGAGCTTCGCTGTACCGGTCTTACAGCTCGTTTCTCGCTGATTTCTTCAAAGTGACCTGGTCGGAGCCGTTGAGAACGGACGCGCGACTCCTTCCGGCTCACATCCGGGATGAGGTCTGTCTCTAAAACCACCATTATTGCGAAGGAGCTCACCATGCAATCGATCATGATGCATCGCGTCACAGAGCGGCTTGGGAAGGAGTTACGAAGGGATTGGGTCCGGGTTCTTTTCCTTTGGGCAGTCAGTCTGACGCTCCGATATGTCTCTTCACTCCTCTGCGTTATCGTCGCGGTTTCCTCCTCCCCGGCACAGCTCGATGCCCAAAGACCCTTCGCCGGCGGCGAAATTCTTCAGTACAAAGTTAAATGGAACATCTTCCGGCTGGGGACCGTCGTTATTCGCCAGGAGACGGAGGGCGCCGATGATTCAAAGATGGTGCGCGTGTTCATCAGCGCGGAATCGACCCCGGGCATCCCCTTCATCGACCTGTTCTTTGAAAACCAGGCATTGCTGGAGACGGAAACATGCCGGAGCAGGGAGTTTATTTCGGAAGTCGGCAGAAAGGACAAGAAACGGTTTCTTCACCATCCCATTGCGGACAATCGATTGTTACTCGAAGAGTATACCGCGGATGGAATCTCTATCCTGGACACTCTCCATCACGACGTTCCTCTCTATGACGATCCGGGATTGTTCATGCATCTTCGGCACGCCGGGAGGAGTGGTCGCACCGTCCTGATTCACTCCGTCATGGAGCGCTCTGTGAAGACAACCTCGGTCACGTATGAGGACGAAACCGTTGAACTGTCGGTTGGTGATTCAGAGAGGCCGCTTCTCTGCAGGAAGTTTCGTGCGCGGGCGAACTGGTCACGGCCGGACTATGCGGGACTTACGGGGGAGTTTGAGGGATGGATAACGGAAGATGACGCTGCGATTCCGGTCAAGCTGGAGGCAAGGATTGCCATCGGATCGATTCGACTGGAGCTTGAATCCGTCCATCGTCCTGGATGGCCCAAAGCAGAACTCGCCCTTGATAAAGGGGATCGTTAGGAGAGATCGTACTGAGAAGAGAAATGTGAAAGACCTGGCCGGGGCAGCTCAGGTCTTCGCACGCATCAGAGATATTTCTTTTCCAGGATCGTTCCTTTGGCATCATACACATACAGGAGCGGAACGCCGGTCGGGATGTTCAGTTCGATGACCTGCTCACGCGTGAGAGTATCAAGTTGCATCACGATAGATCGGAGGCTGTTCCCGTGAGCGGCAACAATCACGTTTTTCCCGCCCCGGATGTCCGGAAGGATCTTTGAATCGAAGTACGGCAAAGTCCGGGCGGCCGTGTCCTTCAGGCTCTCGCTGTACCCGTCGGGATTGAGCTCGGTGACATCCTTCGGCGGCGGGATATCGTAGCTGCGCCGCCAGAGCTTCACCTGCTCGTCCCCATACTTCTTCGCCGTTTCGGCCTTGTTGAGTCCCTGGAGTGCTCCATAATGCCGCTCGTTCAGGGCCTTGTCATATTCCGTTGGGAGCCCCACCTGTCCGATGATCTTCAACACAATACCGAGAGTATCGTTGGCCCTTTTCAGAACGGAAGTATAGGCTTTATCAAACTTGTACGACTTTAACTTCTCTCCCGCCTCGTGTGCCTCCTTCACCCCTTTCGGGGAAAGAGGGACATCCACCCATCCGGTGAAGCGATTTTCCAGGTTCCATTGCGATTCGCCATGGCGAAGGAGAACGAGATTGGGCATAGAAAACGTCCTTTGATTTCAAGGTTCGGGGATGGTCACTTGATCGTGAAGTAGCGGGCCTCCGGGTGATGGACGACGATCGCGGAGGTCGATTGCTCGGGCTCCATCTGGTATTCGTCCGAGAGCGTAACGCCGATACGGTCGGGTTTCAACAGCTCGAAGAGCTTCACCTGGTCCTCCAGGTGCGGACAGGCGGGATAACCGAAACTGAACCGCGAACCCTGGTACCCCTGGCTGAACAGCTTTCGGATCTCCGGGGCATCCTTGCCGGCGATCCCCAACTCCTCGCGGATCCGTTTGTGCCACAACTCCGCCAACGCCTCCGCCGTCTCCACACTGAGCCCGTGAAAATATAAGTAATCTTTGTACTGATTGCCCGCGTAGAGTTTGCGCGCGTACTCCGAGGCAGTTCGTCCGACGGTGACGATATGACTTGCGAGAACGTCAACCTTGCCCGAATCAACGGGGGCGAAAAAGTCCGAGATGCACAGGTTGCGATCGCTGTTCTGCCGGGGGAAGGTGAAGCGGAGCCACTCCCGGAGTGATGAAGGAGTCGCACCATTGCCATTTTCGGGAATGTGATAGACAATGAGGTCGTTGCCTTCCGACTGACAGGGGAAGTAACCATACACGACCTTCGGATTCAGGAGCCCTTCCGTTCGTGCCTTTATTTTCAATTTCTGGAAATCGGGATAGATTTGTTCCCGTACGATACGCGCGTGCTCCTCCTCGGTCTGCTTCCCACGCACAACCCTCCACTGGCCGCGGATCAACGCCGTCTCATTGACGTATGCAAAGACCTCATCGAGAGAGATGTTCTCCACAAGCCGGGACCCCCAGAAGGGTGGTGCGGGGATCGGCACCTCGGTACTAACCCGCGAACGTGTGGGCCGGACTTCAACGGTTATGCCGGCGTCTCCTTCAATCTCCTGAGCGATGAGGGCGATTTTGGCTTCTGCTCCCGTAAGGACCTCCTCCTCCACATCGGCCTGGGAATTCTCCGGCACAGGTACATCCCCTCCTCCTTTCTTGATCGCCTCCATCAGTCGCAAGCCGCTGAACGCATCGTTCGCGTAGTACACCCGGCCGCGATACACCGCCCGAAGATCCTCCTCCACATAGCGCCGCGTCAGCGCAGCCCCCCCGAGGATCACCGGAATGGCGAGGTTGCGCTCCTCCATCACCGCCAGGTTCTCTTTCATCACAAGGGTCGACTTGACCAACAGGCCGCTCATGCCGATCGCGTCCGCGTTGTGCTCTTCGACTGCGTGCAGCATCGTGTCGATGGCACACTTGATCCCAAGATTGACCACCGTGTAGCCGTTGTTCGTCAGGATGATGTCAACAAGATTCTTGCCGATGTCATGCACATCCCCCTTCACGGTGGCAATGACCATCGTCCCTTTCCGGCTCCCCTCATCCTTCTCCATGAAGCGTTCGAGATAGGCAACCGCAGCCTTCATCACCTCCGCCGATTGCAGCACGAAAGGAAGCTGCATCTGCCCGGAGCCGAACAACTCCCCCACAACCTTCATGCCATCAAGCAGGAAGACGTTGATGATATCCAACGCCGAATGCTGTTTCAAGGCTTCGTCGAGGTCGGCTTGAAGACCGACCTTGTCACCGTCAATGATCCGGTTCTTCAGCCGATCCTCCACCGTCCCGCCCCGAGCTCCCTCCTTTTTGGATGTCTCCCCCTTCTGGCCGTCGGCATATGCCATGAATTCGGTGAGGGGATCGTAGAGGACCCTACGGTTCTCCCTCTCACCTTCAATTTTCCGTTCGTCAAACACCAGCCGGCGGCAAAGCTCCCTCCCCTCTTCGTCAATTTTGAACAAGGGCATGATCTTCGAGGCATGGACGATGGCCATATCCAGCCCTGCCTCGACCGCATAGTGCAGAAACACACTGTTGAGGATATGGCGGGCCCGGGGAGAAAGGCCAAACGAGATGTTACTGACGCCAAGGATTGTGTGGACGCCGGGGAGTCGTTGCTTGATAAGGCGGATTGCGTCGATCGTTTCCATCCCGGCACGGCGAAACTCCTCATCCCCGGAGCCCAGGGTGAAGGTCAGCGTATCAAAGATCAGGTCGTGCGACTTCATCCCATGCTTGTTCACAGCGAGATCATAGATGCGCTCAGCGATGGCGAGTTTTTGCTGAGCCGTTTTGGCCATGCCCCGCTCATCGATCGTCAGGGCAATAACGGCCGCCCCGTACCGCTTGCACAGTGCCACGACGGTATCCAGTCGTTTCTCCCCATCCTCAAGATTGATCGAGTTGACGACGGCCTTTCCGGCAATGCGCTGCAACGCCTCCTCGATCACGGGGGGCTCGGTCGAATCGATGACGAGGGGGATCTGGACTTGCGTATTGAACCGCGTGATCAGTTCCCGCATATCCTTCGCCTCATCCCGTCCCACGTACGCGACACAAACATCGAGCATGTGAGCCTGCTCCTTCACCTGCGCTCGCCCCATGGCCACCATGCCTTCCCAATCCTCCTTCGCCAGAAGGTCACGAAAGAGTTTGCTGCCGTTGGCGT
Source organism: Ignavibacteriales bacterium (assembly GCA_016192345.1). GTDB lineage: Bacteria > Bacteroidota > Ignavibacteria > UBA10030 > UBA10030 > UBA6688. The sequence goes on along the minus strand of JACPUH010000093.1, from coordinate 39,576 downwards.
TGGTCCGTTCCCCGACCAGCAAGGGGGGAGGGGCGATCCGGAAGGGAGAGACCTGGTAGAGGCTGGACGCTCCCGGGACAAACTCCGCAGGTCGCTTCACCGGTGCAAGGTTTCCGACCGCCTGCACAAGTTGACGGATGTGCTCCTTCGTCGTGCCGCAGCATCCTCCCACAACCCGAACACCGAGGTCTTTCACAAAATGGGAGAGGTACTGGACCAGTTCCTCCGGCGTGAGATGATAGTGGGCATAACCGCCGACGTTCTCCGGCAAGCCGGCATTCGGCATAACGAAAATAGGTTTGGGACTATTGGAAGAGAGGACGCGGATGTGCTCCGACATTTCCTTCGGACCGGTTGCACAGTTCATCCCGATGATGTCGACATCGTACGGCTCGATCGACGTCAGCGCGGCGGAGATTTCGGTCCCCAGTAGCATGGTCCCCAACGTCTCGATCGTGACGGAGACGATGACAGGGACGCGCTTCTTCGCCTCACTGAAGTAATCCGTGATCCCGCAAAGCGCAGATTTGACCTGAAGGATATCCTGGCATGTCTCAACGCAAAGGAGATCCACGCCCCCTTCGACCAGCCCTTTGGCCTGGAGGAAGTACCCTTCCGACATTTCTTTGAAAGAGATGTGTCCAAGGGAGGGAAGTTTTGTCGTCGGTCCTATAGAACCGGCAACAAAGCGGGGATGATTGTTGTTGGAATAGCCTGCGGCGACCCGCTTTGCAATGCGGGCGGCCTGGAAGTTCAACTCGTACGCCTCTTCCCCCAGTCCATATTCGGAGAGAACGATGGGGGTACTGCCGAAGGAGTTGGTCTCGACCACATCGCAACCCGCCTCGAGGTAGTCGTTGTGGACCTTCTCGACCGCGGAGGGTTTGGAGAGGACGAGGTGTTCGTTACAGCCATTCAGATGTTCTCCCCCGAAATCCTCGGGGGTGAGGCTCTGCCCCTGCAGGTGCGTGCCGGTCGCACCGTCAAAGACAATGATTTTTTCGTTAAGGGTTTCTACGAACGATCGGGACATGGTAGTACGTGCATTTCCGCTATGAAACAAAGAACCCCGGAGCTTGCGGCGCCGGGGCAGGAATCCATTCCGAGCGACGCTTTAGCTGTTATCCCGTTGTTCGGGATTCCGCTTCATTCGTTGAGATGATGGAAGCGGAATTTATCGTGGCAGCAAGCTGTCGGTCAAATCGCCACGGGGAAAAGGTAGCAAAGAAATGAACGAAGTGCAAATACTCCGGATTAAGAATACCCACGAATCTTCGCAAATCTGTCCAAACGATTTTTCCGGCTCTGTATCTGTTGTCCCTCGCGGGGATTCGCGTAAATCCGTGAGCGTTGGTTTTTCGGCTTTCCGAGCATTGCAGCACAAAAGCACTGTCGAGCGACCGGAGGTGAATCATTGCTAGATGCGTTAGCATCATACCATTGGAACCGTAAACGACCAGCGTAGTGTCTGGTTTTACGAGGCCGGCATCACCCTTCGACTTCGCTCAGGGTGCCGGGTTCCTTTTTTGGGGGGGAGAGTTTTGCTTCGGGGATTGGTAAAGAATTAAAGGAATGATTTTTCCCGTCCCTGCTCTCAAAAACAAAAAAACGTCATCGTGAGCGGAGTCGAACGATGTACTAGGCCTGCCTCACGTCGGCCTGCACGCATGGCCATTCCTCTTCAGATATACCTCGGACTAAGACTCTCTGATTGTTACCTCATTTCGTTACTATGAGTAGGATGAAGGGCGGTTGGGTATATATCCTTGAGTGCTCCGATGGCTCTTACTACACGGGATCCACCTCATTGTTGGAGAGGAGGATGGGGCAACACATGGAGGGAGTCTATGATGGATACACTGCAGCCAGACGTCCCGTGAAACTCCGATGGACACAATGGTCCCCGGACATTAGGGACGCGATCGCATTCGAAAGACAAATCAAAGGATGGACCAGAAGGAAGAAGGAAGCGCTCATAAATGATGACCACATGCTTCTCCACTTTCTTTCAGAGTGTAAAAATAAATCTCATTGCAAGAATACGCTTTTATGATACTCGGAGCACCCTTCGACGAAGTTTATCCTGAGCGGGGAGAAGGACTCAGGGTACCGGACTTCCTTTTGGGAGGCTCATATCCAAATTAAGGGGCGTTGGCGCGATCCGCTGAAGGCTTGTTTATCGTACCGACGGCGTGCGACTATTTGAAACCGAACGCCTGCATCCCTCCGACAAAGGCTAATCAGAGCGGAGCGAGGGACTTTTGGTGTCGCGCTTTTAAACGAGGAGACTGCCAAAGAGACTACAGAATCAAAACCACCTTCCCCACATGCTCCCCCGCTTCAACGACCTTGTGGGCTTCACGCACATCGCTCATCGGCAGCACACGGTCAATGACCGGTTTGAGGGTCCCCCGTTCCAGGCATTCCAAAATTGGGAGTAGATCCCCCTTGCGTCCCATCGTGGAGCCGAGAATGCGAATCTGTTTGTAGAAGACATAGCGCAGGTCGGTCACGGCGTCATAGCCGGATGTTGCACCGCACGTTACCAGCGTGCCCCCCTTCGTGAGGCTCCGGATGCTCTCATCCCAGACCGATTTTCCCACATGCTCGAACACCACATCCACTCCCCGTTTTGCGGTCAAGCGCCGCACTTCATTGAGCACCGATTGCTTTCTGTAGTTGATCACCTCGTCTGCCCCAAGCTCCTTCAGCTTTTCGGATTTTTGGTCTGTGCTCGTTGTTGCGATCACCCGGGCTCCAAACAGTTTGGCGATCTGGATTCCGGCAGTCCCCACACCACTGCTTCCACCCACCACGAGCACATCGTCCCCCGGCTTCACGCCGGCTTTATCGACGATCATCTGCCAGGCCGTGAGAAAGACAAGCGCCGAAGCAGCAGCCGCCTCAAAGCTGATCTTGTCGCTTAAGGGAATGACATTGCGCGAAGGCACAGCCAGGTACTCGGCGTCGGCCCCGTCCCGGTGTTCACCGATGAGCTTGTAGTCCCGGCAAAGGTTGTCGTTCCCATTGAGACAGTGACGGCAGTGACCGCAGGAGATTCCTTGCGCCACGACCACGCGATCACCAACGGCAACGTGATGAACAGCCTCCCCCCGTTCGGCGACCACTCCGGCCGCGTCGACACCGGGGATGATCGGGAGCGGGAACTTCACCCCGGGGATCCCCTGACGGACCCAGAGATCAAGGTGGTTGATGGAGGTCGCTTTAACGTTGACCAGCACTTCATCGGCGCCGATACGCGGCGGGATGATGTCTTCAAGGGAGAGATTCTCAAAGCCCCCATGCCGGTGAATACGGACGCACTTCATGGCCGTTCTGGTTCTTTCGATGGTTGCAGGGAGGTCGTTGCCGCACGGGATGGGGACAGCCCCGACACGTCAGTTCCTGGAAATAAGGTCGGGGATAGCGGAGGTGACAAAGGTGAACGAATAAAGAGAAAGATGGTGTGACGATGTCGCGAGCCGAAGCCGGTGTTCGCCAAACTCCTTGTTGCGGATAAGATTGAACATGCGGGGCTCAGCCACCCGGACGTAACTCTTCCGGTTCTCGTCAAAGCGAACATCGGAGCCGGCGTTCTCATGCGTCAGCGGCAGTCCATCCTGGAGGATAAAGACATCACTGGGCGTGCGCCTTCCCGACTGCATCACGGCGTTGACCTCAAGGGCTTCATAGAGAAGCGATGCCTGCCCCTCCTCCCCCTCTGTCCCGTCGAACCGGATGAACTCCTTCTCGTTAAACCATTTCCCCTGAAGGTAGAACCTGCCGGCAAGATGGTAGCCGTGATCCGCATAGTCGAGGGTCGATTCCGGGTTGTAGCCTTCCTGATTTCCGAGCGTCCCCTTGAGATAGCCGGCATGAATTTCCCCGGTCGGCCGATAGCAAACAGCCCCCGGATAGTCGGTTTCGCGGAGCGGTTCCATCAGGTCGGGAATTTCCCCCCGGTATCCCGCTTCCATCAGAAGAGTTTGGATATTCCGCTCAAACCGCTCGTATCCTCCCTCTCCTTGCTGGGTATATCGGATATAGCCGTCTTTATCGATCAGATATTTGGTGGGCCAGACTCGATTGGCAAAAGAGGACCAGATCAAAGCTTCGTTATCCATCACCACGGGATACTCAATCCCCGCCTCCCTCAGCGAAGCTTCAACCTCCCCGGGGCTGCGCGCAAACTTGAACTCCGGAGTGTGAACCCCGATTACCAGGAAATCAAACTCGCGATACTTCCGGTACCACTCTTTGAGGTACGGCAGCGTCCGGACGCAATTGACGCAACTGTAGTCCCAGAAGTCGATCACGATGACGCTTCCTCGCATTGCGCGAATGGAGATCGGCTCGGAGTTGAACCAGAAGTCGCCGTACAGTTCCGGGACGTGGATAGATTTCGGTTCCAAGCTGAGCATGGTCTTCAAAATATATCCTTTTGAGGAGGGAATTGCAAGAATGACAACTTCTGATGAAAGCCCTAGTTTAACCGAACCTGTACGTGCAGCAACTTCATCCCGGAGAAGGGTGTAATTGTGATGCGCGAATCCACTTCCTCCCTCCCCAGGATCCTATCCGTGAGACGCAGGATGTCATCCCGAAAGTTCCACACAAGAAAGGCTGAACCAACTCCAAAAACAGCCCCTCCAAGAACGTCTGAAGGGTAATGCAGGCCCAGATAAACTCTCCCATAGCTAACCAATCCCGCCCATAGAAAAAGCGGAACATACACCTCCGGTTGGGGATACATCAGGGTAAGAGTCGTGGCAATGGCAAATGCCTGGGAGGCATGTCCCGACGGAAAGGAAGCCCCACCCCCCGACCATCCGTGCTTGAGCTTGACATCATCCAACTCTTCAAACGGCCTTCGACGGTCAACCAATCCCTTTAAGGCGATAGTCGCCCCCAGGGAAATTGCCTGGGCAGTTCCTAACAAGACTCCATTATCAAATGTGGCACGGTTATTCTTGATACCACCAACGAGAAGGAAGCCTGCAGGAATGGCAGCAAAGGTCGGAATTGTTGTCCGGTCAAGGTATTCAAAGAGACCATCGGAAGAGCTCTGTCCATTGTTAATGGAGCGGAACCACTGGACGTCAAGACTTTGACTTTCCTGAGCCAAGAGGCCATGAGTCAAAACAACCAGAAGCACCAGACAAACTGTCTTCTTCAAGATTGGACGATCTAATTAACGGAGGGCCAGTTGGTACTCGTCGTAGTAACTTATGATACTCTCGACATAATTCTGGGTTTGAATCCAATCGCGGAAGAAACCAGCGCGCGGCTTTCCCCCTTCCCACACCTTTTCATGCAAGGTGTAATGGCGCTTTGAGAGCAGGGGAAGAGCAGCTTTTACGGCCTTCCAGTCATTGGGATCGTCCCCTAAAAATCTGGCGATGTCCCGCGCATCCAAAATCCTGCTCAAACCCGCATTATAGGCAGCAAGTGTGAGCCTAATACGGTTTTGGTGGTCCGCCCCCCCAAAGACCCTATACAACGAACGGAGGTGGTAAATACCGGCTTTTATGTTGTTGTAGGGACTTTCCGCCTCTTCAAGACCAAGCTTTCCGGCTAGTTCATCTTGCGTTGTTGGCATGATCTGCATCAGTCCAAATGCACCCCTGTAGCTCAGGGCCTTTGGATGGAATCGTGATTCACGCTTCATAACGGACAAAACAAGCCTCCAGTCCATATCATACTTCTCAGAATATTTCTGAATGATTGGACCAAATCGCTTTATCGAATATTCAGTTTGACTGTCGACAAACTGACTGGATTCGTCTATCGAAGCCGAATTTGATGCGGAAAATGTAGGTGATTCAGTTGCTGAAAGCGAATGAGCCGCAACCGGTTTATAGCAACCGTATTGCAGGAGTGGAAGAAGTAGCAGAAGTACTGCAAGAAGTGCTGATTTTATTGACTTATTCAATATATTCCTCAGGTTGTTCATCCTCATACCCTCCCCAAAAAGCTACCCCGTTCCAGACCTTGGTGTAACTTTGGTTTTTCTTTGCTGCTGCCGCATCAACCTGAAACTATTACGACCCTTTCAAGAAGAAGTTGTAAACAATCAATTCGTTTACCTTTAACATACTTCAGAACGGCAGTATTTGTAGTCTTAGTCTAACTGGAAGTCAGGCTGAAACTTACAGAATAGAGCAAAAAATACGGTGTAAAGGTACCTGAATTGGGAATGAGAATCAACACTTTAAATATTAAAAATCCATAATGGGGGAAATTTTCCAAATTCTTCCATTTTTGGGCGTTTAATGAACAAGGTGAAAGACTTCCTGCCTCTTATAAATCCAAAGAACCTGCCCCTCCCCGGTAACGGCGACATCCTCTTCCTGGGCCGAGCGGACCTTTTGATTATTCCATTCCGGCACAGGGGTGGTTGCCTGCAACTCGATCGAGAACCAGCTATTTCCCAGAAGTGGAACATCCCCCCTCCCGGGCACACCCATCTGCCGGTCCCATAGACCTATCAGCGGACCAGCCCCATGACCGTGCTCTCCTATGGGATGGGTGTAGACTGTCCCGTTAATTCCCTCCCTTTGCATTTGAGCAAGAGTATTGGTCAGGATCTGGTTTCCCGTCAATCCGACCTTCATGTTCTCCATCAGGATGTCCTGGAGCCTGTTGCTGTTGGCAAGGACCTTCTTCAAGTCGGCAGGGGCATCCTTTTCGCCTTCGCGAAGGACATACCCCATATGCTGTGTATCGGTATTCAGGCGCATAGCCGTGATCCCGAAATCACAATGGAGAACATCACCCCGCTGAATGATCGGATCGGCTTCATTGGCCATATCCACCCCTTTTCGTTGGATGCTCACGCTTGGATGAAACCATGTTCCGTAGCCGAGGTCCTGAGTCTTTTGCCTCATCCACCAGACCACATCCTGCGTTGTGGTTTTCCCGGGGATGATAACCCTGTTCGAGAACGCCTCGCCGATAATGGCATGGACCGTCTTCATCATGGATTGATAGACAGGCGTCATCTCCGGGACCCTGAGGGAGATCAAATCCAGGGCGAGTCTTTCCGCCGGGACAACACGCGCGGTGTAGCGCTCCCCCAGCGCCTCCTGCAGTTGTTGCCACTCACCAGCCGACAATCCATCGGAGAAGGCATGGGTATGGGAGATATTGACCGCAATGGTTTCGGGATCCCGTTCCTCCACAACCCTGGTGAGCAGTCTCCACTGATCCTTCCCCCAGAGTTCTGCGTTTCCGAGCGTTGTATCGCGATAGGCAACATAGAGACCTCCTTGAGAGGATCCCCCCAGAGCCAACCGCTCAACTCCCTTCTCCACGCCCCTATCGTAGAAAACATAGATCGTTCGTCGTCGGGCGGCGAAGGTGGTCGCGGAGACGAGCGACGAGAAGACCGGGTCCTCATTATATTCGCGCATCGGCACGATCCACATCCGGACGTTATTCTCCCTCATCAACTTCGGCAACACCCGCTCCACACGCAACCGCAGCCACTCCTGCTGGATGCGGGCTTGTTCCCGGAGAGGGGGCGGGGGTGTTGCATGCTCCTGGGATAACCCTGTAAGGGGAAGAAGGAGAACGAACAAGATTGATGCGGCATGTTTCATCGGAGAGCTCCCTGCGTTAAAACCATTTTTTCTTTCTGAAGTAATACAGCATGGTGAGGCCTATGGCGGCCATGAAAACCATCACAGCAGGATACCCCCAGGCCCAACGCAACTCCGGCATGCTCAACGGGCCAAGGTCGGGATCGAAGTTCATCCCGTACACTCCCACGATGAAGGTAAGGGGGATAAAAATGGTGGCGATGATCGTCAAAACCTTCATCACTTCATTCAGGCGGTTGCTCACACTGGAGAGATAGATGTCCAGCATGCCCGCAACCACCTCGCGTTCGTTCTCCAGCGTATCGAGCACCGCGATAGTGTGATCGTACAGATCCCGAAGGTAGACGCGGGTCGAACGTTTGACCATCGTCGATTCCCCCCGTTGTAATTGGCTTGCCACTTCGCGTAGCGGCCAGATCGATTTGCGGACCGTCAGCATCTCCCGCTTGAGACGGTAGATCTTGTCGAGCGTCGATCGGGTCGGTTCATTCAACAATTCTTCCTCGACATCCTCAACCCTGTCCCCCAGCTCCTCCAGAATCAAAAAATACTGATCGACAATCGCATCGAGGAGGGAATACGCAAGATAATCGGCTCCAAGGTTCCGCAGATGACCCTTATGGCTTCGAAGGCGCTGGCGGATCGGTTCGAAGACATCCCCCTCCAGGCCTTCCTGGAACGAAAGCACATACTTCGGCCCGATGACCAGAGCCACCTGCTCTGCATCCACAGCTCTCCGCACCGCATTGTACCGGAGCATCTTCAGCACCACAAACAGATAGTCGTTATAATCCTCCAGCTTGGGCCGCTGCCCGGTTTGGAGAATGTCCTCCAGCACAAGCTTGTGAATGCCATATTCATTCCCGATCGCCTCCAGGATAGAGGTCTGCTGGAGACCGTCGACATCGATCCACCGGACGGCCCCTTTCCGCTTACTCTTGAGCAGCTCTTCCACTGATTTGACATTGCGTTCATCACACCACCCCCCGGCATAGTCAAACACGGTCATCCTGGGGGCGGATGTGCGCACCTCCCCGGTATACACGAGCGTCCCCGGGGGCAACCCGGCCTTGCGCGAACGTCTTCCACCATTGTGTCGAAGGGTCATTCTCTTGCTCCCCCACGTTGTTCAATCACTTGAAGGGTATTGGCAACTTCACGTTCTCCCGTCTTATCAGAAGGGGCGTTGACGACTTTTCCCTGCACAACCATGGTCGTCGAACCCCCTCCATCAAGATTCACCGCTTCCCATGCTCCAACGGCAAGAAGGAATTCTGCCATCTCCCCGAAGCTCATCCCGACACTCCCATCCTGTCTCCCATCCACCGTACACAGATAGAGACGAGTGCCCTCGCGGTTCACCCCCACAAATGTGCGTGGGTGACGCGACCGCAAGAACACCATCCCAATCCGCTCACGGGCGTTAGTGCTGTCCGGGATAGGCCGTCCTCCCTCCAGGATTCTCCCCCCACCGCCAACCGAGTTCAAAACCCCCCTGACATCGGGAGAAAACCCAAGATAGATCAGAAGCGTATCACCGGGTGCAATCCCCTCGCGGACAGTTCTGACCTCCGGGCCGCTTCCCACCCAGAGTACGGCTTCATCCCGGGAAATGGAACGCGACTCATCCACCTCTGAAGGCTGAACTACCATGATTAACGTATCCCCAGCGGTCCAACCCGGACTGACAAGTCCCAAACCGAACCTGTGGCCCGACCCGCCAAACGAGGTCGTACTATCCGAGTAGGAATTGTGGAGGACGATGGCATTATTCGTGTGCCGGTCGTTCACGCCGGTAATAGGATGGATTTTCCCGCGGGGAGTTTGAAACCAACCATCGAAGGAGAACCGATCCAGGAAAATCCTTCCGCGCACATCGATGGCAACATGCGACCGGGCGCTCGCGGTCCCCAGCACGAACTTACCATCCACCACCTGGTTCCCAAAGGGCCAACTCGTTTTGAAGCTGAAGAAATCGGCATTGATCGCCGCAAGCACCTGCTTCCCCTCTGCCTGGTTTGCCTCGGCTTGTCCGGAGGTTGGGACCAATCGGGTGGGTCGGTACGACTCCAGGGTGTACTCTGTTCTCGTAAGTTCCACTTCGAGAACATTGACCACATTCGGTCCATCAGCAAGAAAAACGGCATGAGTCACGCCGGGGGCGATAACACGCTTCTCCCCCTTGAGGGTCTGTGCGGAAAGCGGTGGTGCGAGCGCCGCGAGAAGAAAGAACGCGGTTACCCAGGCGCTGACGATCTGCTGGAAGAAGGTTCGGCGGTTCATAGGATCTCCACGATCTTGTGCTTCCCCTTTTTTCCCTTCACAATGATGATGGTGCTTTTCGGTCGACCAAGATATTGGGCCAGGACGTCGATCACTCGCTTGTTTGCCTTTCCTTCAATCGGGGGAACATTAACCGCCACCAGGAGACTGCCATCCTCCCGGACGGTAACTTCATTTTTCTTTGCGTTGGTTTTGACCTGGATGGAAAGCTTCATTCCTGGAAGTTCCGTTCACCCTAAAACAGGAACCGCACCCGTAAAGGTGCGGAGAGATTCTTTTATTACTCTGGTGTTTCGGTCGCCGCGGAGGCAATCACTTCATGAACCTGCGTTCAATATCCGTGATCTTTTGAACCCGTCCCGTATGACGGCCGCCGCCAAACCACGTCTCCAGCCAGACCTTGACGATCGCCTTCGCGTGTTCGGCACCCAGGACTTTTCCACCGAGCGTCAGGACATTGGCATCGTTGTGCTCACGGCTGCTGCGCGCAGCAAATTCCGTGACACACGCAGCGGCCCGGATACCGGGCACTTTATTTGCTGCAATCGCCGAAGCAACACCAACCGCATCGATCATAATTCCCCGCAGCGCCTGACCGGAGGCAACGAGCGAGGCAACGGCAAAGGCAAAATCGGGATAGTCACAGGCCTGTTCGGAGCCGGTACCGACATCGGCAACCGTATATCCGAGCTCCAGCAGGTGTTTCCTGATCGCCAGCTTCAAGGGAAAGCCACCGTGATCCGACCCGAGGGCAATAACTTTGCTGGCGTTCGGACCCCGCTTATCCTCCGGTGCGATAACTTCCACGGCTTTGACGCTTTGCGGCGGCTGATCACCGGGAACCGGCCGACTCAGTTCTAGATGAAGTCTCTGAACGGCCTCCTGCGCGGAGGGAGTCAGAAGGGTGTTTGCATCGACGGGGATCGAGCGGGCCCCGCGTTTTGCCGCAGCAAGGACGTCTGCTTCCGTAATAAGTTGTTTCTTCATTCGCCTTTTCCCCACTCAAGCACTTCGAGACGGACCCGCGCCGTCCCGTTTCGGATCATATCGAGTTCCTCGGCTGCCCCCATCGCAAGGTCGATAATTCTCCCCTCCTTGAACGGTCCACGGTCATTGATCCGGACCATCACCGTCTTGTTGTTTTCCAGGTTGGTAACACGTACCTGCGTCCCGAACGGGAGGGTCCTGTGCGCCGCGGTGAGTGAATGCATGTCGAACGTCTCTCCGTTCGAGGTGAGCCTTCCATGAAATTCATGCGCGTAGTAGGAAGCGACCCCTTCCAGCGTCAGGAGCGCTTTCCCTTCGGGTACCTTCACCCGGGGCGTCTCCTTCGAGACGGTCTCACCGGCCGATGCGTCCTGTTGCACTTTCGGGGACGGGGGTTCCGAACGCGTGCTTTCCCCCTTTGAGGCAAAACGGGGCGAGGCGGCACACCCCGCAAGCACAAGAAACATCAAACAGCCTGCCGTGATCCGGAGAGTTTCCATTCCTACAGGTAGTCGTTCATCTGTTTACGCCTGATGAAATCGACAATCTCCTTGACCTCCTGCGACTTTCCTTTTTTGCAGACGAGAACGGCATCGTCCGTCTGGATGATGATCAAATCATCCACCCCGATCGCCGCCACGATCTTGTTCCCCGCATCGACATAATTGTTGGTGGAACCCCGAAGAATCGCTTTCCCCCTGGTTGAGTTCCCATCAGCATCCCTCGCGGTCATCCGCACCACCTCATCCCACGAACCTACATCGCTCCAGCCAAAATCCCCCTTCACCACGTAGACATTCCCCGCCTTCTCCATCACCCCATAGTCGATGGAAATATTGCGCGTCAATCCGTACGCCTGCTCCAGAGTCTGTTTGTAGGCCGGCGTACCGATGGACGCCTGGACCGCCTGAAGCTGCTCATGAAGATCGGGGACATGGACTTCGATCTCCTTCAGGATCGTGGAGGCCTTCCAGACGAACATGCCGCTATTCCAAACGAAATCGCCACTCTCCAGAAATCGCTCGGCGGTTTCGAGGTTCGGCTTCTCGGCAAACGTCTTGACGGGGTAGGCCCCTTCGGAACGGTACGGGTTCCGATCATGATCCTCATCCTCGATTTGTATGTATCCATACCCGGTTTCCGGATGGGATGGCTTGATCCCGATCGTCACCAAGGCATCTTTTTCCACCGCCACCTTCATGGCTGTGTTCAAGACCCGGTTAAATTCCTCCGGGTTTTGGACCAGGTGATCGGACGGGAGCACGATCATCAACCCGTCCGGGTCAAGGCGGTGGATCCACGATGCTGCAAGGCCGATACAGGGGGCTGTGTTCCGACCGAACGGCTCGACGAGGATGTTTTCTTTCGGGAGAAACGGAACGAGTTTGATGACGCTCTCGAACTGGGTCTTGTTGGTAACGATGAAGGTATTGATCTTCTCCACCAACGGTTCGATGCGCCCAAGCGTATTCTCGAGCAGCGTGCCGGAGCTGAGAATTTCGAGGAATTGCTTCGGTGTGCGCTCTCTGCTGCGCGGCCAAAAACGAGAGCCGACACCACCCGCCATGATCACTGCAAAGATATTGGGCATAGTGTTTGTTGTGTTGTCCGGTAGGCAAAGCCGTCGGCATCACAGGAGGACGAGCGGCGTGATGCTCCGCTATTCAAAGAGCGATTTAAAGTCGCGGAGTGGGGCGATTCCCTCTTCCAGCACCCCCTGTCGTTCCGTGGGGGCGGTGTTCGCCCACTGTGATACGGGGGAGGAGACGTTGGAAAGGATGTTCATCACCCGAACATCATCAAGGTACTGATTCTCCGAGATGTAGGAGAGAAATTCGCTCAGGTATCGGCAGTACTCTTTGTAGTCGTCGGCAAACTCCCCGGTCCCGACCAAGGAACACACTGCCACCACCCGTTCGAGCAACGTGATGCGGGCATCCTCCCCGCTTTGCATCGCTTCGACAAATTGTTCAAGCAGGGCGGAGAATTCCTTCTCGTCCCCTGAGACAGTTGGAGTACCGGGAGGTTCCTGTTGGTTCGACGGCGTCTCGGGAAAAAATCCTTCGAGACTCGAAGGATGTTCCTCCAAGGTGGATTGCTCCGTTCCTCCTACCCCAAAGGCAGCAAAAGGATCACCGGCATCAGGAGCCGGTGCTTGCAACGCCGAAGGCGGAACAACACCTCCCATGGCGGCACGAAAGGATGAAAGAACCAGGTATGTATCTCCAGGATCCACCTGAAATCCCCCCTCCTTCTCCGTCCGGTTCGCAATCCAAAGTAAGGTTGTTGCAAAATCGGAAAAATTACGGACCTTATAGAGCGATCTCAGCTCCGTCTCGAGATCAGCGACCGAGACGAGCCTCTGCCGGAGAGCCTCAAAGGTTGTCCGTTGCTGATCGTTGGAGAGTTCGGCAAGAGGAACGGTGCCGAGAAGGGTTCGAAGTGCTTCGTGTGCGTGGTTCATACGCCTCTGTAGATTCGTGGGACCCTTGTTGTGACTGCAGTGACAATTTCAAGCGGAACGGTTCCTAACCGTGACGCCAGGTCCCAGGCATCCACCCTGGCTTTCCCCTGTGCCCCGATCAGAACCGCTTCATCACCCGGGGCCACATCGGCCGTTCCGACATCCACCATCATCTGATCCATCCCGATCGTCCCGACAACCGGACACTCCCTGCCATGAATGACGACCGAGGTTTTTCCCGTCAGGAGCCTGGTATAACCGTCCGCATATCCTACCGGGAGCGTGGCAATCCGGGTTCTCTTTCGTGCAATGAAAAGTCGGTTGTAACTGACACTCTCCCCCGGTTCGATACGCTTGACAAGTGCGACAGTCGTTCGCAACTTCATCGCAGGCTTGAGCGGTATGCTTTCGCCCGTTTCGTGCGAGGGATAGTAACCATACGAAATAATTCCCGGCCGCACCATGGAAAACCTCGATTCCGGGAGATCGAGAATTGCCCCGCTGTTCGCGGCATGCACAAGCTCGGGTTCCACAAGTTCAGCCCTGAGGACATCAAGTCCCTGCAGAAATTGGCCCAACTGGCCCCTGGCAAAACGTTTGTCACGGGCATCCGATGTCGCAAAGTGGGTGAAAACACCCTTTATTTCAATCCGCTTCAACTTCGCGATCGCCCTCAGCAAGGGCCGGATCCCGCCGGTTTTGACCCCGATCCTGTTCATCCCGGTATCAATTTTGAGATGGACCGGAATGGTCCTGCGGAACTTCGTTCCGACAGAATCCAGGATCTGACAATCCATCAAGGAACAGACCGTAGCCTCCAACCGGTGCTCGGCGTAAAGCGTAGCCTGGGAGCGTGACGGGAGAGTGAAGACGTGGATTGGCGCCTTGATCCCTCCGCGACGCAACGCCGCCCCTTCCTCTGCAAAAGCCACTCCGAGATAATCCACATAGCGATTTTCAATGAAACCGGCGACCTCGTGCAGCCCATGGCCATAGGCATTCGCCTTCACAACGCCGAGGATCTTCACTCCCGTCCCCACGTGCTTTCTTATCCCCTTGAGATTAAAGGCAATAGCGCGAAGGTCGATCTCTGCGACGGTGGGGCGGGTGATGGCAGGGCGAGACGGGACAGGTTTCATGAAGCCTTCTCTGGCAAACCTGTCAGGCCTTGATTCCTGTCAGGTCCTTAAAATTTTGGGTTGAATATAACCTTTCTCAGTTTGAATGTCAACGAATTCGGAGCATCGCGAACTCTGCCACTAGCGGGATACCTTCGGCAGACCGTTCCATATCGCGGGGTCTTCTGTTCCCAGGACCCACACAGAGATGCCGCGCAACTTGAGTGTTCGAACAAGATCAAACTTTGCTTTGAAGCTGCGCGCATCATCCAGGTAGATGTATTCAAACAAACCGACGTTGGCGAACACCGCGTACAAGACTTGCTGTTCGTCGTTCCAGAGCAACTTGGCCTTGTGTCGCTCAATGATGCCAAGAGCGGTTTCGTAGCTGACCGTATTGCTCCATGAGCGAGCATTGGCGACATAGCGAACCGTATCAAGGGCGGTGTACCAGTGCATACCCCCCGTCGGGATTCCAAGCGAAAGCTTCTCCGGTGGTACAAATCGCAGGAAGTACTCCACCACCTGTTTGGTCCAGGGCATTCCAGCACTCGGACCGGGGGTCGTCCGGCGGGTATGTTGGGAATAGGTCATGACGGAGATGAAGTCTCCGGCTGCCGCCAGTTCCTTCAGGTCATATCCTGCCCTCCAGTTCTCAAACAACCACTTGTGATACGGCGTAGGGCCCGCGAACTCCTCCGGCCTGTGAACCACGGCAACACTCAGCCTGAGCCCTCGACGATGGAAGGCTTCCGCCGTTTCCTTGAAGAATGTGGTAAACGCGCTCCTGTCGTTCTGATGAAGGTTTTCAAAGTCGAACTGCATGCCGACATATCGATAGCGGGCGCATTCTTCGAGGAACGAGGCGATGGCTCGGGCCCGCGCTTCGGGATTGACCAGCAGTCTGTGCAACATCTGTTGGTCGAATCCGGGGTTCACAATTAGCGGCATCACGCCAACGGTGTGCCTTGCCGCCAGGTCAAGAATGCGGGGATCCACCGAACCCCATACAACCCCGTCTTCATCAACTGAGTACAGACCGGGGGCCACGATGCTTATCTTATCGATATTCTGTTTCAGACTCCGAAACGATTCCTCCGAGTCAACCGCGTAGAATAGATGTTCCGACTGAGGCTGTGCCGGGAGAAGAAGTGCGAACACAAAAAGTGAGCAACAGAGAAGAAGAAAGCGATTCATGATGATGCTCCCATGTGGGCAACAATGTGGCAGAGAACAACCAGAGTCCGTCGAAGCATTTTCCCTTCAACGGACTCCGGTGGTAAATCTCTCCCTTCCCTTGGATCAAGCTCTGGGCCTAGAAAGCTGGGTCGGTGGGGGTATTGGGATTCGACAAACGCTCGGTGTCGGGAAAGGGAAGCCAGTTTCGAGTCCGATCAACCTGCGGTTTGCTAAAGCGACGGGAATCTCCAAGCAACAACCCTGTAATGAAGAGTTCGTACTGCCGTTGTTTGAAAATTTCATCCAGCATGGCCCCCTGGTTGGGAAGTGTCGCCGCCGTCTTGGGCGGCAGCCCGGCCCCGATTCCTGCTGGATCGGTCGCTTTCGTCCGCACCTTGTTCAGCTCAATCAGAGCGTTCGCCAGGTCGTTCTTCCGCGCATACGCTTCCGCTTTGATCAGGGTTATTTCACCCGGGAGATAGACATAGAATTTTGCGTTGTCAGTTTTGAACTGGTTGAAGTCATCCACCGGTTTGCTCAGAAACGAGTTGGAGGTACCGGGGGAGACCCAATATGCCACGCGTCCGTCTCCGGCTTCCGCGTTTGTCCGCCACGTCCTGACCGGCCTGTAATACACAAGTTGAATGGTGATCAGGTAAATGGGATTGCGCGACGTCGAGCTGTTGTAAAAGATGGAGGACGTCTTGGTAAGATCAACCAAGTTTGCCGCGCTCAACGCTTTGTCATGGTCCCCCTTGATCAGGGCGTACCGCGCGATCATCGCACGGATCGTATTCGTCAAATCAAACCCGATGCCAAGGATACTCGCGTTGAAATCGGCCGAGGGGGGTGTTGCCGTGATCTCCTGCTGGGCCTGTTCCAGGAGGGAAATGACATAGTCCAGCGCCGCCGTACGGTTCGCGAACGTCGGTGTCAGCGAGGAGGTGACTTCAATCGGGACCTGTTCGTAGCATTCGATCAATTCTCCGATGGACATGGCCTTGTAGAGTTTTGCCAGGGCGATGATTCCGCTCCGCGTTCCATCGACCAGCGTCACCTTTGGAGCGTTGGTGATCAGGTCTTCCGCCGATTTGATGGTGCGGTAGTGTGTACTCCACATGTTGTTGACCGTACCATTGAATCCCTGCACGTCGGATCCGCCTGTTTCGAGTTCACGGAGACCAAGCACGGACGAAGGCATCGTAGCGTACCAGCGGGTGAGGAAGTTTGACACTTCGACATTTTCATTGACACCTTCGCCATACTGGGCCTGCAAGCCGACGGCAAGGGCCTTGATTCCTTCCGGAGTTGATAACACTTGCGCTTCGGTCGGTGCGTTGGGATTGAGCTGGTCGAGTTCACACCCCGCGGCAACCAGCAGGAATGCACACCAAACGAGGGTTAACAGATTGTTCGTTTTCATGATTCGATCCTTTATTTCGAAAGTGATTTGAATGGGTTCCATGGCGCCGCATCACAGATTCAAGGTGAGACTCAGGATCCATGTGCGCGGCAGCGGAACGGTCGACCAGTCAAATCCACGAACAAGAGTGCTTTGGGATGCAGCATTGATTTCAGGATCGTAGCCGCTGTAATCGTCAATCGAGAAAAGATTACGTCCGGTCAGGCGGACCTGCAGGTTGCGAAGACCGAGACCCTGCGTAAACTCGTTGTCCATCAGATATCCGATGGAGAGTTCCCGCAACTTGATGAACGAGCCGTCTTCAACATACTCCTCGAACACCGTTCGCCGGTTGTTGTAATAACCGACCGGAAGTTCCCCGCTGAGTTCCCTTTCGTACCCCTTCCCGTTTCCGAAGGCGGGGGTTTCCAGGATTCTCCGAGTGAAATTAAACACATCCTGCCCCATCATGCCATCGAACTGAACATAGACGCTCAGGTTCTTGTACACCTGGAACTCATTGGTGAAGGCAAGGATGTAATCCGGATTTGGATCACCGAGTTTTTCTGCAACGGGATTACGTTGCGGCCGTCCCTGGGCATCCAGGAGGAGCGAACCATCTGTTTGCCGCAGGTACTTCGGACCGTAGAAGAATCCCAACGGTTCTCCCTGGGCGACACGTGAAATCCCGAAGCTGTTTGCAGCCGCGAACGCCGGTCCATTTAGTTTCGTGACCTTATTCTTGTTCTGCGAGACGGTGAAGGAGCTGATCCACTGCAACATATCGTCGTTCCACGCGATCCCCTTGATCATCAACTCAAACCCTTTGTTCTCAAGTTCCCCCACGTTGTCAAGAATCCCTGAGAATCCTGTGGAGGGGGGAAGGGTCCGCTGCAGGAGGAGATCCTTTACCTGTTTCTCATAGTAGGTGGCCTCAATGCTGATCCGATCATTGAATAGCCCGAAGTCGGCACCAACCTCAATTTCGGTCATTCGTTCGGGTTTCAGGTTCTGATTGCCCAGGAGAACCGAGTTGACCAATCCGGGTCTGTTGCTATTACTCTGCTGGAGATACACGGAAAAACGATCATACGTACCGGCAGGTTGGCCTCCCGATTGGCCCCAGGCAAGGCGAAACTTGAAACGGTTGAGAGTACTGCCGAAGGTCTCCCCCCACCATTCCTCGTTCGAGAGAACATAGGAGAGGCTTGCCTTCGGGAAAAGCTGGAAGCGGTCGTCTTCGCCGAATGTCGAGGCACCGTCAACCCTGAGAGCGCCGGTGAGAAAGAGCTTGTCCTGGTATCCCACGGTCTCCTGGAGGAAGGACCCATAGATAACCCGCTTCTCGCGATACTCCGCGGCCGTGGCGGTCGCTCCCGAACTCAAGATCGTTGAGACCGGGATCAGATCGCGCACCGATGCAATGATGGTCGTCCCTTCATAGTAGGAGTGGCTGAACCCGGCGACGGTCGTGAACCCCAGATCATCCATCATAACGGTATGGGTGGCTGTGAGGTCACTATTCAACTGGAGAGCATCCTTCGTTGCCTGCTGGGAGAAGCCGGTGATGTATCCGGCGGACGAACCGACGGGGATTTCCCGCGTGGCATTTTCACGATATTGGTCATATCCGGCCCGGTATTCGAGACTGAGGTTACTCATGGGCGTTGCCGTGAATTGCAGACTCCCGATGAAGCGATTCACTCTGAGGGGTGCCTTCCAAAGATCCAGAACTTCCAGTTCGTTCGCAAAGGCGGCGAACGGAGGTGTCGGGTATTTTCCCTCAGCGTTGGGCCGGAGATCGGCCCAATTCGGCTGGAAGGCAAAGTTCGTGATCACACCTTCCCCACCGACGATCCCGCCGTTCGGAACACGATCGGAAAACGAGTACACATAGTTCGCCCCCGCGGCAAGCTTCAGCCAGCTGTTCACGAACTGATCGAGGTTCGCGCGGAAGTTGATCTTTTGATAGTCGGATGCATTGACAATTCCCTGCTCCGAAGTCTGGGTCCCGGAAACATAGTACTTCGTGTCCTCATTCCCTCCGGACATCGCGAGGTGATTTTCGTACTGGTAGGCGGTGCGGAAGATATCCTTTTGGTAGTCGCTCCGGGTCACCTGCTTCCGTGTCGCATCCGAGGGAGGTTTATCGAACCCATACATGTTGACCTCGTATGTTTTCCGGATGTCACCCATCCCGGCCTGCGTCCGATACGAAACGCGGGGGGTTCCAAGCTGCCCGCGTTTGGTGAAAATCTGAATAACGCCGTTGTTCGCACGCGATCCATACAAAGCAGCGGCAGCCGCCCCCTTCACAACCTCGATCCGGTCAACATCGTTCGGGTTGAGATCGGCGATCCTGTTTCCCACGTAGCCCCCAAGATTGACGAGTTCATTGGAACTATTGTCGACAATAACACCATCGATAATATATAACGGCTCGGCACTCGCGGAGATGGTCGAAGTCCCTCGCAGGCGGACGGAGACACCGCCTCCGGGGGTACCGGAGTTTTGTTGAACCTGGGCGCCGGCGATTTTTCCGACCAATGCCGCATCCAAGGTCGGGGCAAAGGCATCAGCAATACGGCTTCCGGCCAACGTCGCCACCGCATTCCCAAGCCGCTCCTTCTCCATGGCAGATCCCGTACCGGTCACGACGACCTCCTGGATTTGAAGAAGATCCTCATCGAGACCGATCTTTCCGACCTCCACGATCGCCTGCTGGGCGAGCTGAAGATCCGTGACCTTCGTCTTGTACCCGACAAACGAGTGAGCAACCCGATAGGAACCTGGAGAGAGTGTGGCAAGGATCGTGTACTTGCCCTCCCGGTCCGCAGATGCTCCAACCGACGTGCCACGGATTGTCACGTTGGCGCCGACAAGCGCCTCACCGGTCTTTGCATCCGTCACCGTACCGGTGATCGTATAGGTTTGCCGCGTTTGTTGGGCTTGCGTCAACTGCGCCAGAAAGACACAGACGACGATCAGTTCCCACACGCATTTCCAAGATTTGTACGAAGCACTCATACGCGCCTCCTGTAAGTTTTATACTCTGAGAGGATAGTGAATCGGGCTCAATTACCCTGACGAATGTAGGCGTTTCACTTGTGAATGTCAATCCTACAGGCGATGTAGCCCATGGCGCGCGGAGGATGAATCCACGGAACGACGACTTTTCACGACAGGAAACCTGATAATTCGGACGCATCAATGGGGCAAGAATGAGAGGGGCTGGACTGACGGAAGGCCTAGAATTCCCGAAAGCGACTGTAATGACGGAAACGGCAAAGGCGACAACCGAAGCTGCCGCCTTGAAAAAAAAGGAAGATCATACTGAAAAAGGGTCGGTGACCCCCGCCGCTCTTAAGAGCGGTCAGCTACGCGGAGCCTGTTCAGCGCCCGTTGAAGGGCCATCCTCGCCCGATCCAGATCGACCTCGATCTTTTTCTCAGCAAGCCTTTTTTGCGCCCGGTCGCGCGCCGCTTGCGCACGGTTCACATCGAGCTCATCAGATCGTTCCGCCGTCTCTGCGATCATAATAACCTTGTTGTCATGCACCTCCACGAAACCGCCGCTGGTGGCATAATGGAGTTCCTTCCCCTCCGTATCGACAATCTTCACCACTCCCACCCCCACATTGGAGAGAAGGGGTGCATGGCTGCGTAATACCTGGAATCCACCCACAACCCCGGGAGCGGTAAAGCTCGTAACGCCGGCGTTATAGGTCACTTTCTTGGGTGTGACTATTTCCAATTTGAAGATTTTCTCCGCCATACATTATGCCGCCTGCATTTTCTTGGCACGCTCGAAGACTTCGTCAATCGTACCGACGTACATGAACGCGCCCTCGGGCAGGTGGTCGCACTCTCCGTCGAGGATCATCTTAAAGCCATGAATGGTCTCTTCCACCTTTACATAGCGGCCCGCATAACCGGTGAATTGTTCTGCCACAAAGAACGGTTGGGAGAGAAATCGCTGGATCCTTCGTGCCCTCGCCACGGTGATCTTATCGGCATCAGACAGTTCGTCCATGCCAAGAATATTGATGATATCCTGCAGATCCTTATAGGTCTGGAGCGTCTCTTTGACACGCTTGGCGACTCCGTAATGTTCATCCCCCACAATGCCCGGCTGGAGGATACGAGAAGTGGAGTCGAGCGGATCCACGGCGGGATAAATCCCAAGCTCGGAGATCTGACGGCTCAAGACGGTGGTGGCATCCAGATGGCTGAAGGTCGTTGCCGGTGCGGGATCGGTCAGGTCGTCCGCGGGAACATAAATTGCCTGAACGGAGGTGATCGACCCCTTCTTGGTGGATGTGATCCGCTCTTGCAGTTCACCCATCTCCGTGCCGAGAGTCGGCTGGTACCCGACCGCAGAGGGCATGCGCCCCAGCAGGGCGGACACCTCGGAGCCAGCCTGGACAAATCGGAAAATGTTATCGATAAAGAGCAGCACGTCTTTTCCTTCCGAGTCGCGGAAGTATTCAGCCGTGGTCAACGCCGTCAAAGCAACCCGCTGGCGTGCGCCCGGGGGCTCGTTCATTTGACCGAAGATCAAGGCGGTCTTGTCCAGCACACCCGACTCCTTCATTTCGAGCCAGAGGTCGTTCCCCTCACGCGTTCGCTCACCCACGCCGCCGAACACCGAATACCCGCCGTGGTGGGTTGCAATGTTATGGATCAGTTCCTGGATAATGACGGTCTTGCCAACGCCCGCACCGCCGAACAAACCGGTCTTTCCCCCTTTTGTGTACGGCTCCAGAAGGTCGATCACCTTGATCCCGGTTTCGAACATCTCCTGCTTCGTGGAGAGGCTTTCAAAGTTTGGTGCCGGACGGTGAATCGGGTAATAATCGGCAGCCTCAATGGGCCCCAGCGAGTCGATCGGGTGGCCCGTCACGTTAATCAGACGACCGAGGACCTTCGGACCGACCGGTACTTTAATCGGCGCATCCGTGTCGATCGCTTTCATTCCTTTGACGAGTCCATCCGTGGAATCCATGGCAACGGAGCGGACTCGGTCCTCCCCGAGGTGTTGCTGGACCTCGCAGATGAGTTCCTCCTGGCGTCCTTCGGCATTGACGCGGGGGATCCGAACGGCGTTCAGGATGGCGGGGAGCTTCCCGCCGGAAAAATCGATGTCGACAACCGGACCAATTACCTGAACAATCTGACCTTCGTTCATTACAAACCTTTCGCTGAGAAGCACGGGATGGGTGGCATGAGGTGTGTGAAACTAAGAAAATCTTGACCAAAAATCAACGAGCTTTTTCGATCGCTTCCATGATCTGCTTACCATGGAGGCGGCCATTTTCGATGAAAATCTTGTTATTCAACTTTCCGGCCGCGATCGAGCCGGCAACAAAAAGGCCCATGACATTCGTTTCCATGCTTTCACTATCGTGGAGGGGGGCGAGCGTTTCCGGGTCGATCCGGACTCCCACCTGCTCGAGCAGATGATTGTCGGGGCGATAGCCGATCATCACGAACAGAACATCGTTGGGAATCTCCTCCTTGTGCCTCCCTTTCAGCACGATCGTATTCGGTTGAATTTCTCCCACCTCCGTCCCGAAGTACGCTTTAATCTCCCCATTCTTGATCCGGTTCTCGATATCCGGCAAGACCCAATATTTCACACCGTCGCTCAATGCAGTCCCTCTATGGACCAGCGATACATGCGCTCCATGGCGGAACAAATCGAGGGCGATCTCAACGGCGGAATTTTTTCCCCCGACCACAGCCACCTCACGACCCGTATAGGCAAACGGTTCGGAATAGTACCGGTGGACCTTGGGGAGATGGGCTCCCGGAACATCGAAAGGATTGGGGGTATCGAAGTATCCGGTTGCCACAATGACATTCCTCGCGAGGAATGTTTGGCCGGACGTGACAACTTCGAAGGTCGCCCCGGCTTTTCGGATGGCACGAACTTCTTCCCCCGTTCTTACGGGGAGGTTGAAGAACCTGACAACGGATTGATAGTAACGAAGAGTTTCGACGCGGGTCGGGCGAAAACCGGAACTCGGGAAGGGAATGCCCCCTAGCTCCAACAACTCGGGGGTGGAAAAAAAGGTCAAGGCGTGCGGAAATCGTCGAATAGCGTCGACAACCGCCCCCTTGTCAAGCACGACAGATGTCAGGCCGTGCTTCCCCGCTTCAATGGCACAGGAGAGGCCTGCCGGACCCCCTCCAACTATCGCTACATCAAGCACTTCCACGCTTCAATCCTCGTTTTCAATAAAAAATCCGCTCTGCGCGGATTTGTTTTGATGAATTAAATAGCCGAGTGAGTTGGCTAAACCGAGGAAAGCTCAGGTTCGCATTGCTTCCCAGCTTTGCGCTCGCCCCCGCAATTCGGCTTCGTGATCCGGCCAGTCGTGAAGTGTCGCCGGGTCAAAGTCCGCACCGTTCGGCCATACCAAGGTGTGAACTTCCGGATCGATTTTCACATTGTTAAAGACCGAGAGGTCCTGAAGTGGGCCAAAAACATCCCCCACGAGCATGGGTTCGAAATTAATCGTCTGTGAATGCCCGTCATTGAACCAAACCGTCAGCCTATGGGGGCCGACGACTTGAAAGTCCGTTACACGATAGATGGGGTGTTCCATTGAATGATAATTCCGTAGAAACGACTGATCTCCGGCACTGGAGCATTCCCCCTTGGGTCGTTGTTGAGCTGGCGATCGGATTTGAACCGATGACCTGCGGTTTACGAAACCGCTGCTCTACCGCTGAGCTACGCCAGCTTGGAAGAAAAGTTATAGAGACTGCCCCGTCACATTCCCCAAATGACGTCCCAATATACAAAAAAAGGGCCCATCGGGCAATAAGTATTTCCCTGCTTGACAAAATCGAAAAGGTCTCGTACCATCGGTCAGAGCCCCTCCTCCCCATGCTCCATCCTGCCACAATACTTCAGGAGGTACGGATGAAACAAGACACATCGTACAAGCCCAACGCCACACCTTCACCATCGCTTCTCCGGAAGCTCGACCGCAAAGAGAAACGCGGGCTTCAACAGAAACAACGGCGCGGCCAGCTCAGTCTCCTTAAAGCCATGAGCGCGGGCCGCGTCAGGGGTGGGCATTCGTTCCACTAAGCTCTCCCGACACGTATAGCAAACAGGAAGGCGGCTGTGCTGCATGCCGCCTTCCTTGTTCAGTTCTTACGGATAAAGACCGGTTGCACCCACGCCACACCCCCTCCAGAATCGAAGACCTTCGCGCGGACGTACTGTTCATCCCCCTTTCGATGGTACACTGCGGTGTTTTCCATCGATTGCGACAGCACCTTGCCTCCCGCCCCGATGAACTCCGTCCGATATTTGAAATTCGATCGCTGCCTGATTCGCACCTCGATCCTGTCCGGCTCGACAATCACATCCTCCAAATCAACCCCCGTGCTGGCATAGAACAATCCCGCTTCGAGGTTATCGATGATCTCTTGGGCATTCAGTGAACGGGCACGGACGACCACCCACCCCTTTCCCGGATTCGACCGGGCAGGTCCGAACTCACCTTTGAAATGGTGTGCATCATCGACCGCAATCCCATAGATCCTCATCCCGGAAGTCAAAAGAAAGTCCCAAACCTCCTCCAGGCCCGGCGTTCCGCCTCCCCCAACATTGTGGACCAGCGGATGTCCATTGAAAATTTCCAGTAGGTTGTTATTTTTCACCTTCAGCAATGTGAATTGGTCAATTGCCCATCCGAAGTTCGGGTGGTTGATGTGAGGGGCCCCCTTCACGTTTCTGACTTCGTCAACATTCTTCTGAATCGTTCCAAGCAGCGTCGTGTCGATTTGTGGGGCTAACACATGGGGAATGTTCAGCCCATTGACATGGACAGGCTTTTTCCGGAAGCTTGATGTCAATTCCTCCCCCGGGATCAACTGGAAGGAAGAATCGACAAGGCTCGAAAGCGTCGCTGGGTCAGGAAAAACATTGTGATCGGAGAGAACAAGAAAGCGATATCCCTTCTCTTTGTACCATCGGGCGACTTCCTCAGGAGCAGAATCTCCGTCACTCATTGTGGTGTGCGTATGGGTGTTCCCCTTGAACCAATGCAATCCGGTGGTTCGGGGAATTTCAAACGCTGGGCCATCCTTCCCTTGAAAGAGGGAGACAAGAGCAAGGAGGGTTACCGCGGAGATTATGTGCATGATGGTTCCTTTCAAATCCTAAAACTTCAAACCCGTCGGCAGGAGGTCCTTGATGGTACGCAAGTCACTCTGTCGAAGGCTCCCCAACCCGCTTGATCACAAAGAACGTCGTGTCGTCCCGCAGTTCCGCCTCCGCCCTGAACGCTGAGAGCTCCCGCATCATGATCGTCTTGATCCCTCCCGCGGAAACGTTGGCATTACGCGATACGATCTCCCCAACGCGCTGTTCGCCGAACTCCTGCTGACCGGAGTTCACCCCTTCGATAACACCATCGGTGTAGAGGAACAGGACGTCTCCTTCCCTCATGCTTCCTTCATGGATATCCACCATGGCCTCGTAATGATGGTCGCCATTGGCGCCGTTCGCACCGGCAAAGTCCGGCATAACCTCCGTCTGTACACCGGAAGGGGCCAATCCGAGAGCCGCCCCTCCGGGCTGAAGCCTGGTCCAGCGCGGTTCTGCTGATTCAAAGAAAATCGCGGGGGTGTGCCCCGCCCGGCAGTAGCGGAACCGTCCATCGGGATAGAGTTGAACGACGGCGATGGTGAGAAAATAATTTTTCTTCAATTGTCCGTAGAGATGCCGGTTCAACCGAACCAGCAATTCCTTCGGATCGCTTGAGTCCTTGGCGATAAGCTGGAGCGCGGTCTGAACCTTCACCGTATACAACGCAGCGGAGATCCCTTTTCCCGACACATCGCCGATCACCACCAGCGAGCTTCCATCGGCAAGCGCGATGAGATCATAATAATCTCCACCGACATTCTTTGCCACTTCGCTGTGAGCAGCAAGGTCATACCCCTCCGGCGAAGAGAGTTTCCCGGGAAGGAGGCTTAACTGGATTTCCCGCGCCAGATCAAGTTCGTCCTTCGTAATCATTCTGTCGGCGACTTCAAGGGCAAGAAGAAAATTCACAATGACAAACCCGAGCACCGCATAGCCCAAATCGGCGTACAACCAGGCGTATAATAAACAAAAGACAGCGATCGCGTAGAAGAGACGGCGGGCCGGCGTGAGCTTAAGCAGAAATGCGAGGAACATATTCCAGCAGAATACCAGGAACCGTTTGACGCTGTTCTTTTGCTGGGCTTCCGGCTTGACGTTGCGTAGGTAGAATTCGTACGAACCCTTCGCTTCGACATTGACAAGCCTTTCGATCTCCTTGACGCTGAGACCGGTGGTAAACACATCGTAGAAATCCCTAATGGACTTCGATGTTCTTTTAATCATTGGAACAGTACACCTTTTTGATTCGGAAGAACGTGGAAACGAGGCCTGAACAGCTTACGGTGGGAGGGGGAAAAAGTTCAATCCGACACATATCAGGTCATACCTGCGAAATTATCCATTTGCCGCTTGGCCTGCCAGTCGCATATTTGCCAAAGATCGGCCACCGGGGCAGAAGTATAAGGAAGCGTGTGCATGTAGTCGGGGGGGCCGAACTCCGGTGTAAGCGTTGACTCCTTCACCCCCCGCTGCTTCTGGGCATCCCACACCATTCTCCACCACCCCTCATGTGCCTCGAGGTGCCGTCGATATTCCGGTGCGCGCGGATCGGGAACCTGTGGACCCTCTTCGTACCCTACGCGGGCATGAATGTGAATGGCGTGCCGGGCACACCGCTGGAGGATTTCCGGAACATCGTCCAGCAGACGCTCACAGACACAGACCCAATGACTATAATCGCAGCACAACTTCAGGTCGCCGAACTTCGCCAGGAGCCGGTCGGTGACCCAGGGATTATACAGGATACGGCCACGATGCGTTTCGTGCGCGACGCGAACCCCCAGAGACCGCTCAAACTCCAGCGCCTCACCCATAAAGGCTTCCGCCTCCATATCGCTGAACGAATCCCTCCCTCCGTGGCAATTTACCAGCACAGGCTCGAAAGCCACAGCCCCTTCAAGCTGCCGCCGGTAGGATGCCAGGTGCTCTGCTAGAGTCTTCCCTTCAGTGAAGATCTGGGCAATATACCGGAAGCCGTACTGTTGTAGCAATGCACGGAACCGGTCATGGGCAGAAGCTTCAGGGACAGGACATTCAATCCCGTGGTACCCCTTCTCTTTGATTTTCGGAAAGACGGTCTCCCAGGGATCGGTGACACCCCAGAGGTGGCGAAAAAGCGAAAGGGTCATTGGAGGTGCGCTTCTTTCGTCGTGGAAGTGAAATCGAGCGGCAGCATCTCGGCGAGCCGTTCATAGGAAAGATACCCGTACGTCGTAATGGCCCGCGGATCAGCCATGGCCCCGTTGGATGTGATCGTCGTGGAGAATACATTCAGCCTCAGCCATGAGATCTGCATCTCCGCGGCATCGCTCAGATTTGTCTGATAATTGACCTCACCCCCGGAAAATCGGGTCGTGGTGGAGACTCTCTCGACTCCAAGAAACCGGGCGAACGCCCGTTCGGCAGGCTCGCGCAGGAACCGCACCTCCAGGTAATCCGGGAAGGAGAGGCGCTGCTCGAAGGGCATGGGCGTCGGCACCAGGATATCGTCGGGGCCGACAGGCTTCCGCGGAACCCCCGATCGGGCGAGACTCATCTCCTTGGTAAGTTGCAGCAGGAATCCCTCCCGCCGGATGGTGCGTTGCGCCATGGAGGCAAGAAGATGTTGCAGGGAGCCCCGGTAGGCTTTCCACCGGTTCAGCTTCCATCTCGCGAGTTGTTCCTCGTCCGACGCCTCAAGATCGACGAACTTCGGGTGCCCGTTATAGTTGAGGATCGTCTCTTTCAATTCGAACTGCCTCAACACGTATTCGATCCGGTATCCAAGAGCCTTGTTTTCGATTATGAGCGGTTGCCCGGCTTTCGCCGTAAACGCACCGGTCTTTGGATCGACGGCAAAATCGACAACGTGAGGATTGAGAATAGTACAAGAGGAGGCGTTTGCCGAATACCCGAGCAGAAGTTCCGTAAATGTCTTAAGATTTTCCCTCCACTCCTCAGGATCCGGAGCGCTGATCTCAACCATCGGGAGATCGTACACCATGGGTTTCAACCGTATCACTTCCGGACCCTCGGCAGCCCGGTTCACCCGTACCGGTCGGACATCGACCTGATACCCTACAAAAGAAGTCACCAGCTCATAGGTCCCCGGGGGAATGGCCCGAAGAATGAATTCCCCCTTTCCGTCGGTCGTGGTCCCCAGGCTGGTCCCGGAAAGAAAGACGTTGACATTGGAGATGGGAAAGCCCGTCGAGTCATCAAGCACCCTCCCGGCAAGCATCCCCTTGACCAGAGATTGCGCGAGAAGAGCCGTAGCCAGGAGGATCATCATCAACCCAAGAGCGACCATGAATCTCATGCCAACCTCCTCCCGACGTTCCGCGTTTCTACCACAATTGATGCCAAAACCTCTCTTCGACACCCCATTACTTGTGGATCCCCGGCTCGGTCATCCCCCTCAGATCGAAGATCCTTCCCAACTCTTCCTCCGTCAGCAAGCCCTTTTCGAGGACGAGTTGACGGATCGATGTACCCGAGCGGAGAGACTCTTTGACAATTTCCGCGGCCGCGAGGTACCCGATGTGGGGATTCAAGACAGTCACGATGCTCGTGCTGTTTTCTGCATACGTCTGGCAACGATCCTCATTGGCAGAAAGTCCGTCCAGGCAGAACCGGATATAGACATCGACGGCATTTCTCAGGATCCCGATCGCATGAAGCAGGTTGAATGCCACCACCGGCATCATCACGTTGAGCTCAAGTTGTCCAGCCTGTGCGGAGAGGAGGATCGTGGTGTCGCACCCGATCACCTGAAAACAAACCTGGTTCACCATCTCCGCCATGGAAGGATTGACCTTGCCCGGCATGATTGAAGAACCGGGTTGCACGGCAGGGAGGTTAATCTCCGCCAATCCCGTGGTGGGACCGGACCCCATGAGCCGGATGTCGTTCGAAATGCGGGAGAGGTCTTGCGCGAAGTTGCGAAGTGCCCCCGAGAGCTCCACAAACGGCCTGAGGCTCTGCATGGCTTCAAAGGTATCCTCCGCCATGACAAACTCCATGCCGAGTTGTTTCTTCAATTGTTGGATCATCCGGGACCGGTACTCAGGGTGAGCGTTGAGCCCGGTGCCCGTTGCCGTCCCTCCAATCCCCAACTCCCTGCATGCCTCTGCCGCATGACCGATCGATTCCCGGTGTTTTCGGATGTTGACGCCATAGGCGGTAAATTCCTGCCCCAGCCGTACAGGCGTCGCATCCATGAGATGCGTCCGGCCCGACTTGACGACCTTGTCGAATTCCTTCCCTTTCTTCAAGAAGGTTCGTTCCAGATTCTCCAGGATCGGCAGGAGGGTTCGTATCTCGATCAAGGCCCCGATACGGATGGCGCTCGGGCAGACATCGTTCGTCGATTGCGCCATGTTCACATGATCGTTGGGACTGATGCGCGTGTACTCCCCCTTCTTGCCTCCCATGAGCTCGACGGCACGGTTGGCAAGGACTTCGTTGCAGTTCATGTTATGGGAGGTACCGGCCCCCGCCTGGTAGACATCGACGACGAACCACTCGCGCAGTTTTCCCGCCAATACTTCATCCGCTGCGCGGACGATCGCATCGGCCTTCGGGGAATCGAGCAATCCCAGGTCCTCGTTGACGATCGCGGCTGCGCGCTTGATGTGGATCGTGGCTTCGATATAGGCCGGCTTCGGCTTCAGGCCGCTGATCGGAAAGTTCTCGAGTGCGCGGAGGGTCTGGATGCCGTAATAGGCATCTTCGGGAATCTCCCTCTCACCGAGCGAATCCTTCTCCCTGCGTGTCCCCATGACTGTTCTTCCTTCGTGGTTGAAAGCTTCTCAGCATCTTCATCCCCGCGGCTTCAGGAACCCGGTGATACCTTGATGGCAACGTCGACCTCAACGATGGAGAGAACGCTCTGGAGGTCGGTTGGCATGATCTCCACCAAAAATCCCCGTTTGCCGCCGTTGATGTAGATACGCGGTAAGTCGAATATAGTCTTTTCGGCATAGACTGGCAACCGGTTCCGCGTGCCGAACGGGCTCGTGCCGCCGAACTGGTACCCGGTATGCTTGAGCGCCTGGGCCAGGGAAGCCGGTTCGACTTTTTTCACGCCGAGAACGCGCGCGAAATTGTTCGTCGATACTTCAAAATCGCCATGCATCAGCACCAGGAGCGGTTTTCCCCCATCGGTCTCCATCACGAGCGTCTTAATGACTTGATGTTCGGAAACGTTGAGGGCGAGGGCGGAGGCTTGAGTACCTCCGTGCTCTTCGTAGGTGTATGTATGAGGAACAAACGGGATGCTGTTTTCACGCAACACGCGGACAGCCGGTGTCACAGGATAGTCGATCCTGGTCAACGTTTGGTCTTACGAAAAGAGGGTTTGGGGGACCGGAGCCAGCCAAAAGAAGCAAAATCGATGCGGTCGTTCCGGAACGCAACCCCTTCCTCCTCGAGCAGTTTCCGCTGGCGGGCATGCCCCCGGGTCTTTTTGCGGAGCGAGATCATTCCCTGCGCGTTGATGACGCGATGCCACGGCACATCCAATCCATCCGGCAAATTATGCAGCGCGTAACCTACGAGCCGGGGCTGACCGGGCAAACCGCTCTGTTCGGCAATTTCACCGTAGGTTGCGACCTTCCCATGGGGAATGTGGCGGACCGTCTCCCAGATCCGCTCGTAGTTGCCCGGCCCGTTTCGTTTTGCCATGATGACGCGGCACCGTTTTGCTTACCTTACATTTCCTTTAGAGGACTGCTTCCTCGGCTAATTTTGCAAGCTCGCCCGCGGAAGCCTTCTCGACATCAGCGTGCAGGCTGTTGCCATGCGCATCCATGGTCACGATGGCAGGGAAATCCTTCACGCGAACATGCCACATTGCTTCCGGGACACCGAATTCAAACAGATCAACACCTTCGACCTCTTCAATACAACGAGAGTAGTATTGTGCAGCGCCCCCGATGGCATTCAGGTACACAGCCCCATGATCCTTCAGGGCGGCAAGTGTCTTTGCCCCCATCCCTCCTTTTCCCACAACGGCGCGAACGCCAAACTTCTTGATGATCGTCCCCTGATAGGGTTCCTCGCGGATGCTGGTCGTCGGACCGGCCGCCTTCATCACCCATGTATCGTCCTGCTTCAAGGCAACGGGGCCGCAATGATAGATCACCCCGCCGTTCAGGTCGACGGGGGAGTCATGGCTCATCAGATGATGATGCAGCACATCGCGCCCCATATGGAGTGTGCCGTTCAGAAGCACGACATCCCCCACCTTCAGGCTGCGGACCTGTTCTTCCGAGAAGGGGGTGGTCATGCGCACCTCCCTGCCGGTCAGGGTCAGTTCCTCCTGCCGTGCCAGCTTCATCACCGGGCTGTCATCTTTGTACAACCAGTTCCTGATCTTCCCGGTGGAGGCATCAAGCACGACGCCCAGACGCCGGAAGGCCCAGCAATCATACGCGACGCTGACGAAGAAGCTTGCCGGGAGCCGGTTATACGCCCCGATCTTGCATCCGATGAGCGTGGCATTGCCGCCGAACCCCATGGTCCCAATCTCCAGTTTATCGGCATTCTCGAGGATATAGTTCTCCAGTTTCGCCAGCTCCAGATTCGGGTTGATGTCATCCAGCGTGCGGAACAGTTGCTGCTTGGCAAACGCGTAACCGGAACTCCGGTCTCCTCCGATCGCCACACCGATTGCCCCAATGCTGCACCCCTGCCCCTGCGCCTGCCACACGGCATGCAGGATACATTTCCGGACGCCGTCCAGTGTCCGGTCCGCACGACCAAGGTTGGGAAGCTCGCAGGGAACCGAGTATTGGATGTTCTTATTTTCGCACCCACCTCCCTTCAGAAGAAGCCTCACCTCGATCTCGTTCTTTTCCCACTGTTCGAAGTGGATTACAGGGGTTCCCTCCCCGAGGTTATTGCCGCTGTTCTTCCCGGTCAGGGAATCGACCGAATTAGGCCGAAGCTTCCCCGCCTTCGTAGCTTCCGCAATAGCCTCGCGAATCGCTTGTTTCATCACGAGCTGGTTTGCCCCGATGGGAGTTTTGATCTCGAAGGTCGGCATTCCCGTGTCCTGACAGATCGGACCGCAATTGGCCGCCGCCATATCGACGTTGATCGCGATGGTATCGAGCGCGAGGTCGGACTGTGTCCCTCTCCTTTCCCGCTCCATCGCGCTCTTGATCGCGCGCCGGACATCCGGCGGCAGGTTTGTTGAGGTTTCGACGATGAGATCGTAGATACTTTGCTTGAAGTGTTCCATGGTCTTCTCCTGTTGGTAGAGCTTTATGACGACAACCGATGCAGGCCTATTTCCACCGGGCCACTCCGGCTTTGATAAGATCCTCCACATACCGTGCCACGAGATCGGTATCGACCGTCCCATAGTACGCACTGACAAAATCGCGGATTTCCGAAACCGACCGTCTTCCATCCATCATATTGACAATCTCCCAGCGATGCATGCCGTTCAGTTTTGCCCCTTCCGTATTGTACCACATGAGTGCTTCGGGAGGAAGCGCGTTAAATGGCACATCCGAGGAAAGGGGTCCACGGGTCAGTCGGGCCGGGACACGAGTATCGGGCTTTGGATCGAGTGGCTGCGGCCGGCCTCCGCGCACTCCACGCGAGGCGGCAAGGAGACCAAGCGACTGGGTCAAAGATTCGTGTTGCTGTGCAAGCTGGCGCTGCACCATCGCAACGGTCCGCCGGATTCCATCGGCGACGTTGAAATGCAGGACCGACGCAACCGAGCGCTGCTCAACAGCAAGACCCTGGTTGAGGATATTCTGCGCCTCAGCCCAGGCATGCGCGGCATTGGAAGATAAGGCGAGAGTCTGTTGCGCTCTTCGGCCCGCCTCCCCCAACCGCCCCGCACTCGCTGCAGCCGTCAAGTACGTCACGTCCAATGCTTGCGAGGCATCGAGGTTGGCCAGATAGATCATCGTCCCGGTGGCAATGATTTGGCACCGTTCCAGCTCGACAGGATCGACCTTATCCGGCGTATCTTCGGAGGTATGGTGCGTGTAGTCGGGATCGTGGAAGAACATGATGCCCGGGATCTTGAGGTCGTTGAACATCATATGGTCGCTCCCCCCCTGGTATTCCGTCACCCGGTAATTGAACTCCGATAAACTGCCGCGCGGGGTGCGGATATCCATGCCATCCACCATGTGCGCCATGTTCCGGACGACATCATTCACAACGGAAGGGATCGAGGGGGGTGTGCGGGTCAGCACCAGCTTCGAGTGCAGAAGTTCCGTATTCTCCCCCACCATGTCCATATTCATATTGGCAAGGAACTTTCCTCCCCGTTCCACCCCGACCATCTCAGGATGGGCGTCGATGTACGCCATGGTCCCGAAGAACTCCGGCACCCAGAGGAACCGCAGAGAGCGTTTTGGACGGGGCAACCTCCCGGCATCGACCAGTTCCTTCAACGCGCGCGCGATATCGAGCAGGGCCCCGGAACCGCTGGCATTGTCGTTGGCCGATTCCTTGGGGTGATCGAGATGCGCACTGAAGACCAACTCCTCCTCCGGCTTCTCCGAGCCCGGGATCCGGAGCACAACGACATCCATGAAATAAGACTCGAGCCCAACCCCCTGGACCTGGCCGCGCATCACAACCTTTTTCCCCGACTCCAGGAGCCCGCGCAGTTTCGTTCCCTGCCGGTTCGTCAGGTTGAACCCGAAGGTCACGCGGTCCAGCTCTTCGGCCTTCGGCCACATACCGGTGTACTGCAACATATCGGGGTACTCTTTTGCCCGGTCGTCGTCCAGGTAACAGACGACGGCTTTCGCTCCGTACTTCAGCACTGCGAGGCGGTGGACCGACCCGCCGTAGCCGGTCGCAAGGACGAACTTTCCAGCCACATCCTTACCCTTGTAATCCTCATCGCCCGTTCCAGACCCGACCCATACAAGCTCGGCCGTCGCGTCGCCGGCGTTGGAATACGTTATGACGCTCATCGCAATTTCAGGGTAACCGACGATCCGTTCTTCATACGGCTCCAGCATCCGCAGTTCTCCCCGCTCGATATCCCATCCGGACGGGGATTGCCATGTCTGGTACGAAACACGCCCATCCGATTGGAACGACTCGATCAACGATTCCTTTTCCGAGTATCCAAAGGACCGGAGTTGTTGGAGGACGTACTGGGCGGCATTTCGGAAGCCGCGCGAGCCCTGGATCCGATGGTGACGCGTGATCTGGAGGACATGTTCTTTTGCCAGTTCACCGCTCAGCGCCTCGTGAAGAAGGTCGCGGGTTTTATTGTCCAGAAGGTTCTGAGCTGAGACGGGAATAAGGGTGAGGACGACTGCAATGAGGGAATGGAAAAGAGTCTTCATGGTCTCCTCTGGGATGGAATACAGGACAATTTTGACCCATCAATATAGAGAACGAAGTACGAAATGGCAAAACGTGCAGGCGAAGGGAAGCGTCACCACGTCCTGCGAATCGGGTGTGCTTCAGTATTAAAGACAACGGTATTGAGGTCGATGGTCTCCCGGGGGGCAAAGATCAGGTAAAGGTATTTCAGCGTCTCAGCCAGAAAGAAGCTCTCCATCTCATCCTTTTGCTCTTTCGTTTCCACATTCCGGAAAGCGGCGTAACCGTTTTCAGTCCGGCTGTACTTGATCAGGCTTTCCAGGAACGTCCGACCCATTTCCCGGTACCGGGAATCGCCTGTAAAAAACAGAAGGTAATAGGCCGATTCCATGATCTCGGGGCGGAGTGGGTATCCGGGGTTAAGGATCTTCATCGTCGAGTAGTCAAGCAGCTCCGGCTCAAGTCCCGCCACGTTCCACATCGCGTACGATGATTCCTGGAGTCGCTTCGCCCGATCAAGGTCACCTCCCAGGGCAAGGACGGCCGGAAGAAAAGCCTCAAGGCCTCCGAACCAAGTCTTCTTCCGTTCCCCGGTCATCATATCGACCCGCCCGTACCAGAGACCCGACGGGACCTCGTGGGCAAGGTGCTTGTGCAATGCTGCAACGCTCTCCTTCCACATCTGTTCACAATCCTTATCATCGAACAAACGCCAGCACTTCAAGAGGTATTCATAATACGAGTCGATCCTGCCTCCGATGTGACTGCTCGGATCGACCCAGACGCCGGTCTCGACGTTGATCTGCTCGCCGATCAGGCCGAGCGATGAGCGTCGGTTGAAGAGTTCCACGAGAGCCTGTTTTGCCTTCTCATAATAGACCGGCTTGCCGGTGAGCTTGCTGAGCGTGCCAAACTCGATCAGCAACGTTCCGATCTCAGCCGGATTGGAGACTGCCTCCCGGACCTTTCCCGTCCGGAGGTTGACATACATATACGGCATGCCTGTCGGCGAATCGAAGACAGGCAAGAGCCTTCCCCCCAAATCATCAGCCAGCTTCAGGAGGCGGTCATCCCGCATGAGTTGGTAACCGCTTAACAGTCCGCCGAGAAGCCTGATGGTGATTTCAAAGTTCTTCACCTCCACATCCTTGTCAAACGAGAGATTTTCGACGATAAAATCCCTGGTCTTCCCGGCTTCCTCGTTCAGTCCCATCAGGATCATGGTATCAAGGGCATCGACGGCTGTGGTCATCAGCGATTCGGTGTGCCAGTCGTCGTACGAACGCGAAAGCGGTTTGAGATGCTCATGCCCCCATGCGTACCGTTTATAGGCGCTCCACGCGTGGAGGAATTCGGCTTTCACCCGTTCTGCGGTTTGAGCATCTTCGAGACGAGTCGTGGTCAGAGCCGGCTGGGATACAGCCGTCAGTGAAAACAGTACGAAAAGAGATCCGCAGAGAACGAGGATATGGAACTTCATCGGGAGAGCATCCTTTCGTGAGGGAGAGATGTGCGGGCTGGCTTCACCGCGGTACAACGGGGCGTAAGCTACCAACACAATCGTAGAAAGTCAATTTGAAGCTTGAGGACGGAAGGATCGCGAAAACAGCAGGAACAATGGTAAGAAGGGGGTTAGGATTGTTTTTACTGAAACGCTCCCGTATAGGTCCACCCCCCGAGCACCCCTTCGGTATTGATCGTCGCGGTGATGGTATTGGCGGGGTCAATCGCGGAAGT
Organism: Ignavibacteriales bacterium; assembly: GCA_016192345.1. Taxonomy (GTDB): domain Bacteria; phylum Bacteroidota; class Ignavibacteria; order UBA10030; family UBA10030; genus UBA6688. The sequence continues at coordinate 3,342 of JACPUH010000093.1, read as the reverse complement.
TCCAAGGAACACTATCTCGTTCCGGGACTTTTCCTCGATGGTATAAGTGGCATTCGCATTGGAAGCAAGACCCGGAGGGATCTCGTACAAGCTGTAATAGCCGTCTCCGCCGGAAAGTTTCGCCGGGCGCAGTTTGAATTGATACGCGTTGGCAGCAATGTGATTCATGTCGTTCGTCATCGCATCGAGATTCGAACGGATGCTTTGCGCCTCGAAGGTGCTGATGCCGACGGCAATGGCAATACCGACAAGAATAACGCCAAGGATAACCAGCATCAGTTGTTGCGTACCCATGCGACCCCATACCTTCAGCGAGTGGGAAGGAACCTGCCTGACCCATTCTCACTTTCAAGATTTGTGCCGCACAAGGGCGATGAGAGAAATCGCTCAAAAACAGCCTTTCATTTATAACCGCTCTCCATCTGCAAAGGAAATAATTTCCGGGGCATCAGTCATTTCGCCTTCTTGCGATCGAACGGGCTTCTGCCTGTTGTGGCCTCATAGGAACCAGGATCTGTTGCCCCTTCTGTGGAAATCAACAAGACACGACTTGCGGCGGAAAGGTCAACCATGTTTTTCATTTTGTCGTGAGACATGATCTCGATCAGTCCTCCCAAACCGGCAGCACCGGTCTCACCGGAAACAACCCCTTCGTTCGCAAGCAAGCGCGTGGCCTCCTTGGCACGTTCATCGTCGATGGTCACAAAACAATCGATGCCACGTTTCAGGATTGCAAAGGCCGAGGAGGACATCGTCCCGCAATTCAAACCGGCCATGATGGAATGCTGCTCGCCTTCGAGCGTGACAACAGCCCCCTTCCTTATTGATTCAAGGATGCATGCCGCCTCATCCGGCTCGACGCCGATCATGATTGGTCCTGCCTTCGTTCCTTCGCGGCGATAATAGCGAACGACCGCCTCCGCCAGCGAGCCGACCCCCATCTGGACGAAAACGTGGGTCGGCGCAGGTTCCCCGTTAAGACGGAGGGACTCATCGACTTCAGCCAACAGGGTTGCATACCCTTCCACGATCCAAGCCGGTATCCGTTCGTACCCGGTGAATGCGGTATCCTGGACCAACAACCCGTCTCCCTTCGCATCGCGAGCAGCTGCGGCAACGGCATCGTCATAGGTTCCTCCCACCACAACACTCGCCCCCTCTCCCTCAATCGCCCGAATACGAAGAAGGGACGACCCCGCCGGCATGAAGACACGGGCCGGGAGACCAAGGAGCTTTGCCACACGTGCGACGGCGCGGCCATGGTTCCCGTCGGTTGCAGAGGTGAGGGTAACCGGTGGCAATGATGAGAGCCGACTCCGCAGGGCGTTCAGCGAGGGATTGCTTTCAACCGAAAGCCTTAACCGTTCGCATAAAGCCCGATAGACGGCCCAAGAAGCACCCAGGATCTTGAAGGATGGGAGACCGAACCTGTCCGACTCATCTTTGATCCAGAGTTGTTGCAGACTAAGACTTTGTTGGAGTGATGGAAGAGGAAGAAGCGGGGTCGAACGATATCCCTCCATCCCCGCATGGAAGAGGAGAGCCTCCCCTCCCATCCCGGGAAGCGGGGAGGCCGGATCGCATGTTGGATTGACGAAGAATTGTGGCAAGAGAGGAACAGGTGCCGGCGGGGAGCGATCTCCCCGCCGCATGAATGTATGGACACCCGATGACCGGTTACTTCATAACAACCAGACAACTCGCGAGAATATCATGCAGTGCCTGTTTTCGTTGGGTGAAGCCGGCCATGATGTATCCGATGGCAAAGATCATTCCCGAAAGGATCTTGGCAAAATACCGCCCCGTCGCACGTCCAAAGGATATCCGCTTTCCATCCGTATCGGTCACGATGATCCCCATGGCGAGCTTCCCCAGGGTCCCCATTTTCTCGGATGATTCCATGATCGCGAAATAGAGCCACCCGGCTATCTCCAGGACAAAGATGCTGAAGATATACGCCCCGATTGCGGCAAGGATGAACCCCACGGCTGCCTCCGGTTCATCTGTTGCAGCGCTGATCCCGATACCGATCCCCACAAGGCCGAGGATAGGGATAATGACAATGAACGAAACCATGCTGATCAAAATGGCATCGATGCACCATGCTATAAACCTGCGCCAGAACCCTGCATACTCCACCGGTCGATTCGTGTTGGCTGGTGATGGAACGGGTTGCATAACGACCTCCTCATAGTGATGAACGGCAACGGGAGATGAAGGTGTTGTTTGTTATTGCGCTATACCAAATTGGCCCAGGAGAAATGCATAGTTAAAGGCCTGCTCTTTGTAAGCATCGTACCGGCCCGATGCGCCTCCGTGTCCGGCCCCCATGTTGATCTTGAAGACCAGAAGGTTCTTGTCGGTTTTCAGCTCCCGCATCTTCGCCGTGTATTTTGCCGGTTCCCAGTACATCACCTGGCTGTCATTGAACGAGGTTGTGACAAGGATCGCAGGATAGTTTTTGGCTTCGATATTCGTATACGGACAATACGTCTTCATATACTCATATTCTTCCTTCTTTTTTGGGTTACCCCATTCGAGGAACTCCCCCACCGTCAGAGGCAGCGACTCATCCAGCATGGTATTGATGACATCGACAAACGGAACAGCGAGATGGGCCACCTTGAACAGGTCCGGGCGCATATTGACCACCGCCCCGATCAACAGTCCCCCGGCGCTTCCCCCCTGAATCGCGAGACGGGTGCTCGACGTATACTGTTCCTTGATGAGATGTTCCGCACAGGCAATAAAATCGGTGAAGGTATTCCTTTTCTTCAGCAACTTGCCGTCGTCGTACCATTGTTCACCCATCTCACCCCCTCCCCGGATATGGGCCAAAGCGTACACAACACCTCGATCAAGCAGGCTCAGCCGTACCACGGAGAACGTGGCAGATTGGGAAATGCCGTACGACCCATAGGCATACAACAGAAGAGGGTTGGTTCCATCCCTCTTCATCCCCTTCTTATAGACAAGCGAGATCGGAACCATGGTCCCATCGGACGCACGCGCCGAGATGCGTTCTGAATGATACTGCGTCGGGTCATACCCGCCGAGCACCTCAGTCTGCTTCAGGAGCGTCTGCTTGCCGGTCGCCATATCGTAGTCGTACACCGAGTTAGGAGTGATGAAGGATTGATAGTTGTACCGAAATATCGTCGTGTTGAACTCGGGATTGCCCCCGCCGGAGGCGGCATACGCCGGCTCGGGGAAGTCAATGGTCTTCCGGCTCCGCGATCCGAAATGATACAGCACGAACCGGATCAACCCGTTCTCCCTTTCCGAAAACACCGCGTACTCCCGGAACAGGTTCACCCCCTCGAGCTTGACGGTCGGTCTGTG
>JACPUH010000092.1 GCA_016192345.1 Ignavibacteriales bacterium | reverse complement strand
TGTCGGTCTTGGTGTTGCCCGGAAGTTGGGTGCGGACAACCTGCTCATGTAAAATTTCTGCTATCTTCATGGTCGCTCCACGCTCAGGGTAAACTCGTGTCCCTCTTCGCTACTCGTTGTTGATCCATTGCTGAAGCTTTTCCGCGTATTCCCCCGCCAGGCTCTCTGCAAAACCCAGATCCTCCGATTCGGCATTGATGTGGAAGAGGGGGCGGGTTCGATCGGGGTTCAGGAGCACCGAGGTGCGGTGGTCCTGTTGTCGCGGGAAAATTTTTACTCCATCGATCAGCTCCCGCTGGATCCGTTCCGAATCTTTCATGAGGTGCCGCATGACCCGTCCCTTAACGCTCCATGAACAAGGAACGGCTTTTTTAACCAAATGCAAATGAGGTGTTTCCCGATCCAGCTCGCCCAGATGTTTCCTGGTCTGCGCAAGGCATTCCAGGAGTTTCGCGACAGAGTACATGCCATCGGAGGCAAACAGAAAGTCGTTGTAAATGAACCCACCCTTGGTCCCGCCGACAAAGCGATTTTGCTTGTCTGCCGCCGCTTCCATCAGGGCGAGATGGTTATCGCGGGTCTTCAGGACCGTCAGGCCATACTCCTTAGCCAGTAGGTCTATTTCACCGGACGCCGAGATGGGGACGGCGATGCGTTTGAGCTCGGGATAGGCGAGGACGACAAGCTTTGTCATCAACGTGAGGAGTCGGTCGTTATTGATATGACGGCCATGTTCATCTACCACGAGGATTTTTTCCGCCCCGGGATCCAGCATACAACCCAGATCATACTTGAGGGAGGTGACGACATGGGCCAATTCCCCAATGGATTGTTCAATTTCCTCCCTTGTCCGGGTAAGTTTCTTGCTGTCGAGGTAGGCGTGGAGCGAGACCACCTGGACGTTCAGGTTGCCCAGGATGTTCGGGAAGATGGTGGAGGCAATACCGTTGGAATAATCGATGACGAGTTTGAGTCCGGATGATTTGATCGTGTTGACGTCGATGGTCTTCAGGAATCGCTCGATGTAGGCCTCCGTGGCCCGTTCGGGAAAACGGACTGTGCCTACCGCGTCGTAGGTGGAGCGCGTAAAATCTTCTCCAAAGAAGAGCCGTTCAACGGACTTGGATTTATTCGTCGGAAGATCCTTGCCGTCCGCATCGAAGAAAATGATATCAGTAAACTGCTTATTGTACGGTGATTTACGGACGTGGACTCCGCCCCGCTCCTTGCCGGCCCGCAGTTCGTGCCGGACAATCGGGATGGAGGTGGCCCGCAAGTCGTCGCAATTGACACCGGCCGACATCAGGCCGCACATGAAGGAACGGTTGATCATTCGGGAGACATTATCGGAATCGCGGCTGGTGACAACTGTCGACCCGGCGCCGACGAACGCGCCGAATGCCGCACCGAGTTTCGCGGAAAATTCGGGGTTCATCTCGATATTAGAAATGCCGCTCACGCGCGCCTCCGTGAACAATTCCCTCAGCCAGCGATCCTCCCACACGAGGCTGCGGGTGACGATCGCTCCTTCCTCGACAACCTTCTCCGGCCAGAGCTTAATGTTGGCCATGAGCCTGCTGCGCTTGCCGATGACACACTGGTCGCCGATGAAGACGTTTTCAGAGATGATGGCATCGTCGCCGATGATACATTTCGATCCGACCACATCGGTTGAAATTTCCGTGTTGGCGCCGACTTGCGTCCCGTTCCAAAGAACGCTATTCCGTACAACGCTTCCCGGAAGCAGTTCACAGTCGTCCCCGATCACCGAGTTGGAGATGACGACATTGGCGTGGATGCGCGAATTTTTTCCCAGGAGCACCGTTCCAGTCAGGTTGCGCGGTTCCGTCTCCACGCTGGTGTTGGCGCCGATGTAAGCGCTCCCGCGGCGTACCCCGGGCATCTTCGTCCGCACACCGCCATGCAGTGCATCGAAATGGGCGTCCTGGTATTCGTTCAGGTTTCCAATGTCCCGCCAGTACCCTTCCGCCACGTACCCAAACAACCCCATATCTCGATCAAGCATCAGGGGGAAAAGGTTCTTGCTGAAATCGAACTCCTCTTTCGCAGGGATTAATTCCAGGACTTCCGGTTCAAGAATATAGATCCCGGTGTTGATCGTGTCGCTGAAGACCTCTCCCCATGAAGGCTTCTCCAGGAACCGCGTAATCTTTCCGTCGTCCCGTGTCAAAACGACGCCGAATTGGAGCGGATTGGAGGAGCGTGTAAGAACGATTGTGGCTTTGGCTTTCTTTTCTTCATGGAACCGGATGGCAGAGGAGAGATCGAAATCCGTAAAGACGTCGCCGCTGATGATGAGGAACCGTTGATCCAAAAAATCCTTTGCGTTGCGCACGCTTCCTGCGGTCCCGTAATCCGCTTCCGCTTTCAGATACTGCATGCTGACACCGAAGTTGCTCCCGTCGCCAAAATAATTGGAGATGACCTCCGGTTGGTAAAAGAGGGTTGCGACGATCTCCGTGATCCCGTGGGTTTTCAACAGTTCAACGATGTGCCCCATCATGGGCCTGTTGAGCATCGGGACCATCGGCTTCGGAATGTTACAGGTCAGGGGTCGAAGGCGGGTTCCAAATCCTCCCGCCATGATCACAGCTTTCATCGGTGAGAAACGTTGAGGGTGAATGCAAACAGGAGTAGTTGCTGAAAAAAGTATGGAAAATTGGCAATTCTCGCAAGCTCAATCTCTTCCAAACTCGTGTTAGGAAACCGTGCGAAGCAAACGTCAAGAACCAATTTGGAACAGGTTCCTTCGCGCTCGCGTGCTGAGTTTCACCTTGACTTTCTTTGCCTAAATGGCTAAATTTGTGCACATTTTCTGGGCCAGATTCACATTCACCAAGTGTAAGGATTGACGCCCGAATGCTCAACACAGTACGTTCCTGGTTTAATGCATTGCCCTTAAAACAGGAACGGGTTGTAGTTGCGGGCGTCATTTTATTTTTAGTGGGATGGTTTATCCCGGTTTCCATGGTGAAAGTCCTGGCATTTGTTTTAAGCGGGGCGGCCGTTGCGTACAGGGCAGTACTGTGGCTGCGGAACGGCGTTCCGATAGAAGGGGAGCACGCGGCGGAACATCCTTCGATCACAACAGAGGAGCAGGATTCCGAAATGAAGAAGCTCGTCTTCGACGATTTTCAACCCGGCGGCAAGCAATATCGTGTGGATTTCGTGGAAGAGACAAGGAATCAGGGACCATCACCGGCGCCACAGCGAGCGGAGCCAGAACGGTCCATCGCACTTTCTGAATATGAATTTCAATTGTCGGATTTTGTGGACGTGAACGAAGACCTTTTTGTCCGTGAGGGGGGACCGAAATCTGAATTCGGTTTCCTGATGAAGAAAGTCCTTACGGTTGTGAAGGAGGTGCACTTTGCCCATTCCGTTGCATTCTTCTGGGTGAATCGCGAAAAGAACCAGATGGTGCTGGAGAGTTTCATCTCGGACAGCGAAAAATTCATGACGCACCGCCGCCGCGAGATGAGCAATGACGTGATCAGCCAGGTGGCGGCGACCGGCCACCCAAGGATCCTGAACCATGTCAATGCGGCAGGCCAACTGGAAATGCTTGGATACTATGAAGGGATCGAACCGGTCAAGACCTTCATCGCCGTCCCGATTTTCTATTCCAAGGATCAGGTGATCCCGAAGGAACCGGTGGCCGTTCTCACCATCGACTGCATTGATGAGGACGCGTACGGACCCGAGACGCTTGCATCCCTGGGACAGTTCACGAAACTGATCTCGGCGTTGATCAAGAGTTATACGGACAAGTACGATCTGCTGCTCGATTCGGAGGTGCTCCGGTCGATCTCGCGGATACGGGAGCAGCTGAAGATGGAATTCAGCCTCCATAATGCCATCAAGACCCTCGCGGAAGAGGCGTCGAAGCTCCTGTCGTGGGACTATATCACGATCGTACTCTTTGATGAGGCGAGAAAATCCTGGGTCGTCCAATTTGTGTTGAATCGGATGAACGATCCCTATGTGACGCCGACACACGAAATCGACCCGCAGCACAGCTTGGTGGGAAGCACGTTACAATCTGCCGTCCCTAAAATCGTCGATAGTCTTGATGCCGTTGAGCTCCCGCGCTTCTACAAGGCTGAACGGGTCGATGCGCATGGAAGCATGCTGATTGTGCCGATCAACTCGACGAACCGTTGCTATGGAGCAATGATTGTCGAAAGCAAGGACGCCAACGCCTATTCGGAAACCGACGTCAAGCTCCTCCAGAAACTTGTTGACACGACCTCCTCTGCGTTGGAGATCTTCGCGTTAACCGACGTCGTGAATAACTATGTGCTGGTGGATGAGACCACCGGTGTGGCCACGAGAAAATATTTTATCGAGCGGGTGCAGGAGGAAGTCCAGAGGGCCAATGATTTCAGCCTGGATCTGACCGTGGTCATGTGCTCGATCGATTCCATGAACGATCATATGCAGCGGTATGGCAAGGCAGGATTCGATTTTGTGCTTCAAAATGTGGGGCGTATGATCAAAGCATCGGTTCGCCCTTATGACCTTATTGGCCGGTACGATTTTAACCGGTTTGCAGTCCTGCTGATCAACACAGACGCAAACGAAGCGAACTTGTGGGCCGAGAAGCTTCGCAAGAACATCGCCAGTAATATTATTAATGTTGATCAGAAGAGTTTTTCGGTAACGATCAGTATCGGCGTTTGCGGGGCGGTGAGCCAGACAAGCGATATCGAGCTGCTCGAAAATGCCAGCCAGACGCTGAAGAAGGCGATCGAAGCTGGCGGCAACATTGTTCGGGTGTTTTAACATTTGATTTTCGGAGGAGTCCATGGCAAAACAACAAGATTTTGCAGAGAAAGCAAAAAAAGGCATGCAGGAAAAGGGGACGAAGTGCCCGAAGTGCGGCAGCGTCAAGACCCCCACCATGTATGTGCAGTCCGTCCGTACGCCGGATGGAACATACCGGTTTAACCGGTCGCATGTGCAAGTCTGCAAGTGCAACGAAAAGATGGTGTTCGCGTAAGAGCAGGTCCACTTCTCGTCATCCTCGAGTACAGTCCGCTTCTTGAAACCTGGAAAGGCAGTCTTCATTGTTTTAGACGGAGTCGGTGTCGGCGCGCTGCCCGACGCTGGTGCATACGGCGATCGAGGAGCGAATACGCTCGCGGGGACCGCGCGCGCGGTCAACGGACTTAACCTTCCGAACCTCGCCCGTCTGGGGCTCGGCAACGTTATCCCGGTTCAGGGGCTGCCGCCCACAGATCATGCGGAGGCCTGTTTTGGAAAAATGGCGGAGCGTTCGGCGGGAAAGGACAGCACCACCGGACACTGGGAACTTGCGGGACTTGTGACCGACCGGCCCTTTCCGTTGTACCCGGACGGATTTCCCCGGGAAGTCGTGGAGAGGTTCCTTGCAGTGACCCGCATGGGTGGAGTGCTGGGAAACAAGCCCGCTTCGGGGACCGAGATCATCAAGGAGTTGGGGGAGGAGCATGTCCGGACCGGATTCCCGATCGTCTATACTTCCGGGGACTCTGTGTTCCAGATCGCAGCCCATGAGGAAGTCATTCCTCTCGACACGTTGTACGAGATATGCCGGAAAACGCGGAACGAAGTAACCGTCGGGGTGCATGCTGTGGGCCGGGTGATCGCACGACCGTTTATCGGATCGAGTGGCTCTTTCACGCGCACCACCAACCGCAGAGACTTTGCACTGGAACCCCCTGCATCGACGTTGCTCGATCTCCTGCTCGAAGCCGGCATCGAGACGGTGGGGATAGGAAAGATCGACGACCTGTTCTCCGGAAGAGGGTTGAAGGACAAGATCCACACGCGATCGAATGCACAAGGAATCCGAGAGACCATTGCCGCGGCAACCGGATTGCGAACGGGAATGGTGATGACCAACCTTGTCGATTTTGACACGCTGTATGGCCATCGGCAGGACCCGCAGGGGCTGGCAGAAGCGTTGAAAGAATTTGACGAAGCCTTACCGAAGATTCTGGAGGTGATCGGCGAGGAGGATATCCTGATACTGACCGCCGACCACGGCAACGACCCGACGGATCAGAGTACCGATCATTCACGGGAATACGTCCCGATTCTCTGCTACACCAAACATGGGAAACGCAATATCGACCTGGGAGTGCGGCCGACGTTTGCAGACGCAGGAAAGACCGTGGGCGAGTATTTCGGCGTGGGCAATCTCGGAACCCTGGCGGGCAACAGTTTTCTCGGCCAGCTCGTCTAACGATATGGAAAAGGATCGACTGAGCATCGAATTTGAGGCAAAGGTGACAAAGGATGGGGCGCTCATGGTGCCTCCTTCGGTCCTTGAACGGTTCTTGCTAAAACAAGGTTCGATCGTTCAAGTCAGGATGACGGCGAGGCGCCTGAGCAAGAGATTGAAGGAAAGAACAGTCACGGAGGAAGAAGTGGACCGGATCGGAGGGCTGCAATTGGAGCCGCGGGAGAGCGTCATCAGGTTTCTGACGGCAGAGGGCTCGCTTGCCTCCGGGTCGTCCTTCCGCAAACGGGCGAAGGATGTGTTGAAGTGACTCCAAAAAAAATTGTTGTTGATACCGATCTCCTTGTGGAGCATTTGATCCATGAGGGTCCGTCGGCACCCGGAGGGGGACCTTCCGTGTTGAGGAAAGCCGAGTCCCTCTTCTTCTGTTATACGACCGTGTTCAACGTGATTGAACTCTTCTCAATCTGTACATCGGAGAAGGAGATCGAGGCGGCGGAATCCTCGATGCACGCGTTGAAGATTCTGGGGCTCAATGGCAAAAGCGGCAAGAACCTCGGGCTGGTGCGGGCGGAGACTCGCACCGTACGGGATTTGGACATGCTCATCGCGGGGTTGTGCATGGAAAGCAAGCTCCCTTTGCTGACGGGTCGCCCAAAGAGGTACACACGAGTGAAAGGGCTGAGGATCGTCCCCTCCCTTGCGGTGAAGAAATGGGACACGGTGGAAGAAATTCTTCGCGCCGTGCGATAACGTATCGTTCTCGACAGGAGGCATCGGCATGATCCTGGGAAAAGTTGTCGGTACCGTCTGGGCAACGCGCAAAGATGAAGAGTTGACCGGTCTGAAACTCCAGATTGTGAAGCATGTCGACCTTAACTACAAGGTCAAGGATACGTTTGTCGTGGCGGTCGATACGGTTCAGGCAGGGGTGGGGGATGTTGTCCTGATCGCGACCGGAAGCTCCGCCCGGCAGACGACCGTTACAAAGAACAAACCAGTTGATGCCGTGATCATGGCGGTGGTCGACAAACTGGATATTGTGGACTGAGGCTGCGAAACCCTCATCCCCATGGAGTATCCTGGGACGACGACGAACACAAAGCGAAGATTATGTTCCTGGCGAAAGTTATCGGCACGATCTGGGCGACCAGAAAGGATGAAAATCTGAAGAGCTTGACGCTTCAGTTCATCCAGCCCCTGACGGCCACCCGCGAAAAGGTCGGAACGCCGATCGTGGCAGTCGACACGGTGGGGGCCGGCCCGGGAGAGACGGTGATGTACATAACGGCCCGGGAAGCAGTGATCCCGCTTCCGGTCGAGATGGCACCGGTGGATGCAAGTATTGTCGGTATCATCGATCGCATCGACCTTGCGCAGAAGTGAACTTCCCCCGGGGAGAAAACGTTGAGAAGATGCGCTGTATCCGTGAAACGAAGGTGAGAACCGAATGGTAAAAATCAGTAAGCAATATACGAACCGTGAGAGCCAGTCCCTGGACAAGTATCTCCAGGAAATTGGCAAGGTGGACCTCCTCACACCGCAGGAAGAGATCGACCTTGCGCGCAGGATCAAAAAGGGGGATCAAAAATCTCTCGAGAAACTGACGAAAGCAAACCTCAGGTTTGTGGTGAGTGTCGCGAAGCAATATCAGAACCAGGGTCTCTCCCTCGGCGACCTGATCAATGAGGGGAACCTCGGGTTGATCAAAGCGGCGAAGCGGTTCGATGAAACCCGTGGATTCAAATTCATCTCGTACGCCGTCTGGTGGATCCGGCAGTCCATTTTACAGGCTTTGGCGGAGCAATCCCGTATCGTGCGGTTGCCGCTGAACCGTGTCGGCGCCCTGAATAAGATCGGGAAGGCTTTCAGCACGCTCGAACAGGAGTTCGAACGGGAACCGAGCGCCAGCGAGCTGGCGGAGGAGCTGGACATGTCGCTCTTCGAGGTCTCGGATACACTCAAGATTTCGGGCCGCCATCTTTCGATGGATGCCCCCTTTGCCCAGGGTGAGGACAACCGCCTCCTGGACGTGATCCAGGATCAGCGTCAGCCCTCCCCGGATTCCGACCTCATGTCCGAATCCCTCAGGGAAGAGGTGAAACGGGCCCTGGCAACGCTCAGCGAGCGTGAGGCGCAGGTGATCCGGTTGTATTTTGGGCTGGACCAGGAGCACTCGCTTACGCTGGAGGAGATCGGGGAAAAATTCAACCTGACGCGTGAGCGCGTTCGCCAAATCAAGGAGAAAGCCATTCGTCGTCTACGCCATGCATCCCGCAGCAAAGCCTTACGAGCATATCTCGGCTGACCGTGGACACGATCATTTCAATTTCTGAAAAGCCTCGGCGGAAGCCGGGGCTTTTTTTCAGGCCCGGCATACGGACCTTCGTCGCATGTTTTTCGGTGATCACTCTGGCGGGACTCCTGTCTCTCTCGGGATGCGGCGGCACGTCACCGCGGTTCAAGAGTGGGGGTTCCTCTTCTCCGGCGAAAACGGACCGGGCAGAACAACCTGCAGCGAAGGAGCCGAAGGAAGAAGACAAGGAGACGAAATCGAAAGAGGGAGAAGAAATCCTCTCCGGTTCCCGAAGCTTCAAGACGGAAAAAAACACCTCCATCTCGAATCTCGACCAGGCGAGGATGATGCGTCAGCTCTCTCGCTGGATGGGAGTGCCGTACAAGCTGGGAGGCGAGACGGAGGATGGGATCGATTGTTCCGCCTATACGATGCTCATTTACAAGAATTCGATCGGACGACAGCTTCCCCGCTCCAGCGCGGAGCAATCCGCACTGGGGAGCGCGGTGGAATATCAGGACCTCAAGTTCGGCGATCTCGTATTCTTCAACACGACGGGCGAGTCTGCTTCACATGTCGGCATTTACATGGGGGACGATCTCTTCGCCCATGCGAGCGTGAGCCTCGGTGTCACCGTCTCGTCCATCGAAAGTCCTTACTACAAGAAGCGGTATGAAGGGGCTCGGCGGATCGTCGAGTAAGTTGCTTCCGAGTCGGTGCTTCGGTACATTGGTCCACGGTTGTTGACAACGAATCAGAAGGTTTCTCTCCATGGCAGTTCTTCCCATCTACCTTATCGGCAGTGAGGTTCTCCGAAAAGTCGCGAAACCTGTCCAAACGCTGGATAACTCTCTGATTAAGTTGGTCTACGATATGACGGAAACGATGCAGAGGGCCCATGGCATCGGTCTCGCGGCAAATCAGGTGGGAGAATTGCGGCGGGTGATCGTGATCGACCTGTCCGCCGTGGAGCGGGCCGAAACGGAGGAGGAGGGGGAGGAGGATGAAGAACCGCAACCCTTCGGTGAACGTAAAACCATGGTATTGATCAACCCGGAAGTGCTGGAACCTGCGGGTTCCGTCGAGATGGAGGAGGGGTGTCTGAGCATCCCGGACGTACGGGCCGATGTGGCGCGTCCGGAAACTATTCACGTCAAATTCCTCGATGTGAACATGAAAGAGGTCGTCCAGGAGGCGCAGGGGTTGCTCGCGCGGGTCATCCTCCATGAATTCGACCACCTGAACGGCGTCCTCTTTCTTGATCATCTCACCAAAACAAAACGCGCATTATTGAAGCCGGCGGTGCGAAAAATCCAAAAGGGGGAAGTCGATACTTCCTACCCCGTGATCAGCGCCGTGGAGGTGTAACCCTTCCGCATGCGCATCCTGTTCATGGGCACACCTGAATTCGCCCTCCCCAGCCTCGGTATCCTGCTGGAGCACCGGTATGCGGTCGCCGGGGTCGTCACAACGCCTGACAGACCCCGGGGGCGGGGGCAGAAGATGGCTGGGAGTCCCGTGAAGGAGTTTGCTCTTCAACACCAACTGTCGGTGTTCCAGCCTGAGAACCTGAGCGATCCGGCATTCCTTGCAAGCGTTTCCAGGGCTCAGCCCGATCTTATCGTTGTCGTCGCGTTTCGCATCCTTCCAAAAGAACTGTATACTATTCCCCGCCTCGGCTCGTTCAATTTGCATGCTTCCCTGCTTCCGAAGTACCGCGGGGCGGCCCCGATCAACTGGGCGATCATCAGGGGGGAGAAGGAGACCGGCGTAACGACTTTTTTTCTCAAGGATAAAGTCGATACCGGGTCGTTGCTTCTTCAGGCGCGTGTCGCGATCGGACCGGATGAGACCGCCGGCGAACTCCATGACACGCTCGCGGAAGTGGGCGCGGAGATGGTTCTGCAGACCGTCCGCCTGATCGAACTTGGCAAAACCCGGCCCCGCCCGCAGGACGATGCGCAGGCAACGACAGCCCCGAAGATTTTCAAGGAGGATTGCAGGATCGATTGGTCTGCATCGGCTCAACAGGTACATAATGTCGTCCGGGGACTTTCTCCGCATCCCTGCAGCTGGACAACGCACCACGACAAGGTTCTGAGGATTTATCGGACCTCCCTCCTGAAGGAAGCCGGTGGAAATCCCGGGGGCCCTCCTCCCGGGACGATATCCACGGTGGAGAAGGAGAGTGTTGTCGTTGCCACAGGCGAAGGTTCGCTCTCGATCCTGGACATTCAACAGGAAGGAAAAAAGCGGATGGGCATTGCAGAATTCCTGCGCGGGTATACGCTCCAGGTTGGCGACGTTCTGCACTGAGGGAGTTGCTTTGGTTGCAAAGGCTTGGAAAAAGGAGTATATTCGACCATCTTTTTTTTGCCGATAACATCGGAAGCCAAACAGAAGCACCATGGATTTTGTTCTTTGGGTTTGCAGAGTGATGCATGTCGTGTCTGTCGTGGTGTGGTTGGGAGGGTTGATTTTTCTCAATGCCATCCTGCATCCCATTTCGGCATACCATCAGCAGACGAAACTGGTGACGGTGCTCGAAGCACAGAAGCGATTCCTTCCCTTCGTCTGGTCCAGCCTGTGGACGGTGTTTGTGACCGGCGTGTTGCTGATGCTGCTGAGCCCCCGGTTTCTCTGGTTTGAATATTCGACAACGTGGTCTCAGTTGTTGGCGGTCAAACATGTGGCATTCCTCCTGCTCATGTTTTTTTCCTGGCAGTCGGCAAAAGTGGTTGCAAAGATGGGGGAGGCGGTAGTGGGAGAGGGGGATCTCTTCGAAGGGTGGAGGCTGGGCCTTCAAAAGCTGCTGCGCAGGTCGATTGCTTGGGGGATCGTTGCGCTGATGTGTGCCGGCGGTATGGCGGTTGTTTAGGCTCAGTAAAGAAATGCCGCGAAGGGACCAAGGCACGGAGAACGTATTCAAAAATTCTGAAGAAAGCGCTGTAGCGCAATCTATCAGGTTGCGCTACTCATTTCATTGTTTTGTGAAGAGAGAAAAAACCGAGAGTATTGATGTGGCAAAAAAGCCAAGGTTTCTTGACAACCTGAGAGGATTCCTGGATTTCCGATCTGTGATTTAAAAAAACCAACAAGGGAGTGTTTTTGTCCAAGGTTATTGTCATTGCAAATCAAAAAGGAGGCGTCGGGAAAACCACGACAGCGGTCAACTTGGCCGCGTCCCTTGCCGTCGCAGAGAAGAAGACGCTGCTTCTTGACATCGACCCCCAATCCAATGCCACCAGCGGTATCGGCGTCACGGCGATTGAGGGGAGAACGATCTATGAGGTGATCGTCGGGGGAGAGCCGATCAGTTCGACCATCGTCGAGTCGCAAATGCCTTTCCTTTCCTGCGTTCCGTCCCATATCAACCTGGTTGGAGCGGAAATTGAGCTGGTGGAGGTTGAAGAACGGGAACATCAATTAACCCAGGCGCTCCAATCCATCCGTGACAAGTATGATTTTATCGTGGTTGATTGCCCCCCCTCCCTGGGCCTTCTGACGCTCAATGCGTTGACCGCGGCAGACTCGGTCCTGATCCCGGTGCAATGCGAATACTTCGCCCTGGAGGGTCTCGGTCAGCTTTTCAACACCATCAATAGGGTGAAGAAGACTCTCAACCCGAACCTCGACATTGAAGGCGTCCTGCTGACGATGTTCGATTCACGCCTCCGACTTTCGAACCAAATTCTTGATGAGGTGAAGCGGTATTTCGGCGACAAGGTGTTCAAGACGGTCGTCTCCCGGAACATCCGTTTGAGTGAGGCGCCGAGTTTCGGCAAACCGATCATCTTGTACGACGTCGTCTGTTCCGGTACGCGTAACTACATGGAACTGGCGAAGGAAGTTATGGCGAACAACGACGCGTTGCCGGTGGAAACGTTGACCCAACCGGTCTCGAACTGATTATGACAACTCCAAAGAAGAGCGTCTTGGGCCGTGGGCTGAGTGCACTGATCCCGAAGAGCCCGCCGAAGGAAGTAAGCCTCCGTACCGATGAAGTCGGGAGAGATACGGGGGGAGAGGGGATCATCGCCCGCGTCGATCTGGATCGGATTCGCCCCAACCCCTTCCAGCCCCGTACCGAATTCGACACCGAGTCGCTGGCCGAGCTAACCCGCTCGATCGTCGAAAAGGGAGTGATCCAGCCGATCACCGTCCGCCGGGTTGCCGATGGATACCAACTCATCTCCGGTGAACGACGTTTGCGCGCGGCGCAAAGCGCCGGCATGGCGCAAATCCCCTCTTACATTATCTCCGTCGAGTCGGATGAGGAGATGCTCGAGCTCGCGCTCGTTGAGAACATCCAGCGCGAGACGCTCAACCCGATTGAAATTGCCCACGCGTACAAGCGGCTGATCGAAGAATGTCGACTCACGCAGGAAGACGTTGCGGACAAGGTGGGGAAGGACCGGTCGACGGTAACGAACTTCATCCGGTTGTTAAAGCTGCCGCAGGAAATTCAAAGCGGACTGAAGAAGGACTTGATCTCGATGGGACATGCCCGCGCGTTGATCAACCTGCCGAATGAAGTGATCCAACTCCGGATCTATCAGAAGATCATCGATGCCGGGCTCTCGGTTCGCAAGGTTGAACAACTCGTGAAGGCGGCGGGGAAATCTTCGGCGGGAAGCCCGCGGCACGCAACCGTCCGTCAGGAGCCGACCTCCAGCATCCAGAGTGTCGAGGAAAAGCTGAGACAGGCGCTGGGAACGAAAGTTTCAGTCAAGGTAAAAGAGGAAGGGAGAGGGGAGATTGTCATCGAGTACTATTCGCTCGACGACCTCGACCGGCTGCTCGATCTCTTCGCCGCGATCGAGAAAACGCATTCCACCTGACATTGGGCTCTCCGATGTCATTCCGAATGTTTTTGTCGGGAATCCAGAAGAGAGGTTT
Organism: Ignavibacteriales bacterium; assembly: GCA_016192345.1. Classification (GTDB taxonomy): domain Bacteria; phylum Bacteroidota; class Ignavibacteria; order UBA10030; family UBA10030; genus UBA6688. Next base: position 1,494 of record JACPUH010000092.1, on the reverse strand, counting down.
GCACCTTTTCATTCATTATTCTGAGTGACCATGGCAATCCAAAAAATCCTTACCAACAAAGCCCCCAATCCGATCGGCCCCTACAGCCAGGCGATCCTTGCAGACGGGAAATTCATTTACACGGCAGGACAGGTGGCGATCGATCCCGCGACGAACCAGATGATCGAGGGAGATATCAAGGCTCAGACCCGGCAGGTTTTGAAGAACCTCGATGCGGTCCTGAGGGCGGGGGGGTCCTCAATGAGTGCGGTTGTGAAAACGACCGTATTTCTGAAGAACTTCAACGATTTTGCCGCGATGAACGAGGTGTATGCCGAATTTTTCTCCGGGTCGGCCCCGGCGCGCAGCACGGTCGAAGTATCCCGGCTCCCGAAGGAAGCAAAGGTGGAGATCGAGGCGGTCGCTGTCAAAGAAAGCTAAATCCCCTCCGATGTGCCCGCATCAGGCAAACATACGCTCGATGGATTGGTATTGCAGGAGGGACCAAAGCGGAGGTTCTTCCTGCATTCTAACAGTTCTTCTGGCCCTTTTCCTTTTCACTCCCTCCCTGTTCGGTCAGTACAGCGTTAAGAGCTCCCTCCTCAAAGATCGGAATGTCCCGGGACAATATTTTCAACCTGCCTTTTCAGACTCTATCGCTCACGACACGACTTCCGGCATGCGGGAGGGAAAATCCGCTCTCACGGCAATCCTTCTTTCAGCGGTTTTGCCGGGAGCTGGACAAATATACGCGGAGCGGTACTGGTCGGTACCGATCGTTGTCGGGTTTACTGTGTATTTTATCCGGCAGTGGGTCAAGGCGGATGATCTCTATCTCTCGGCGAGGGATCGGTACCGGCAATCAGTCGAACAGGGAGTAGGGGGAGGTCAGGGGGACGCCCAGTTTCTTTACGAGCGCGACTTTTATCGTGACCAACGGGATAAGTTTGCGTTCTACCTTGCCCTTACGTACATCCTGAACATCGCGGACGCGTACGTGGGAGCGAGCCTTTACAATTTTGAGGTGGATGACAATTTGAACGGTGTGGAGATGAAACTCCGCATCCCCATACAATAAACCCGCGTTCTTTGCGTTGTTGCCTGCTTCTTATCACTCTCTACTTTTTACTTCTTACTTTTCACTCTTTCTTCCATCTTACTTCAACACATCCCTCAACGCCAGGTCCAGTCGAGGGAATGTAAAGCGGTACCCCGCCTCCTGCAGTTTCTTCGGAACAACTTTTTGTCCCCCCAACAACATCGTCGACATTTCTCCCAGGAGAATCTGTAGTACAAATCCAGGCACCGGTGCCCAGGAAGGGCGCCCCATCGTTTGACCGAGGGCCCTACAAAACTCCCGCATGGTTGCAGGTTCGGGGGCGGCAAGATTGACCGGACCGGAGAGGACCTTGTTCGCAAGTGCAAAAACGATTGCACCGACTTGATCATCAATGTGAATCCACGGGAACCACTGGTCACCGGTTCCGAGGGGGCCCCCCGCAAATAACTTAAACG
>JACPUH010000002.1 GCA_016192345.1 Ignavibacteriales bacterium | reverse complement strand
GTCGTCGCTTTTGTCTATTTTCTGCTCTCGGCGTTGTTCGGGTTGGGTCTTGCAACCGTGGAGATCGAGAGCACGGAGTTGAGGGAGAGCCTGATCCTGATGTATGGGGGGATGATAATGCTCGGATTTTTCTCGATGCTCATTGTGGGTCAAATGTACAAGATTGTCCCCTTTCTGGTCTGGTTCCACACCTTCAGTGATAAAGTGGGAAAGGAACCGGTGCCAATGTTGAAGGATATGTTCAACGAAAGATTGGGGAGTGTTCAATTCTGGATCATGAATGGCGGGGTCGTGCTGGTACTCATTGGGTTGGGAAGTTCTCAACCGATCCTAGCGAAGGTTGGGCTCATCGCGGTGTTCATGGGGTCCATCCTGTTCGCGTTCAACCTTGCAACGGTATTCCGACTGAGGAGTCGTTATGGCAACAAGAGAATCCATACGTGAAGCGTTAAAAATGGTGATCGATCCCGAGTTAGGATTAAACCTCGTCGATCTCGGCTTGATCTACGATATCGATCTCGATGAGGATTCCATCCACATCGCAATGACTCTCACGACTGCGGGCTGCCCGTTGCACGAGAGCATGATCGAAGCAGTGCGACACGTGGCTCAATCGTCAGATCTTACCAAGATGGTGTATGTCGATCTCGTCTGGGAGCCACCTTGGACACCGGAGCTGATGAGTGAAGATGCAAAAAAAACGCTGGGGTGGTCCACGGTCGCAGCGCGTTGACGCCTTCTCACATATGGGAATGTCATGTGTTTTCTGTAACACAGGATAGAAAACTCTTGACAAGTGACTTTTGGTCGTTTATATTCAGATAAACAGGTCTGATTATCCTATTGAATCGTCTGTTGCGTCTCTGAATAAGGAAATCACTCAATCGAACCTCCAACAAAAGGCCCCTGAATGCAACGGTTCCTTGCTTTGCTTGCAATGAGTGCCCTTTCTCTCGGCGTTGCCCTCGCCCAGGAGACTGCCGACTTCTACCGGCAGAACTGCATGAGCTGTCACACTATTGGGGGAGGGCGGATGACGGGGCCCGACCTTAAGAACGTCACCGAACGAAAAGACCGCGCCTGGCTCTCCCGCTTTATGATGGATCCGAAAGGGATGATGGATTCCGGTGATCCGTACGCGTCGAAGATCCTGCAGGAAGCACGGGGCGTACAGATGCCGGCTCTTCCAGGCATGACACGTGCCCGCGTGGAAGCGCTGCTCGACTTGATCACGGAAGAGTCGGCCAAGGAGAAATCCGCCTTCGCCGGCGTCCAACTGAGCGACCGTCCTTTCACGGACCGGGACGTTGAAGTCGGACACAACATTTTTGTCGGGGCTACCTCGCTGAAGAACAACGGACCGTCCTGCATTTCCTGCCACACGGTCAACGGCATCGGGGGGTTCGGTGGTGGCACACTCGGGCCCGACCTCACGACCGTCTTCGAACGCTATCAGGGGCGCAAGGCGCTCTCCATCTGGCTCTCCGCCCCGGCCACGCCCACGATGCAATCAGTCTTCAGGAAGGAACCGCTCGAATCCGAGGAGATCCTCAGCCTCGTTGCCTATTTTCAGCACACCCTCACTCGCAACCCCGAAGATGCATCTACCGCCCGCCTGAATTTCATTCTCATCGGCCTCGCGGGAACACTCATTGTGCTCGGGGTCTTCGATGTGGTGTGGAACAAACGCTTTCGGGCCGTACGTCGGCCCCTGGTTCAAGAACGTCAACTGGAGAGTAACGCATGAGCGACACACAGAAGATTCACTGGATCAAAGACGAAGAGAATCCTCTTCTGCGCGGATGGGAGGAATTCTATCGCAATCGCTGGCAACACGACAAGGTTGTGCGAAGCACGCACGGCGTCAACTGCACCGGCAGTTGCACCTGGATGATTCATGTGAAGGACGGCATCGTCACATGGGAGATGCAGGGGCTTGATTACCCATCCCTCGAGCATGGTCTGCCCCCGTATGAACCGCGCGGTTGCCAACGCGGTATCTCGTTCTCCTGGTATCTCTACAGCCCGCTTCGCGTGAAGTATCCCTATATCCGCGGCGCTCTGCTCGATCTCTGGAGAAAAGCTCGCGTGGAATTTGAGGATCCGGTGGAGGCATGGAAATCGCTGGTGACGAAACAGGAATACCGAAAACGCTGGCAACGGGCACGCGGGAAAGGGGGATTCCGCCGTACAACGTGGGATGAAGTACTGGAGATCATCGCGGCGGCCAATGTTCACACCATCAAGGCGCACGGCCCCGATCGTATTGCAGGGTTCTCTCCGATCCCTGCCATGTCGATGGTGAGTTATGCGTCCGGCGCACGCCTGATGCAGTTGTTGGGGGGTGTCTCCCTCTCTTTCTACGACTGGTATTGTGACCTTCCTTCCGCCTCGCCGGAAACCTGGGGGGAGCAGACCGATGTGCAGGAGTCTGCCGACTGGTACAACGCCAAACTGCTCGCGGTGATGGGGTCGAATCTGAATATGACGCGGACTCCGGATGTTCACTTTGCCGCAGAGGCCCGCCATAATGGAACGAAGATGTACGTTTTCGCTCCGGATTTCAACCAGGTCGCAAAATACGCAGATCACTGGGTCTCCATCAACGCGGGACAGGATGGAGCGTGGTGGATGGCGGTCAATCACGTACTTCTGACGGAATTCCATCACCAAAAAAAGGTTCCGTACTTCCTCGATTACACGAAGAAATACACCGACGCTCCCTACCTCGTGGAATTGAAGCAGGAGGGGGGAGTGTATGAGGCCGGCCAAATGCTTCGCGCCAACCGGCTCGAGCAATACAAAGATGTCGAGCATGGCGAATGGAAATTCCTGATGTGGGATGCGAAGGAAGGAAAGCCCAAGATGCCATTGGGGAGTGTCGGGGATCGGTGGGGTACGGAGAAGGGAAAATGGAACCTGCTTCTGAAAGACGGTCTGGACGGAACCGAGATCACACCCGAAATTACATTTCTGGAAACCACCAGAGCATCGGTTCCGGTCCGGTTCGACAATTTTGCGGATGCCGCGAGCCTGGTTCGGCACGTGCCGGTAACGACGATCACGACGGCCGACGGTACGTCGGTGACAGTTGCGACCGTGTACGACCTGCTGATGGCTCAATACGGCGTCGCCCGCGGGCTTGAGGGTGACTATCCGACCGGCTACGACGATGAAGAACGGCCGTATACCCCGGCATGGACGGAAAAATACACGGGTATCGGAAGGAAGGACCTGATCAGGTTTGCGCGGGAATGGGGGAGCACAGCCGAACACACGAACGGCAAATGCACCATCATCATCGGCGCGGGCATCAACCACTGGTATCATGCCAATCTGATGTACCGGGCCGGCATCCACGCGTTGATGTTTTGCGGCTGCATCGGCGTCAACGGTGGCGGACTGGGACACTACGTCGGCCAGGAGAAACTTGCCCCGGGAGAGCCGTGGGGAGCGATTGCGTTCGCGAAGGATTGGTATCCTGCATCCCGTCAACAAAATGCACCGAGCTGGCACTACGTCCATACAGACCAATGGCGGTACGAGAGAGGATTTACGGATTATCACACCGTGCCGGCGAAGCAGGAACAGGGATCGCTTGCCTCCGGGCATACGATGGATGTGCAGGTCAAGGCCGTGCGAAACGGCTGGCTTCCGTTCTACCCGCAGTTCCCCAAGAACAGCATCGACCTTGTCAAAGAGGCTGAGGAGGCCGGGGCAACGACGAACGATCAGATCGTCCACAAGACCGTCGAGGACCTGAAATCAAGGAAGTTGAAATTCTCAGTCGAGGATCCCGACGCAAAGGAAAACTGGCCGCGGGTTTGGTTCATCTGGCGAGGCAATGCCTTGATGGCGAGTAGCAAGGGGCATGAGTACTTCCTCCGGCATTATCTCGGGACCCATGACAATGCCGTTGCCGAGGATATGGCAAAGGATTCCGTCAAGGAAGTGGTCTGGCATGAAATTGCCCCACACGGGAAAATGGATCTTGTGATCGATCTGAACTTCCGGATGGATACTTCAGCCTTGTACTCGGATATCGTCCTTCCGGCGGCGACGTGGTACGAGAAGGCAGACCTGAACTCGACCGATATGCACAGTTTCATTCATCCCTTGTCCGCCGCCGTTCCCCCATGCTGGGAATCGAAGAGTGACTGGGATATTTTCAAAGCTGTCGCGAAAAAATTCTCCGAGCTGGCTTCCCATCATTTTCCGGAACCGGTAAAGGACATCGTTGCCACGGCGCTGGCCCACGATTCCTCGGCGGAGATCGCCCAGCCCGGGATCAAAGACTGGATCACCGGAGAAGTCGAAGCGATTCCTGGCAAGACGATGCCGCAGTTCACCGTTATGACGCGTGACTATAAAAATCTCTACAACCAATACATCTCCCTTGGCCCGCTGGTTCGTCAGAATGGCCTTGGGGCACATGGGACAAAATACGCGATCGATGATTTCTATGATCAAATGTTGATCACGCATCCCACGACCTCTTTTAACGGGAAAACATATCCCTCCCTCAAACGGGATGTCGAGGTGTGCGATGCGATCCTGCATCTGGCGACAGTGACCAACGGGGAGCTGGCATACCGGTCGTACAAGAACATGGAGGAGAAGGTCGGACTGCCGCTTGCTCATCTTGCCGAAAAGAACAGAGGAACGCGCGTGAGCTACAAAGGATTGCAGGGGGCTCCGATGCGGTTATTGAACAGCCCGATGTGGTCCGGGCTCACCGAAAACGGACGCGCCTACTCCGCTTTCACCTACAATATCGAAAGCCTGGTCCCGTGGAGGACACTCACCGGCCGCCAGCATTTCTACCTTGACCATCCGGGCTATATCCAGTTCGGCGAGCATCTCCCGACGTACAAGCCGAAGCCGTCTCCGACACAGTACTCAGACCTTCGCTTTACCACGGAGGCTGGCAAATCCAAAATGCTGAACTTTCTGACCCCTCACGGCAAATGGCATATCCACTCCACCTACAGCGATAATCAACGCATGACGACCCTGTCACGCGGGATTGAGCCGTTCTGGATGAACGACAAGGATGCTGAAGAACTCAACATCAACGATAACGACTGGGTCGAAGTGTACAACGATCATGGCGTCGTCGTTACACGTGCCGCCGTCAGCGCCAGGATTCCGCGTGGGATCTGCATCATCTACCATTCTCCCGAACGCACCTATTCGGTCCCGAAGTCGCCTCTTCGAAACAACCGCAGAGCCGGCGGGCACAACAGTCTTACGCGAACGCGCCTCAAACCGAATCTGATGGTGGGAGGGTACGGCCAATTCACATATCACTTCAACTATTGGGGACCGACCGGCTGCAACCGCGACACGCACGTGTTGATCCGCAAACTTCCCGAACTGATCTGGTAGGAGACCTCGATGAACGTCCGATCTCAAATTTCCATGGTGTTCCATCTCGATAAATGCATAGGGTGCCACACGTGCAGCATCGCGTGTAAGAACATCTGGACCGACCGCAAAGGGACGGAATACATGTGGTGGAACAACGTCGAGACCAAGCCGGGGACCGGCTTCCCGACGAAGTGGGAGGACCAGGAGAAGTACCGTGGTGGTTGGGAGCTTCGGGACGGGAAACTGGTGCTCAAATCCACCAGCAAAGCGAAGACGGTGACGAATATCTTCCATAACCCCTCCATGCCGAGCATGGACGACTACTACGAGCCGTGGACGTACAAATATGATGAACTGTTCAATGCTCCGGAGGGGTCGGATCAGCCCACCGCGCGCCCGGTCTCCATGGTGACCGGAGAATACATCAATGTTGAGTCCGGCCCGAACTGGGACGACGACCTTGGAGGGTCGCGCATCTACGCCGAAAGCGATCCAAACCTGAAAGGACTGAGCGAAGAGCAGCGGCAGCAACTCTCCGCCGTGGAACGCCTGGTGCTTTTTTACTTTCCCCGCATCTGTAATCACTGCCTGAACCCAAGCTGTGTGGCCTCCTGTCCCTCAGGAGCCTTGTACAAACGGGGGGAGGATGGAATCGTGCTGATCGACCAGAAACGCTGCCGTGGCTGGCGCGCTTGCGTGGCGGCTTGTCCCTATAAGAAAACGTTCTACAATTGGTCGACTGGCAAGTCGGAGAAATGTGTTCTTTGCTACCCGCGCCTGGAAACGGGACAGGCGCCGGCGTGTTTCCACTCATGCGTCGGGAGGATTCGATATCTCGGTGTTTTGCTCTATGACGCGGATCGTCTTGAGGAAGTCGCCAAGCTCCCGGATGAGCAACTGATCGACGGACAGCGTTCCTTGATCCTGGATCCTCATGATCCTGAAGTCATTGCCGCAGCCCGGAAGAATAATATTCACGATTCGGTCATCGAATCCGCCCAAAACTCTCCCGTGTACAAGTTCGTCAAGGAGTGGAAGATAGCCCTTCCCCCGCATATTGAATACCGCACGCTGCCGATGTTATTCTACGTCCCGCCGATGTCCCCGGTCATGGCGAACAGGAATGACGACACCGTGTCGAGTGTCTCGGACGAGTTTTTCCACGATATCGAGCAGGCCAGGGTTCCGCTCCAGTTTCTTGCCAATCTCTTTGGCGCGGGACACCAGGGGAAGCTCGTGTACGCTCTCAAGAAACAGAAAGCCGTCCGTGTATATCGTCGGGCAAAGACCGTGGGGGACATCCCGATGAAGACGGCGGAGGCGATCCTGCGTGAAGCCGACTGCACGGTGGAAGAGGCGGAACGCATCTACGAGCTCACATCGCTTTGCACGTTCGAAGAGCGTTTTGTCATCCCCCCGATGCACCGTGAAGAGGCGATAGAAATGATGAAGGACCCGCAGGAGCACAAGACCGCTGTCGGTTTCGGATTTATGGAACCCCCCGAAAGAGGACTCTGATGAAGAACACGATCATGTTCGATGGCCTGGCTTCGATCCTTGCCTACCCGCGCGAGGATTACAAATCCCGACTGACCATGTGTCTCGAAGCCCTCCGGACGTCGGAGTTCCCCGATCCCGAGCGCAGGCAGAGTGCGATTGAACACCTTCAACAGTTTTCCGATGCGGTTATACCGCTCTCCGTTGGGGAGTTGGAGGAACTCTATACGAGGACCTTCGACATTAATCCTGTCAGCAGTCTCGAAGTCGGATGGCATCTGTATGGTGAGACGTACGAACGCGGGACGTTCCTGGTACACATGAGGGACCTTCTCCGCCGGTACGCGATCGAAGAATCGAGCGAACTGCCGGATCATCTGACCCACGCACTTCACGCTCTCGGCAGGATGGACGAGTCGGAGATTCGGGAATTTGTCCCGGCGCGGCTGGTGCGCGCGTTGGATAAAATGCTCGAGGGGTTCGCAGTCAATCCCAACCCGTATGAACACGTGCTGAAGTCGGTAAGGATCCTGGCATGTGAATCCGTCACCTCTCACGGAGGAGAATGAACCATGTTTGACGTCGGACCATTCCTGCTGGACACCGTCCTGTTTGTCGTTTTTCCCTATGTCTCGCTGGTGCTGTTCCTGATCGTCTCCATTCGCCGGTATCGTTCGGAAAGCTTCACCTATTCCAGTCTCTCGTCGCAGTTCCTGGAGAACAAGCATCACTTCTGGGGGCTTGTGCCGTTTCACTACGGGATTATTGTGGTTCTCCTCGGACACGTGGTGGCCTTCCTCGTCCCTCGTGAGATTCTGTGGTGGAACAGCCACCCGGCCCGGTTGTACATTCTGGAGGGATCCGCCTTCATGGCGGCGCTCCTCAGCATGGTCGGATTGGTGAGCATCATCATCCGGCGTATCACGGATCGCAAAGTCAGGATGGTTACCAGTGTTGCCGATTGGGTGATCTTCGGCAACTTCATCGTGCAGATCCTGAGCGGCCTCTCTGTTGCGATCTTCCATAGCTGGGGGTCCTCCTGGTTTGCATCCCTTGCTGTTCCCTATCTCTGGTCGCTGGTCACGCTCACGCCGGATATCACGTACGTCACAGCGATGCCGTGGATGGTCAAGCTGCACATTGTGAGTGCGTACACCATGATCGCGTTCGCGCCGTTTACCCGTCTGGTTCATATTCTTGTCGTTCCCAATCCGTATCTCTGGCGGAAGCCGCAGGTCGTGCGGTGGTACGGGATCAGAAGGAAACCAAAAGGTTCAGTTGCAGAACCGGGAGCGTTCGCCGATGCCGCGAACTAAAGGGAACCCAAATATCGGACTCAAGGCTGCGACCCTTGGTTTCTTTATTGGGTTTGCCGCCGTGGCGCTGTTCGGCACAACGGCTGTGAAGCTGAAGGAGCTGATGGAACTAAGCTCTCTCGAGGTGTCGATTCTTATCGCCGTCCCTGCACTGACCGGTTCACTGCTCAGGATTCCCTTTTCCGGTTGGGTGGATACGACGGGCGGGAAGAAGCCGATGTTGACCCTGCTCGGCCTTTCCGTTGTCGGGATGATCGGATTAACGGTGATGATTCTCACACTGTACCCTGAGGGACTTACGAGAGAATTCTATCTCCCGATTCTGTTCTTTGGTGCACTCTCGGGTTGCGGTATCGCCACGTTTTCCGTTGGTGCGAGCCAGGTCGCATACTGGTTTCCGCAACGGCACCAAGGCAAAGCGCTTGCAGTGTACGCCGGCGTCGGAAACGTTGCGCCAGGAGTGTTTACGCTCCTGCTTCCCGTTGCCGTGGCAGGTGCAGGGTTAAGCGGCGCATACGTGATCTGGCTCTCTGTTTTGGTCGGGGGGACCCTTCTGTATTCAGTCTTCGGCAGTAACGCGTGGTACTTCCAGTTCGTCAAAGCGGGAATTTCACCTACGGAGGCACGCGAACTTGCGAGACGGGAGGGACAGGAGCTCTTTCCTCTGAACGGAATCAGGCAAAGCCTTGTAGCCTCTGCCAAGGTGTGGCAAACGTGGGCCTTGGTGTCGATCTATTTCACGACCTTTGGCGGTTTCATTGCCCTTACGGCGTGGTTACCGACGTACTGGACGCAGTTTCATCACATGGATGCCGTCGTCGCTGGAGTGTTGACCGCCGGCTATTCCATTCTGACCTCTGTCGTGCGAATCGGCGGCGGGGTTCTTTCCGATCGGTTGCGGGAGGGGGGAGAGAATACAGGGATCCTCGCCCTGCTCATCATGTTGATGGGTGCCCTCATGATGACGATATCACAACAGTATCAACTGGCGATCCCAGGTATCATCCTGATGGCCTTTGGCATGGGAAACTCCAATGCGGCCGTTTTCAAACTGGTACCCCAACTTGTTCCGCAGGCCGTTGGTGGTGCCACCGGCTGGGTCGGTGGTCTCGGAGCCTTTGGAGGCTTCTTGATTCCGTTAGCGATGGGGTTCGCGGTCAGCGATCTGGGGATGCCGGGTTATCCCATCGGCTTTGTCATCTTCATCTTCCTGGCGCTCTCTGCCTTGACCATGCTGTGGGTCCTGAAGTATACAAGGGAACAACCGGTCGAGGCAGGATCGTCTTCGAAAACGTCAAACCAGAGCCTGCAGGACGAGTTCTGACATGAACAGCGCAAGGAATACACCCCTCCGGTATGTGTCTGAAACGTGGCAACAGGAGATTATTGGTGTACCGGCAATCTTCATGGCACTTGGTGTTTTCTTACTGTATCCAGGCAAATACATCATCGGGCATTTTTTCAAACCTCCCCTGGATCGGACCATTCTTGACGGGTTTGGGATTATCCTTGTGCTGTTTGCACTGTATGTCGTGGCCCGTTTTGGTGCACAGCTTTGGCTCGACGTGCGCGTCCTGTGGAATTTTTCGCCCGGTCACTTCCGGATGGGAACCTGGGTCGCGGCCATGAACATCGTTGCCGTAGTGATGTATCCGATTGTTCCGCCGGTCGCAATCATCGCTCATCTCCTCGCCTGGCTCTTGTGTGGTGTATACATGGTTTGGCTTATGAAGATGGTCGTGCGTGGGGAACTCAAAGGGGGAAATCTCACGGGCACGGTGTTCCTCGTCACGGTGGCAACACAGTCGCTTGTCGTGGGTTGTATGACGGTCCTCGCCGGCTCTATTGGAGATCTTCTTCCAGTGCTGATTGTGGCCAACGTCCTTGGAATCATCTTCTACTGGATCTCCTTTGCATTGACGTGGGTCGTCGGGGGATTTGTGGAACCGCTCATGCATTGGGTGCCGCAGAACAACATTACCCACGGAGCGTTGTCGATTACGATGCTGGCAGCCCAAATGATTGAGAACAACATGCCGGGCTCTCTTCCTTATTTTCATTTCGTGATTCAGGCCGCCTGGGTGATTACGAGCCTGTTATTTTTTTCATCACTCCTCTATGAAGTATTCTTGATCACGAACAGGAAGCAGCCGTTGCTCCGTTTTCAGCTTGGCAACTACGCACGAAATTTCACTTATGGGATGTTCTTTGCATGCTCATACTATGGATACGTCTATCCTCATCCGTCGATTATGAAAGCCGTGCTGAATCCCCCCGCATTGCTCGCCCTTGGGATCCTGGTGCTTTTTGTGAATGCGTGGGAAGTGATGAATCACATCTCAACGGCGTTGAAGCCCCGGACGCGTTTGCAGGGAGCGCGATGATTGCTCTACGACGGAAACACTTGGTGATGGATTGAAACGATGAAATTTCTGAACAACCGATTGTTGTCGGTCATATTGGGTGTGGCAGTCTTGTTGGCCATGAGTGTGTTCCTTACCTCGTTCATGGTGAACATGCGCTTGCCGGACAATCACCAGGGCTTTGAGCCGGTACAGCCGATCGCCTACTCGCACCTTCTCCATGCGGGGGAGCTTGGCATCTCGTGTCTGCATTGTCACACCGGCGCCGAGAAGGGACGCACGGCAGGGATCCCGTCCACGAATGTCTGCATGAACTGCCACAAGCATGTCACCGCGCCGATTCTCTCTGTGCGGGCTGAAGACGAGCAGGCGGCCAAGGAGAACCGACCGCCGCGCCGTATCTTCTCTCCCGAATTGCGAAAGCTCTATGCCACTACAGGGCTGGATGACGAACTGAAACCCGACTCTTCCCGAACGGCCTCCGGTGTGGCATGGGTGCGTGTGCACAGTCTTCCGAGTTTCGTCTATTTCAATCATAGTGCGCATGTCAACGCAGGCGTTCTGTGTCAGACGTGTCATGGGAATGTCGAGACGATGGAGCGAGTACGCCAGGTTTCCTCCCTTTCGATGGGTTCATGCGTCAACTGCCATCGGGATCCGGGTTTGACGGCATCGACCGGGAGGAAGGTCACGGCGTCCACCGATTGTGTTGTGTGTCATCATTGAACAAGAATGGCTGCAAGGAATAAAAGGCATAAAGGGGATATGAGCCACGAACATCACGATCACGATGAAGCGATGGAACCGGTCCAGGAGTTCAGCCGGCGATCGTTCCTGAAACTCGCAGGATTCTCGTTTGCCGGTACGGCCCTCGCCGGTTGCCAGCAATCGAATCTGGAGAACGCGATACCGTATCTCCTTCGGCCGGAGGAGATCACACCGGGAGTTCCGTACTGGTTTGCTTCCACATGCCGTGCGTGCAGTGCGGGTTGCGGCGTGCTTGTCAAGAACCGCGATGGGAGGCCGATCAAGATTGAGGGAAATCCGGCACACCCCGTCTCCCGCGGCGGTTTGTGTGCCATTGGGCAGGCGGCTATTGTCTCTCTCTACGACTCTCAACGTTTGAATGGTCCTCTGCTGAAGGGGTCACCTTCAACATGGGATCAGGTCGACGCCGAAGTCATGACGGAACTTGCAGCAATCAAAAACTCCGGCGGGGCTGTCCGATTCCTTACGGGGAGTGTGACAAGTCCGACAACGCGGGGGCTCATCGGCCGGTTTCTCGCCTCCTTCAAGGACGGGAGGCATGGAGAGTATGATCCCGTCTCTTCTTCGGCCATCCTGGATGCCCATCAGTACACGCACGGAAGTCGCCTCCTTCCCCGTTTCCGGTTCGAACAAGCTGAAACCATCGTCAGCCTCGACGCGGATTTCCTCGGGACCTGGATCTCGCCGGTCGAGTTCACGAAAGGATACAGAGCCGGACGCTCCCTGGAAGGCTCCGGGCAGAAATTCTCCCATCACACGCAAATCGAATCCCGTCTGTCTTTGACCGGCAGCAATGCGGATGAGCGGATCATCGTATCCCCTGATGAAGTCGCTCTTGTTACCTCCCGGCTCGTCGCTCTTGTTTCCTCTAGGGCCGGGAGGTCCGCTCATTCAGTTTCCCCCAACCTTGCGGAGCACCTGGAAAACAGGTTAACCGGGATCGCGGATCGACTCTGGCAGACCCGTGGAAGGAGCCTCATTGTCTGCGGTACAAACGACCTCGGGCTCCAGGTTCAGGTCAATCTCCTGAACGACCTTCTCGGCAACTACGGGAAGACCATTGACGTTGAAAATCCCTCTTACCAGTGCCGTGGAGATGATGGCGAGCTCACCCGGTTGATTGACGAAATTCAGTCCGGGTCGGTTCAAGCACTCTTTGTGGAAGGGGTCAATCCTCTCTACGACCTTCCCGATTCGACCGCTTTGAAGGAGGCGTTTTCCAGGATCAGGCTTATGGTGAGTTTTGCCGAACGAGTCGACGAAACATCGGAGACTGCCCGCGTTGTCATGCCGCAACCCCATGAACTCGAACGATGGAACGACGCAGAAACTGTTGCCGGGATCGTTTCGCTGTCGCAGCCGACCATTCAGCCGTTGAGAGATACGCGTACTCTCGGAGAAAGCCTGAGCGTGTGGTTGGGAGAGAGGCATGGAGCCTATGACCTCATAAGGCAGGAGTGGGAGCGTTCCGTGTTTCGACGGCGGAATCAGGAGCGATCGTTCACGGCATTCTGGAACAAAACGTTGCACGATGGATTTGTCGAGGTCGAAGGCCAGGGAGTCAAGGTCAAGTCTCTGAAGAGAGATGCTCTCCATCCACGTTCATCAAGTCCCAAACCGGTCGCAGAAGGTGCCTTTGCCCTCGTCCTTCACTCATCGTTGACAATGTTGGACGGAAGGCACGCTCATAATCCGTGGCTTCAGGAATTGGCCGACCCGGTGACGAAGATCGTCTGGGATAATTACGTGTCGATCTCGGAGACCGTGGCGGCGAACCTGGGGATCGGGGAGGGGGATGTGGTTACCATTCAAACCGAGGAAAAGGGCCGTTTGGAGCTTCCCGCGCATCTTCAGCCGGGCCAGCATGATCGCGTTCTTTCCATCGCCCTCGGGTACGGAAGGAAAGGAACCGACCGCTTCATCGACGTCGGTCCCAAGTGGCTTCAGGCAAAGCCAACCGTCGCGCCGGGGGAGCTTGTCGGTGTGAACGCTGCAACGCTTCTTCGGTTCGAAAACGGGGAGTTGGCGTACACGAATCTCAGTGTCACGATTGCCAAAACCGGCAGGAAGCATCCCCTCGCTTCGACGCAGGAGTATCATTCGCTGACCAATCCGGACCTGCTTGGTGGGGGAACGGGGGAGAGGCGACCGATCATCCAGCAAACTTCGTTCGCAGCCTATGCCAAGGATCCATCGGCAGGGAGTTTTCGGAAACATGAGA
Source organism: Ignavibacteriales bacterium (assembly GCA_016192345.1). Classification (GTDB taxonomy): domain Bacteria; phylum Bacteroidota; class Ignavibacteria; order UBA10030; family UBA10030; genus UBA6688. Next base: position 60,789 of record JACPUH010000002.1, on the reverse strand, counting down.
TCGAGTCCCTTTGGCCGGATGACCACCAGTATGATGGGCATCGATGGGGCATGGCTATCGACCTCTCTGCCTGTACAGGTTGTTCGGCGTGCGTCATCGGGTGTCAGGCCGAAAATAATATCCCGGTGGTCGGAAAAGATGAAGTGGGGAGAAACCGGGAGCTTCAATGGCTTCGCATCGACCGGTACTACGACAATGAAAACGGCGAGTTGTCCGTTTCCCACCAGCCCATGATGTGCCAGCATTGCGGCAACGCCCCCTGCGAAACGGTCTGTCCGGTTCTTGCGACTGTTCACGATTCGGAGGGATTGAACCAGCAGATCTATAACCGCTGCGTCGGGACGCGGTATTGTGCCAACAACTGTCCCTATAAAGTTCGCCACTTCAACTGGTTTGAGTACCCGAGGGGGGACGAACTCCACCGGATGGTGCTGAACCCCGATGTGACAGTCCGTGAGCGTGGAGTGATGGAGAAATGCAGTTTCTGTGTCCAACGTATTCAACTGGCGAAGATCGAAGCGAAAAACGAAGGCCGCTCCCTGAGGGATGGTGATATACAACCTGCCTGCCAGCAATCGTGTCCTGCCGACGCGATCACCTTCGGAGATATGAACGATCCGGAGAGTCGGATTTCACGAGCCATGACCGAGCCGCGTTTCTATCGAGTCCTTGAGGAACTGGGGGTGCGTCCTTCCATCGGATATATGACCCTGGTTCGGGACACAGAAGACTCTGAATCCAGGCCATCCGCCAACGAGAAAGGAGCCGGGATCCATGGGTGAGGTTTTCTCCGTGCTCCGTCAGCCGCTGGTACTGGGAAATAAAACGTATGCCGACATCACCGATGATGTGTGCGGGCCGCTCGAGAAGGGAGCGTCGCTTTCCTGGTGGATTGCGTTCATCGTCTCCGTCGGAGTCCTGATCCTCGGTGCTCTGTCGGTTGCCTATCAGGTGATGACAGGAGTGGGGGTGTGGGGATTGAACAACACCGTTGGATGGGCATTTGATATCACCAACTTTGTGTTCTGGATCGGTATCGGGCATGCGGGGACCTTGATCTCCGCCATCCTGTTTCTCTTCCGGCAGCGATGGCGGACCTCCGTCAACCGGTCGGCTGAGGCGATGACGATCTTTGCCGTCATATGCGCCGGGATTTTCCCGATCCTCCACACCGGCCGGCCATGGTTTGCTTATTGGCTCCTTCCGTATCCCAATTTCCGCGGTCCGCTGTGGGTCAACTTCCGCTCGCCGCTGGTCTGGGACATGTTTGCGATCAGTTGCTACCTGACGATCTCCGCCCTGTTCTGGTATGTCGGGATGATTCCCGACCTGGCGACCATTCGCGACAGGACGAAGTCGGCCCTGCGCAAGAAGCTCTTCGGGTTCTTCAGTTTTGGCTGGGACGGTTCGAACCGGACGTGGCAGCGGTATGAGAAGCTCTACCTGCTGCTGGCCGGGCTCGCGACTCCGCTCGTCGTCTCCGTGCATACGATCGTCAGTTGGGATTTTGCCACCTCGGTCATCCCGGGATGGCATACCACCATCCTTCCCCCGTATTTCGTCGCCGGGGCGGTCTTCTCCGGATTTGCGATGGTGCTGACCCTGATGCTGATCGTCCGCAAGGTGATGAACCTGGAGGAGTACATCACGCTCCACCACATCGAGCAGATGTGCAAAGTGATCATCGCGACGGGGGGGATGGTCGGGTTGGCCTATATGACGGAACTCTTCGTCGCCTATTATTCGGGGAACGAATATGAACGCTTTGCCTTTATCAACAGGGCCCTTGGCCCGTACGGATGGACGTACTGGGTGATGGTGGGTTGCAACATCATGGTCCCCCAACTTTTCTGGTGGAAGAAGATCAGGAGAAACCCCGGCATCGTCTTCGCGTTGTCCATCCTTATCAATGTCGGTATGTGGTTCGAGCGATTCGTTATCATTATGACCTCGCTGACCAGGGACTACCTCCCGGCAAGCTGGGCAGGGTTCACGCCGACGATCATCGACTTGACGACCCTGCTCGGAAGCTTCGGCCTCTTTTTCACCCTCTTTCTACTCTTCGCCCGCTTTCTGCCGATGATCGCCATAGGCGAAGTCAAGGGAGTCGTCCGATACGGGAAGGGCCGGAGTGAGTTGAAACCGTTGGAACCACGAAAGGAGGGAGCGCTTGAGCAGACGCTTGTTGGTTAGTTCCTTCGCCCATGAAAACGATCTTCTTGCCGCGACGCAAGCGGCGCGTGAGCATGGGTATACCATTCTCGATGCCTATACGCCGTTTGCGGTGCATGGTTTGGACAAGGCAATGGGGATGCGCTCGACGAGGCTGGCATGGGCCACGCTTATCCTGGGTATTTCAGGGGCTGTCGCGAAATTATGGTTTCAGATCTGGACCTCGGCGACGAGTTGGCCGGTGAACGTCGGGGGCAAGCCGTTGAAGTCCGTCCCCGCCTTTGTGCCGGTGACATTTGAGGTGATGGTCCTGTTCGCGGGAGTGGGGACCGTGTTGCTCTTTCTGGCAATGAGGAAACTCTGGCCAGGGAAAAAACCGGCGTTCATCTATGATGGCGCGACGAACGACCGGTTCATCCTTGTCCTCATCCAGGACAATGCCTCCTTCGTGGTGGAGGAAGTACGATCGCTCTTCGAGCGGTTTCATCTTGTGGACCTTGAGGAAAGGATTGAGCGGGTATGAAGAAGGGATGGGTGATTCTCAACGGATCGTTGTTGATTCTTCTCCTGGTGGTGATTGGGATGATCGTGTTCGTCCAACGCGATTTTACGCATCGGAATCTCGACTTCATGCCCGGCATGGTCTCGTCCATCGCCTACAAGCCGCAGGCGCCCTGGCAGGAGGGGGATGTGGGTCCGCCGCTCGTACCCGGCACCGTGGTACGGGGGTTTGAACCCTTTGAATACAAACCCACTCCTGAAGATGCACTCCGCGCCGGTCGGGAACTTACCAGTCCTGTTGCCGATACCAATATCGCCGCCCTGGAACGGGGGGCAGCGGTGTATGCCGCCATGTGTCAACCATGTCATGGCCCCACCGGGTTGGGGGATGGAGTGATCACCAAACGGGGCTTTCCTCCTCCTCCCTCCCTCTTTGCAGATAACGCACTGAATATGAAGGATGGACAGATGTACCATATCGTCACATTCGGACAGAGGAACATGCCTTCGCTGGCTTCGCAAGTCTCGCGATCGGACCGTTGGAATGTCCTCGCCTACATTCGATCGTGGCAGTCGAAGCAACAACAGAAGGGGAGCCGCCGATGAGCACTATTTCCGCCGCGACCCGGCTTGCCGTCCGCCCTTCAGAGGGATGGGCGCGCAATCTCTCCATCCTTGTGCTGATCGGCGCAGCCGTCGCCCTCATCGGGATCTTTGCTGCGCCCGACAGAGCCTGGCCGAATGTTCTCCTCTCGACCTATTACCTTATAAGCCTCGGTTTGGCGGGAGGCCTTTTTGTGGCGTTGCAATATGTGTCGAACGCCGGGTGGAGCGTCTCGTTCCGGCGCATTCCGGAGGCGATGACCGAGGTTCTGCCGGTCACAGGCCTCTTGCTGGTTGTTCTCTTTCTCGGCATTCACACACTGTATGAGTGGAGCCACGAAGCCGTGGTGGCGAACGATCCGATTCTGCATTCCAAGTCGGGCTGGTTGAACGAGCCGTTCTTCATCGCGCGCTCGGTGTTCTACCTCGCCGTTTGGATGGTGATGATCACGGCCATTGTGAAGCGTTCGCAGCGGCAGGATGCCTCGGGGGATCTCGAACTGACACGAACGAACAGAAAAATCTCGGCGGGGTTTCTCGTTGTCTTCGCCCTGACATTTACGCTTGCGAGTATGGACTGGATCATGTCGCTGGAACCTCACTGGTTCAGCACGATCTTCGGAATCTATAACTTCGCGGGGCTCTTTCTCAATGGTCTCGCAACCATGACGCTGGTCATCATCCTGCTGAAGCGGATGGGTCCGTTTCGAAACGTGATCAACGATTCCCATCTTCACGATCTTGGAAAGCTCATCTTTGCCTTCAGCACGTTCTGGATGTACATCTGGTTCAGCCAGTACGTTCTCATCTGGTACGCCAACATACCGGAAGAAGTGACGTATTACGCCCGGCGTGAAGAGGGGGGTTGGGGAGTGCTGACAATCGTGAACATCCTCTTCAACTGGGTCATCCCCTTCATTGCCCTTCTCCCCATCTGGACGAAGCGACACGAGGGAGTGCTTTTGCGCGTCTGCATCTTTTTGATGATCGGGCATTGGATCGATCTGTTCTGGATGATCATGCCCCCGTTCATGGCGAAGGACCCCATAGTAGGTCTCTGGGAGCTTGGGCCCATCCTTGCCGCCCTGGCTGCCTTCTTCCTGATCGTCTTCAAGTCCCTTGCGAAGGGAAACCTCCTCCCGGTTGGGGACCCGATGCTGGGTGAGAGCCTGAATCTTCATACGTGAACTGGTCGATGCAGTCCTCCGTACCCACGATATTGACCGATGCATTCGGGCGGCGACACGATTATCTGCGTATTTCGATCACCGAGCGATGCAACCTGCGTTGCCGGTATTGCATGCCGGCGGAAGGCATCCCCCTGACACCCAAACTCCACCTGCTTTCTTTCGAGGAGATCGAGCGACTTGCGGTGATGTTCGTGGGCCTCGGCGTCCGAAAAATCAGGCTTACCGGAGGGGAGCCACTCGTCCGGACCGGGGTTGAAGAACTGTGCGCTTCATTGTCTGGAATCGCAGGTTTGAACACGTTGGCGCTCTCTACGAACGGTGTCCTGTTGCAGCAGAAAGCCCGCCGGCTTCGCGAGGCAGGGGTTTCGCAGATCAACATCAGTCTGGATACGCTTGTACCGGAAAAGTTCAAGCGCATCACCCTGCGTGACAATTTCGACTCGGTGCTGGAGGGGATCCGGATTGCCACCAGGGCGGGGTTCGATTCCGTGAAGATCAACTGTGTCATGATTCGCGGCTTCAATGACGATGAGATTGTTGACTTCGTGGAATTGGCGAATGCCCTGGGTGTGCATGTTCGCTTCATCGAATTCATGCCCTTCTCCGGAAACGGCTGGTCGATGGAGAGCCTGATCTCATGCCGTGAGATTCGTGAGCTGATCGAAATCCGTTATGCACTTGACCCCGTGGAGGCAACCGATGATCTGCGTGGTCCGGCAAAGGAATTTTTGGTTCGAGGAGGAGGGGGGAGTGTGGGGTTCATCGCGACGATCACGGAACCTTGCTGTCATTCTTGCTCGCGTTTAAGGATCACGGCCGATGGCAGGTTCCGGACCTGCTTGTTTGCGCGCGGGGAGGTGGACTTGCGCTCCTTGCTTCGGCAGGGTGAAGGCCCGGAGGCCCTGAAGTTTGCCATCGGGGAGGCGGTCCGTGCAAAATGGGGTCAACGTCCCGACCCGCTGGAACTCAGTCGCTTGCGTGACCGGGCCATGGTCGCCATTGGAGGATAGGCACGGGTTGTGCGTTCCGGATTTCGTCTGAGCGAAAAAAATTCTTGCTTCCAAAGCAGGCCGGAGGTATACTTCGGATAAATCAGTCTGATACTCGCGAAACGTGGCTATGTCCATTATCTTCAGTAAGTCATGTGAATACGCCCTTCAGGCGGTGCTCTACCTGGCCCGACAGCCAGAAGGTTCTCGGAAGCATCTCCGTGAGATCGCAAGCGATCTCAACATCCCCTACCACTTCCTCAACAAAGTTCTGCAAACGCTCACCCGGGGTGGGATCGTTGTCTCCCGGAAGGGGGCGAATGGCGGGTTTGCCCTTGCGCGATCGCCGAAGGAAATCACGCTCATCGACATTGTGCGCGCCGTGGATGGTGAATCTTCCCTCGATGGTTGCGTCCTTGGATTTCCCGCGTGTGGTGAACAGACTCCCTGCCCGGTTCACGACCAGTGGAAGCGTGCGAAAGAGGTGATCCTCACGATGCTGCAGAAGAAGACGCTCGCCGAACTGGGAAAAGGGCTCGATGGAAAGCTGGAGCTCATCGCGCAGTCGTTGAGTGCAGGAAAAGAGGGATAGGAATCTGTGTTGCTTTGAAAAAGAATTCGGAACCATGGACGATACACTTGCTGAAGCATCTCTTCTCTACCAAGTGCGATGCCAACCCCCTGCGTGGTGACACCCGATGGCTCTCTTGAAACCCATCGTCACACGTGAGCACGGTTCATGGGCGGTCCTCCTCATCCCTTTGATCAGTGGAGCGAGTGTCGCAGGATCATGGACGGTGGCGACCGCCTTGCTCATGCTTTCCTCGCTTGGGATTTTTATGAGCTATGTCCCGCTCCAGGCATTGATCCGGGAAAGCCTGGGAGGGAAGCGGAACCGGGAGAAAACAAGCGCCTCGAAGTTTTGGGCGCTTTTCTATCTGGGATTCGGTATCGTCATGGCTGTTCCCTTGCTGTTGCAGGGATTATGGGTGCTCATTCCCATCGGCCTTCTCGCGGCGTTGTTCTTCGTTATGAATGTTCTCCTGGTCCGGAAATACCATAAAACCGTGGTGAGCGATTTCATGGCAATGCTCGGGCTGACGCTCACCGCTCCCGCTGCCTATTACGTTGGTACGGGCAATCCCGGCCTTCAGGCAGCCCTGCTGTGGCTTGTGCACATCCTGTTCTTCGGATCGAGTGTTGTATACGTCCATATGAAGATCCGGGGAACGAGCCTGAACCGGGAGAGGTTCACTTGGTCCGAAAAACTCTCTCTCGGCAAAGTGAACCTGTTCTATCTCGTCTTTGTGATAGCGGTGGTTTTTACGCTGATGGATATGGGGCACCGTCCGGAACTCACCGGACTCGCCTTTTTCCCTGTGATCGTTCACGCTGTGTATGGAACGATCAACCTTTCAAACCGGGTCAGGTTCAAGAATCTTGGAGTTCTCCTGCTTGCACACTCTCTCGTCTTCGGACTCTTCATCAGCATGGCGATGGGAGAGTTATCCAATTGAATACTCTGTGTTCCCTTCATACAACATCGCCAGTTTCATCATCGCGGAGGGGGCAATTCCAACTCATATTTTTCAGGATGTGATTTCTATGTTTGACTGGATTCTTCTTATAAAGTAAGGTAATTTAGATTGTTTTCGTCGGAATGGACCGACCGCGCCCACAGAGATGTCGGGTCGCTCCTCCGGTCGGAACGGCATTCATGGCATTCAAACGATCAATGTTGAAATTTCTCCGTTTTGTTGGCCGGCACTTATTAAAGCTCCTCGACCTCCTGGTCCCCCCTGAACAATGGAAACTCCCCGTACTCCTGGTCGTGGGAGTCCTGTGCGGATTGGGCCTGGTGATCCTTCACACCTCCAATGCAGCCTCATATTTGTCCGATGAACCGGCAGCATGTATGAATTGTCACGTCATGGCGCCGCAATATGCCACGTGGCAGCGGGGGAGTCATGGCCGTTTTACCGTTTGCAATGATTGCCATGTTCCTCAGAATAATGTGATCCGCAAGTTCGCCTTCAAGGCAAACGATGGGTTGCGTCACTCGTTCATGTTTACCTTCCGGCTTGAGCCGCAGGTGATCCATGTGAAGGAGGCCGGGATCACCGTCCTCCAGGAAAACTGTATTCGCTGTCATGCCAACCTGGTGAATCAGGGTTCCCTGGTGGAGGTGACCGGTGAGAATGCCGGCCATGGCGCCGGGAAATTGTGCTGGGAATGCCATCGCGAAACGCCGCATGGCCGTGTCAACAGCCTTGCTTCTGTACCGTACGCCCGGGTCCCCCGGCTCTCGCCCGTTCTTCCCCCCTGGATAGAAGCCAGGTTATCACGTTCCAAATAAACAAAGGGATCTTATGAAACGCGTCGTCGATCTTATTCAGGAAAACCCCTGGGTTGCGTGGGCCCTTTTTATCGGTACGGTAGTCGTCGTTTTCCTTGTTGGGCTTTTCGGCGCATCCATCATGGAGCGCCGCCAGGAAGCGCGGCTTGCTTTCCAGCTTGTGAAGCCGATTGCGACATGGGAGCCGCGAAACGAGGTGTGGGGTGAAAATTTTCCGCGGGAGTTCGAATCGTATAGAAGCACGCTCGATACTTCGTTCCGGAGCATGTACGCCGGAGGCTCCTGGCGCGATTATCTTGCCGAGGATCCCAACCTTGTGATCCTGTGGGCCGGGTACGCTTTCTCACGGGAGTATGAACAGGCCCGCGGGCATTACTACGCCATCGAGGACATTCGGACCACGCTTCGGACCGGGGTCGCTCAACCTGCAACCTGCTGGACCTGCAAGAGCACCGACGTCCCGCGCCTGATGGCGGAGATGGGGCCGGCCGAATTCTATAAAGGGAGTTGGGATAGTCTCGGCTCCCAGGTGGTGAACAACATCGGCTGCCAGGATTGCCATGATCCTGAGACGATGAACCTGCGGGTGACGCGTCCGGCGCTGGTCGAGGCGATGCAGCGGCAGGGGGTCGATATCCGGAAAGCAACGCTTCAGGAGATGCGCTCCTATGTCTGCGCCCAATGTCATGTGGAGTATTATTTCAAGGGCAAAGAGGAGAAGTATCTCACATTTCCCTGGGATAAAGGATTCAGTGCGGACAGCATGGAGGTTTATTTCGATTCCGTTCAACACGTCGATTGGGTTCACGCTCTCAGCCGTGCGCCGATGCTCAAGGCGCAGCACCCCGACTATGAACTCTTCAAAACCGGCATTCATGCCGAGCGGGGCATCTCCTGCGCCGATTGCCATATGCCGTACCGGAATGAGGGAGGTGTCAAGTTCACCAATCACAAGATCCAAAGCCCCCTCAATGATATTGCCGGGTCATGCCAGGTCTGCCACCGCGAGAGCGAAGCCACACTGACCAAAAGCGTCAATGACCGGCAGGGAAAAATTCTGGAGTTAAGGATGCGGGCTGAGGATGCCATTGTCCGGGCACACATCGAAGCCAAGGCCGTATGGGACAAGGGGGCGACAGAACAGGAAATGAAACCGGCCTTGCAGTTGATTCGTCATGCCCAATGGCGGTGGGATTGGGTGGCGGCTTCCAACGGACTCGGATTCCATTCACCGGTGGAAGCTGCCCGTGTACTCGGTTCCTCTATTCAAAAAGCCGAGCAGGCGAGGCTTCATCTTGCCCGTGTCCTTGCCAAGAGGGGTATCACGGAACCACTCCCTCTTCCCGATATTTCCACAAAGTCGAAAGCCCAGGCCTATATCGGATTGGACATGAAGAAACTCACCCTGCAAAAAGAAGAGTTTTTTCAGACCGTCCTCCCTCGCTGGAAGAAGCAGGCCGAGGAGCGCCAAGGAACAATGAAATCCTATTGATGGTATTTCTGACGGAAACCACCAGGGGGCGCACAACGCCCCCTTTTTTATTTGTGAGAATCACGCCCCCCTCCTTTTTTCGCAGTTCTGCGACATTTCACTATCAAAAAGACTCAGGATTGCGAAAGTGGCACGTCAAATTTGATGACCCCCGCCGGGGAACCCCCCGTTTCCTCCCTCAAGCTCATTTTCTTCCCCTCTCTATCAAACCCGGAGTGTATGGCATAATCCTTGTGAGGGGAAAGGGGGAAGGGATGCGATTGTATGAAATCGAGTGAGCGAATGGTTTTTCGTCAAGGAATGGATATGGAGTTTTCAAACGACCCCCTGAAAATTTTGCTCGAAGAGCATCAGGAGGGGTTACAGCATCTTGCGCGGTTGGAACAGGCCGCTGAATCGATTCAAGCCAACGGGTTTTCTGCTGAGGCGATTGAAGAGATCATTGAAGCGGTGCGCTGGATGAATAACGATGTCCGCGAGCACATTTTGAGAGAGGAGAGGTATTTGTTCCCGGTGATCGAACGGCACGGCTCGGAGTTGCCGGAGTCGATGCGCAACGACCATCATGAATTGCGGGGCGCGTTTTCACAATTCATGGAGATCGTTCAGGAAATTGAGCGGGGGCGCATGAGAGGATCCTCCATCCACGAGATTGTCCAGATCTCCCTGCATATTGTGGCCATCATGCGCAGCCACATTACGCGGGAAAATGAACTGCTGTTTCCTCTTGCGAAAAGGCTTCTTTCGGTCGAGGAACTGACCCTGGTTGCGACCAACATGGGTCATGGATCGTTGTAAGTACAGCGTGATGGTTGTTGACCAACAGGAACAGAAGGAGGGCCCTATGCACACCATGGATGAATTCGAAGAGGTCATACGAACCAGGGTATGCATACAATGTATCGAACGAACCGGCATGGGCATCTGCGGCATGGGAAAATCGGATGACTGCGCGCTGAACCGGCACATGCCAGGGATTGTCAAAGCTGTGAAGAGCGTCAAAACCGGAATGCCTGAGGATTATATCGCAGCGCTTCATCTGGAGATTTGCGGTCAGGCAAAAGAAATACCATCTCCCTCCGCCGTTTTAGAAGGGGAGTTAATGTTTGCCCTGGACGATCACCTCCCACTTATTCTGGAAGCAATTGATGAAGCCCATGCACGGAGCCGAAAACGGCAAACGTCATAAGCTTTCCCCCGTTTTCCTGTTGTTCTGCAATTCCCACTCCTGAGAAGTCCTCTTTTTGATTCCCACTTTTTAGAGCATTCTCTCCTTTAAAACGAGCAATTCCCTTGATTTTACCCGCTCTCCTTAGGCACATTGTTTGCGCATCATGGTGCAGATAGCGTCACTTGTGAGTTCGGCAGACCATAGCAGTCAGAGCAGGCTCTCGACGAAAAAGTAAGGAGCGCGAACGACAATGTTACTGGAGCGAATTCGAGAAGGTTTTTTAAACAGGATGAGGCGCCCCGAAGGGATATCCCCCAAGGTGGTGCACAGCGAGACGATCCGTCTTGGATTTTCATCAAGGGTCGTATTTGAGATCTCCCTCATTATCGCCCTTGTGCTTGTCACGGTCATGATGAAATTTTTCCCGGCAACCCTGGGGGCAAAAAAGATCCTCATCCATTCCCAGGAAATGGTGAAGTTTGAGGAGATCGAGCGGACGAAGCAGGAGAACCGCCCACCGCCGCCCCCCAAGCCGTTGATACCGATCGAGGCCCCCTCCGATGAAGCGCTGGAGGATATTTCGATTGCAAGTTCCGAGATCGACATCCGGCAGGATGTGGCACCTCCCCCGCCGGCAAGCCATGAAACCGGGGGCGACGAGGAGTACTTCATTGCGGTGGAGGACCTCCCGGAACTTGTTGGAGGGATCGAAGGACTGCAAAAGCGTGTGGTGTATCCCGAGATGGCCATTCGGGCGGGAATTCAGGGGCGTGTGTTTGTTCTTGCGTTCGTCAACGAGTTGGGGAATGTTGTGAAGACCGAAGTGCAGAAGGGGATTGGCGGCGGGTGTGACGAAGCTGCAATGCGCGCGGTGATGGAATCGAAGTTTCATCCGGGCAAACAGCGGGGCAAGGCGGTTAAGGTGCGGGTATCGATTCCGGTTCGCTTCAGCCTCGCAACATCGTCCTGACGCATCGTCGGGCGATTTGTTCAGGAAAGGAGCAGAAGCCATGATCACGATCCAGAGAATTCTTTTTCCGACAGATTTTTCCCGCTGTGCTAACCAGGCATTCGTCCAGGCGGTACAATTAGCAAAGCGGCACAGTGCGGAATTGCATGTTCTTCGCGTGTACGTTCCGTACGAGGACCACACCAGCCTGTTGACGGTGGTCCCCGCTGCACCGGAGGTCAGGCCTGGAGCAACCGTCCTGACACCACCGATGCTGCAGGTTTTGGAACAGCAGCAGGCGCAAACGCTTCGCATCACGCAGAACGTCGTTCGGGATATCTCCATCGGACCGGTGATCATCGACTATGCCCGCGAGCATGAGGTCGAGCTGATTGTCATGGGAACCCATGGTCGAAGAGGAATAGGACACTTGTTCCTGGGGAGCGTTGCGGAGGAAATCGTGCGATTTGCCTCATGCCCCGTCTTTACGATTCGGGAGACGATGGAACCCCACAGGGCCGGTGTGTTTCGCAAGATCCTTGTCCCGGTCGATTTTTCGAAACACTCGGAGCAGGCGGTGCGGTATGCAAAGGAACTCGCGATATTGTACGGGGCCGAACTTCAAGTCCTGCATATCGTCGAGGAACAATTGCATCCCGCCTTGTATGCCACGGGGCGCAGCTCGGTTTTTGAGTTCATGCCGGAGATCGAGACCACTTCCGTCCGGGAAATTGAGCGGATGCTGATGGAGTCGGGGGGGCCGGAGGTGCAGGCCGAGATCCATATTCGTGAAGGGCGCGCGGCCCGGGATATCGTCAAGTTTGCCGAGAGCCATGCTTCGGACCTGATTGTGATCGCCACCCACGGTTTAACGGGCATCGAGCATTTGCTTCTGGGGAGCGTAGCAGAGAAGATTGTAAGATTTTCCCGAGTTCCCGTATTCACCGTCAAACCATTTGGCACATCCCTCCTCAAAGGCCCGGAGGTGCATCATGATGCATCCTTGGGGCCACATTCTTAGCCGTTGGAAGGTGACACGAGATTTCCCGGCTTTGGGAACCCCTTGTTGAATTCCTCAGCATTTATTTCCCTGTAAAGCCAACACGCGTCGTGGCACGGAGGTTGTCACAGGGTAAAGTGTTGAGGTATTCAATACCCCGGTGGACAAACGATGGAACGAGGTTTTCGATGAACGAACGACGAATGTGGTTGTCTGGGTGCGTCTTGGCCCTGACGGTGTTAGTCCTTACGCTGATCGCGTTTTCGACCGCAGGCGCGGTGGGGATGTAGTTCCAGAACACCGTGGAGAACCGGGTTCCTCGAGGGTTCAGTGGAGGAGCTTGAGACCCTGACGCAGTGGCGGGAATCGATGCATTCAAAATAACCCGATCGTCGAGCCTTTGGATGCTTCAACGATGCACGATTGTTACCAAGCAGCTCCTCGACACTACCGAGGCGACCCGATGTGTTGGAGCTGCTTGGTTGTTTTAACAAGCCCGCTGTTGGCCTTGGACGATGTATGGTGTGCAAAGATCAACCAATATCTCCGGGATGAGAAGGTCGGTCGTACTTGAATATCACTGTCGATGTCGCTGACCTTCACAGCGACTCTCACGAAAAGGTTTGCCCCGTGTTTGTAGCGTTCATACTTCTCAAACGAATTCTCTCCAGGTCTCATCAGCGACGGGGATCTGTTCTGTCGTACCTTTTCCTGGTCGTCCTTTCTGCCCCGGGTGGTTCCCTCTTTGCACAGACAAGGGCGGATTGCCTCGCATGCCACAGTGAGCCTTCACTCACCATGGAACGGAATGGGAGGGAAGTCTCTCTTCACGCCGACGAAGCCGTCCTCAGAAAATCTCCCCACGGCAAACTCGTTTGCGTGGCCTGCCACGTTGGATTCGACGCCGAAAATGTTCCCCACAAGGAAACGATCACGCCGGTCAACTGTAAGACGTGTCATCGCGACGCTCCTTCCAAGCACGCGTTCCATCCTCAGATGGCGAGAGCAACAGGGCACGACGGCACCCCCGACGTCTCCTGCAAAAGTTGCCATGGGACTCATGATGTGGTTTCGCCAGGGAGTCCCGCGGCACGCACATCTCGTGCAAAGCAGCCGGATTTCTGCGGTACGTGCCACCTCACGGAACGAAAGACTTTTCTCGAGTCCGCACATGGCCAAGCCCTCCAAGCGGGCATCCTGGGTGCTCCCATCTGCATTACATGTCATCGGAATGACCTTACCAAGATTCGGCCCGGGAGGGATTCGGTCCAGGTGAAAACCGCCCAGGAGAAATTCTGCCTCTCGTGCCATCTCGACGATGAGAGTGTGCGGGCCCGCGTTGCCCCCTCCGCCGGGTTTATCGCCGCGTATGAACACAGCGTTCACGGATCGGCACTGCAATCGGGCAATGCCCAGGCAGCGAACTGCGTCGATTGCCACGGCAGCCACCAAATGCGTAAGGGCAATGACCCTGAATCGAAAGTCTATAAGTTCAATATTCCCGGCACATGCGCAAAGTGCCACGCGGAAATCACGAAAGAATTCAATGAAAGCGTCCATGGCATCGCATCGGGTTTGGGAAACTTGGAATCGCCCGTTTGCACCAATTGTCATGGCGAGCACAACATTCTCGCTCATACCGACCCGGCGTCACCGATTGCCGCAAAGAATGTGAGCGCGCAGGTCTGTTCTCCCTGCCATAGTTCCGTGAAGCTGACTCAGAAGTACGGCATTGCATCGGACCGTTTCGCGACATTTACGGACAGTTATCACGGCCTGGCGATCCGCGGTGGATCGATCGAAGTGGCCAATTGCACAAGCTGTCACGGTGTTCACAGCATCAAGCCGTCCGCGGATCCTGCCTCCCCGACGAACAAAAACAATCTTGCGGAAACATGCGGGAAATGTCACAGGGGGGCCAATGAACGATTCGCAATCGGGTCCGTGCATGTGGATATTACGAACAGTGAAAACGACCCCTTGCTGTATTGGGTAGCAACGCTCTACCTCATGCTGATCCTGTCGACCATCGGCGGCATGGTGTTCCACAATGCGCTGGATTTCATCAGGAAGGCGCGCAGGAAACTGCTGGTTCGGCGTGGCGTGATCCACGAAGAACATGTGGGACATCATTTGTACCTGCGCATGAGCCTGAGCGAACGCCTTCAGCACGGGTCACTCGTTGTGAGCTTTGTAACTCTGGTGATCACGGGGTTCATGCTACGCTATCCTGATGCATGGTGGGTAGTCTCGATCCGGAATCTCAGCGACGCAGCCTTCGACCTTCGGGGTCTTGTCCATAGGGTGGCAGCCGTCGTCATGGTTCTTGCAGCCCTCTACCATACGTATTATATCTTGTTCATTCCCCGGGGAAAAGAACTGATTCGCGATCTCATGCCAAGGTTCCAGGATCTCGTGGACGCGCGCGATGTCCTTCGATACAACCTGTGGATCACGAATGAAAAGCCGAGGTTCGGTCGATTCAGCTATATCGAAAAGAGCGAGTACTGGGCGCTCGTGTGGGGAACGATTGTCATGGGGGTCACGGGATTCATCATGTGGTTCGACAACACCTTCATCGGGCTTCTGACCAAGCTCGGATACGACGTTGCCCGTTTGATCCATTTTTATGAAGCCTGGCTCGCCACGCTGGCAATCATTGTGTGGCACTTCTATTACGTCATGTTCAATCCGGATACCTACCCCATCAATCTTGCTTTCTGGACAGGAACACTGAGCGAAGCTGAGATGCAGGAAGAGCATCCGCTGGAACTGGAAAGGGTGCTCAGCGAACAGGCACAGGAAGAGATGAGAGCTTTGTCCGGACGTAAAGACGATCAATCACCATGAAAACGATTCCCGTGCTGCCGGCGATCCGACGGCGGACCATCATGGCTTTGTTCCTGACTATCCTCCTTGGCGGGGTGGCCCTTGGCCAGGATAACAGCGACTGCTTCACGTGCCACGAAGACAAAAGTCTGACCACGGAGAGACGAGGGAAACCCGTATCGCTTTTTGTCGATCAGGCAATCTTTTTGAAGTCGGTGCACGCAGATCTTTCGTGCGTCACGTGCCACGTGGATCTTGAAGGGAAAGAAATGCCGCATGGGGTCCCTGTGGTGCCGGTGGTATGCGGCACGTGCCATACCTCCGAAGAGGAACTCCACAAGGAAAGTCTCCATGGCAAAGCGGTTGCCCGTGGCGATGCGCTGGCGCCGAATTGCCAATCGTGTCACGGCAGCCACGCGATTGCCCGCACCAAAAGCGCCGAGTCGGCTGTTTCGCCCCTCCGCATTCCCTTTATGTGTGGACGCTGCCATCAGGAAGGAACTCGCGTGCAACGAGAGCGGGTCATTCTTCAGTCGCATATTCTCGAGAATTACTCTGAAAGCATCCATGCCGAGGGTCTCATGAGACGGGGCCTCGTTGTCTCGGCCAATTGCGCCTCATGCCATACACCGCACTTCATTCTCCCCCATACCGATCCCCGATCCTCGATCGCGCGGGGAAATATCGCCGCGACGTGTACGGTGTGTCACGCGCAAATTGAGGACGTTCATCGTAAAGTCATCAAGGGTGCATTGTGGGAAAAAGAAGAACACGTTCTCCCGGCATGTGTGGATTGTCATCAGCCCCACAAAGCGCGCAAGGTTTTCTACGATCAGGGAATGGCGGACCAGGACTGCATGCGCTGTCACGCGAACCTCTCCATTCGGTCCTCCGCCGATGGCAGGTCCCTGGCGGTTCAATCGGATACGCTGGCTCATTCGAAACATCAGAAAATCTCCTGCAGTCAATGCCATGCAGGTGTCAACGCGTCCAGGCATCGTCCGTGTGAGACCATTGCGCAGAAAGTTGATTGTTCGTCATGTCACGCGGAAGTAGGGCAGCAATATCAGGGCAGCATGCACGGCAAACTTATCGCCAACAATGACCCGAATGGGCCAACCTGCAAGGAATGCCACGGTACGCACGAAGTGAAAGGACGGACGGATTCGAGCTCCCCGATCTTTGCCCTGAACATCCCCCGGCTGTGCGGCAAGTGCCACCAGGAAGGGAAGAAAGCAGCCATGCGGTACACGGGCTCGGAACACGAGATCGTCAACCATTATACGGAGAGCATCCATGGGAAAGGATTGCTGAAAAGCGGTCTCACCGTGACTGCGACGTGCAGCGACTGCCATCCTGCGCACAATGTCCGCCCGATCTCCGACCCGGCGTCAAGCGTGAATCCCGAGAACGTACCAGTCACATGTGGTCGATGCCATCACGGGATCCAGGAACAGTTCGTGCAAAGCATCCATAGCACCTTGAAGCATAAGACGGACAAGAAACTCCCCGTCTGCAACGATTGTCATTCTGCACACACCATCCGCCGGACAGACATTGCAGGATTTAAGCTCGACATCATGACAAAATGCGGACAGTGTCATGAGAAGATTGCCACCACGTACTTCGACACCTATCACGGAAAAGTCTCGCAGCTCGGCTACACCCAAACGGCAAAATGTTACGATTGTCACGGAGCTCACGACATTCGTCCCGTTGCCGATCCCCAATCGCATTTGAGTCACGACAACGTTGTCGGAACGTGTCAAAAATGCCATCCAGGTGCCACGCGCCGTTTTGCAGGATACCTCACACACGCAACCCATCACGATCCCGACAAGTATCCGTTCCTCTTCTGGACATTCTGGGGAATGACCGGCCTGCTCATTGGAACTTTTGTTCTCGGCGGCGCCCACACTCTCCTCTGGCTCCCGCGAGCCCTGCAAATGAGGCGGGAGCGCCGGAGAAGGTTGGAGAAAAAGAATCAGGAGTCGAAGAACGACAATGCATAGTCCGGAATCGGAACACCAGGTTGTGCGGTTCTCCCGTCTCGAGCGAGTGCTTCATATTGTCATGATCGTGAGTTTTATCAGTCTTGCTCTCACTGGCATGACCCTGAAATTCTCCTACACCGGCTGGGCGAATGTCCTTTCAAGAATGTTGGGAGGATATGAATCCGCCGGTTATATCCACCGGATTGCTGCGGTCTTTATGTTCGGAATCTTTTTTGCACACCTCTACAACGTGCTCATACGCAAGCGA
The DNA here is from genome assembly GCA_016192345.1 of Ignavibacteriales bacterium. GTDB lineage: Bacteria > Bacteroidota > Ignavibacteria > UBA10030 > UBA10030 > UBA6688. The sequence goes on along the minus strand of JACPUH010000002.1, from coordinate 43,275 downwards.
AAGGAGGCAGGATCATTGCGGGGACTGCTCCTGGGACCCGACACGATGCTTCCGACGAAACAGGACCTGCGGGAGTTCGTCGCCTCCATCAAATGGTTTCTCAATCTCGGACCTCGACCGGAATACGGACGCTGGACGTATTGGGAAAAGTTTGACTACTTCGCTGTCTTCTGGGGAGTGTTTATTATCGGATCGACCGGTCTCATGCTCTGGTTCCCCGAGTTCTTCACTCAGTTCATGCCGGGCTGGTTCATCAACGTTGCCACAATTATCCACAGTGACGAAGCCTTGCTTGCTGTGGGGTTTATCTTCACAGTCCATTTTTTCAATACCCATCTCCGTCCGGAAAAGTTTCCCATGGATCTCGTGATCTTCACGGGACGCGTCCCGCTGGAGGAGTTCATGGAAGAGCGCCCCAGAGAATATGAGGCGCTCAAGAAATCAGGTGAGCTTGAGAATATGATGGCGGATCCTTATCCCCCCATCGTCCTTCGAACCGTGAAGGTGTTTGCGTGGACTGCACTCTCCCTCGGCTTCCTGTTGATCGTCATGATCATCTACGCCATGGTGTTTGCATACCGCTAGAACTTCGAAACTCCTCATTCTTTTCGCTGGTCCCATTTGCAGAAATAGGAGGCTTTTCTTCCCATTCCTGGGAATTTTACGCCGTGGGTGTATCTCTACCAATCCATTTTTCCTTCTCACGGAACATTTTCTGGTACGCGAATTGCTAAGTTTGATATGGTTCTCCTTTCTCCAACGGCAGCATGCTATTAGAATAAGGATGTCGCCATGCCCCTCGTGAACTCGCAAACCGGTAAGATTCGGACGACCTACACCGTCTCGCAACTGGAAGAAGCGGCGCGCATGATGCGCGGATATGATCTGATTTGCCTTGCCGCTGCCGGCTCCGGTCACTCCGGCGGAACGCTTTCGGTCATGGATCTTACAGCAGCGTTGTATCTTTATGCAGCTCAACTGGATCCGGAAGTTCCTGCATGGGAGGGACGGGACAGAATCGTGTGGTCGGCTGGGCACAAGGCGCCGAGCCTCTACTTGGGACTTGGTATGGCAGGCTTCTTCGATGTCAAGGATGTCGTTACGCTGCGCAAATTCGGAAGTTTGTTTCAGGGTCATCCTCATTGGTTGAAACTGCCGGGAGTCGAAGTGTCGACAGGTTCGCTGGGTCAAGGACTCAGTATCGCTGTCGGGATGGCCCTGGGCCTCAAGATGAAGAAACTGAACAGCAAGGTGTATTGCATCATGGGGGATGGAGAGCAGCAGGAAGGCCAAATCTGGGAAGCCGCGATGGAGGCCGGCCATTATAAACTCAACAACCTCATTGGGATCATCGACAAAAACCGTCTCCAGATCGATGGTTGGGTCAAAGACGTGATGGATGTCGATCCGCTGGCGGAGAAGTACCGTTCCTTTGGATGGGAAGTGATAGAGACAGACGGGCACACGATGGATCAGATTGTGAAAGCGTACGATCGTGCGCAGGCGGTCAAAGGAAAACCGGTGGTGATTCTGGCCGAGACGGTTAAGGGAAAAGGCGTCGACTTCATGGAGAACGTCGCCGGCTGGCATGGCAAAACCCCGAGCATGGAAGAAATGTATGAGGGCGTTGAACAACTTGGGCTCAAAGGCCAACTGCCGGTTGATGAAATGCTCCTCTCGGCAAAGTCCCATCAGAAGAAAGCTGAAGCCGAGTTGGAAAAGAAGATGCCCAAGTTCAAACGCAATTACTGGTGGAACACCGATGAACTGATGAAGGTCGAGATGCAGCCCACGCGCAAGGGATTCGGCAACGCGTTGAAGGAGCATGGGGGAGATGAGCGGATCGTTTGTCTCGGTCTTGACATCTCCGGTTCGATTACGATCAGCGATTTCTATGATAAGCACCCTGAGCGAAAAGACCGCTGGGTCAGCGTGGGGATTGCCGAACAAAGCGCGGTATGTGTTGCAGCGGGACTTGCCCGCGAAGGAAAGATCCCGGTTCTCGGAAGCTACGGCACCTTCGCGGCCGGCCGCTGCCTCGATCAGATTCGGACGACAGTGTGTTATGGAGAATTGAACGTCTTGATTGCAGGAGCGCATGGCGGGGTCTCCGTCGGTCCCGATGGTGCGACCCACCAGGCGCTGGAGGATATCTTCCAGGTTTGTGGATTACCCAATATGAAAGTCTCGGTCCCGTGCGATACGACGGAAACAAAGAAGGCGACCGAGTATTTTCTCTTTGGCATGCAGGGTCCGAAGTTTATTCGGTTCGCGCGCGAAGCGACTCCGATCGTCACAACGGAGAAGACTCCCTTCACGTTTGGCAAAGCCAACGTCATACGCTTCAGAGGCGAACAACCGCGATTTGTGGATGCCTTCGAAACGATTCTGGCCTCCGAGTATTCAAGTGAAGAGGAGCAGTTGGCCATTATTGCCTGCGGCCCGATGGTCCCGGAAGCGATGCGGGCAGCCTATATCCTGAAAAAAGATTTTGATCTGGAGACCCGCATCGTCAACATGTACACGCTCAAGCCCCTTGACGAGAAGGCGGTTACGGATGCCGCAGCGGCCACCGGGGTGGTTCTGACAGCCGAGGAACATCAAATCGGAGGTCTGGCAGACAGGGTTTGCAGGATCATCACGGAGTCCCCGTTCTTGTATCAGGTTCCTGTCATTACCGGGTCGATTGGCGTCAAGGACCGGTTTGGCGAATCCGGTGCCCCGTGGGAACTTGTGAAGGAATTTGAAGTGAGCGCAGAACATATCGCACACAAAGCCCTTGAGCTCATCACCATCAAAAAACGATCTGTCGCAATGAAGTATTGATCTACACGACAGGAGAACATCATGAAACTCGCAAACCGCTTGTCACGTCTCGGCACTGAAACCGCGTTTGAAGTACTCGCAGAGGTCAATGAACTCCGCTCGAAAGGGCGGGACATCATTGCGCTCTCGATTGGTGAACCGGCTTGCGCAACTGCGCCGAACATCAAAGAAGCGGCCAAGAGGGCTCTGGACAACGATCTCACGCATTACAGCCCTTCGTCAGGTATTCCAGAGTTCCGCCAAATCATCGCCGACTATGTTTCATCAACACGGGGAATCCCCGTCCACCCGAGCGAAGTGGTCGTTGTCCCCGGCGGCAAGCCGATCATTTTTTTCAGCATCCTGGCGTGCATCGAGGAGGGCGATGAAGTGATTTATCCTGTTCCCGGTTACCCGATTTACGAATCGATGATCAACTTTGCCGGTGGAACCCCTGTTCCGTTGCGGCTCCAGGAAGAGCGTCAGTTCAGTTTTGACGTCAAGGAGCTCCGATCGAAAATTTCCGATCGGACAAAAATGGTCATCATGAACTCGCCTCATAACCCCACTGGCGGAGTTATCCCCAAACGGGATCTCCATGAAGTCGCCGAACTCTCTCTCAAGCACGACTTCTGGGTCCTCTCGGATGAAATTTACTCCCGCATCCTCTATTCGGGCAAACCGGAGAGCATCAGTCAATTCCCGGGAATGAAGGAGCGAACGATTATTCTCGACGGGCATTCGAAAACGTATGCGATGACCGGTTGGAGGGTTGGGTACGGCGTCATGCCCAAAGAGCTGGCGATTCATGTCGGCCGTTTGATGACCAACTCCAATTCCTGCACGGCGACGTTCACGCAACATGCCGCCATGGAGGCCATCACCGGCTCCCAGGATTCCGTCACAGCCATGGTTGAGGAGTTTCGCGGAAATCGGGACCTCATTGTAGAAGGGCTGAACAAGATCGAGGGATTTTCATGCCACACTCCCGCAGGTGCCTTTTACGCTTATCCTAACGTCACGCAGGCGTGCCGCAACCATGGATTTTCAAGCTCACGCGATCTGCAGCAATTTTTGCTTCTCGAAGCCGGTGTTGCAGTGCTCGGGCAGCAGTGTTTCGGCCACCGGCCCTTTGATGAAGATCAGGAGTACATCAGGCTCTCATACGTTTCCTCCAGTAAAGACATTCAAGAGGCTTTGCGCCGTATCGAAACATCGTTGTCGGATAAACAACTGATAGAGCGCTTTCTTCAAAGACAACGTGCCAAGGACGTCGCCAGGCCTTGATCTCCGCTGTTCCCCCCCGAACTGAACAAGTATTCGTCAAGATAGAGTTGGACTCTGAGTAATTTTGTTGGTAGGTTTTTAAGGAAGAATATGCCAAAAGGAGCCTATGAAGAGAATCTTCCCGGATAGTTTCTACAACCTCATAACGCTGGTGGGGGCAACCGTTGCCGCGGTCAGTTTCGGCCTCATCCTGTTTCTTATAGCCCTGGAGTTCTTTTCGGAAGAGCAAAAGCCGTACATGGGAATCATTGCGTTCGTGATTCTCCCCGCCATTTTGATTTTTGGACTTTCTCTTATCGCGGTGGGGATCTGGAGAGAGCACAAAAGGGAAAGAAGCGGAAAACCGCATGGGCTGCGCCTGCCACAGATCGATTTGAACAATCCGCGCCATCGAACTGCGTTCTTCTATGTTTCCGTCGGAAGCATTCTGCTTCTCATGTTCTCGGCCTTCGGAAGCTTCAAGGCATACGAATACACCGACTCTGACGCATTCTGCGGGGAAACCTGCCACAAAGTGATGGAGCCGGAATACACTGCCTATCAATTCTCTCCCCACGCCAGGGTCGGTTGCGTGAAGTGTCACATCGGACCCGGCGCGGGCTGGTTTGTGCGCTCAAAACTCTCCGGTGCGTACCAGCTCTATGCCACGGCGTTCAATAAATATCCGCGACCCATTCCGACTCCCATCGAGAACCTGCGGCCTGCACAGGAAACGTGCGAACAATGCCACTGGCCGCAACATTTCTTCAACGAGAAAAAGAAGGAAATCACGAATTATATTTCGGACGAAAAGAATACCAAGTGGAACCTCTCTCTCTTGATGAAGATCGGAGGGGGTGTTCCGGAATCCGGTGCGAACTCGGGCATCCATTGGCACATGAACATTGATAATGAGGTGACCTACACGGCGCTCGACCGGCAGCGCATGGTCATCCCGTGGGTCAAGTCACGAAGCAGGGACGGAGTGGAACGTGTCTACAAGAGTACGGAGGTGAAGCCGACGGAGGAAGAACTGGCCTTGGCAACGACGCGAAGAATGGATTGTATCGACTGCCACAACCGCCCGACACACATTTACCAGCCCCCCCAGCGAAGCGTGAATCATATCATGGACCTGGGGTGGCTTGACCGGAACCTTCCGTACGTCAAGAGCCTTGCGGTGCAGGTGCTGGAACATCCGTACACGACGAGGGAGAAGGCGGCGGACAGCATCAGGACCGTCATCGAGGAATACTACAGGGCAAACTACCCCGTCATCGCGGCTGAACGGCATGAGAGCATCGAGCGGGCCATTACGGAGCTCCAGAAGGTATATCGGAGGAATTACTTCCCGGAAATGAAACATGACTGGCGTCAGTACCCGGACCATATCGGCCATATGTACGCTCCGGGATGCTTCCGGTGTCATGACGGTAAGCACGTCAGCGAGGACGGCAAAGTCCTGTCGAGGGACTGCAATACGTGCCATACCATTGTTGCTCAACAGTACGAGAACGAAAAACTCAAGATGTCCCTTGAAGGGCTCGAGTACGAGCACCCTGTCGACATCGGTACGGCATGGAAAGAAATGAACTGCAGCGATTGTCACCAGGCCCAATAGGAGCATTATGGATACTCCCACCACACTGGACCAGCCACAACACAGCAAGCGCGATTTTCTGAAATACCTCCTGGGGGGTGGGATTCTCGCCTGGCTGGGTGCCGTGTTCTACCCGGTTTTTGCCTATCTCAAGCCCCCCAAGCAGGGGGACGTGGAAGTCACGAGCGTCAAAGCGGGCAAGCTCAGCGAGATCGAGAAGGAGAGTGGGGTGATCGTCCGTTTCGGCAACAAACCCGTAATGATGATTCGGACGGCCGAGGGAGAGGTTCGGGCGTTTTCCGCGACCTGCACGCACCTCGACTGCACGGTCCAGTTTCGAAAAGACACGGGAGTGATTTGGTGCGCATGTCATAATGGCAAATACGACTTGAACGGCCGCGTGGTGGGCGGCCCTCCACCGCGGCCGCTGGATGAATACCGTGTCATCATCCAAGCCGATGAAGTCATCATTTCGAGCCGCACATGAAGACACTCTGGAACCGAACCTTCACCTGGATTGACGAGCGCGTCCAGTTAAGCGATGTGATGCACTTCCTGGAGAAGAAGAGCGTGCCGGTACACAGCCACTCAGTCTGGTATTACTTCGGCGGGGTTTCCCTCTTCCTCTTCATCATTCAGGTTGTCACCGGCATCCTCCTTCTCCTCTACTACAAAGGGAGTGAGGAGCTTGCGTTTGAGAGCATTCAGTTCATCATGGCGAAAGTGGAGTTCGGCTGGCTCATCCGATCCATCCATAGCTGGGCGGCAAATTTGTTCATCCTCTCAGCGTTCATCCACATGTTCAGTGTGCTGTTCGAAAAAGCGTACCGGAAGCCGCGCGAATTGACGTGGCTGAGCGGCATGATCCTGCTGTTCCTCGGTATGGGCTTCGGATTCAGCGGCTATCTCTTGCCGTGGAACGAGGTGTCGTTCTTCGCAACCAAAGTCGGGACCGACATCGCAGGGGTCCTGCCCATTGTCGGAGAACCGATCATGGTATTTCTGCGCGGTGGAGAGGACGTGACGGGCGCGACCCTTTCCCGGTTCTTCGGATTCCATGTCGCCGTGCTTCCCGGCATTTTTACCGTGGTGTTGGGCCTCCATCTTCTCCTTGTCCAGCGTCAAGGGATGAGCAAACCCTTATCGTATGAACGGTTGCCGGTCACCGATCAGAAGACGATGCCGTTCTTCCCGAATTTCATGCTGCGCGATCTGTTGCTGTGGCTTCTCGTGCTCAACCTCCTTGCCATCCTGGCCGTCTTTTTCCCCTGGGAACTTGGCGTTAAGGCGGATCCCTTTGCTCCCGCCCCCGCCGGGATCAAGCCGGAGTGGTACTTTATGTTCATGTTCCAGACTCTCAAGTACATTCCGGGTGAACTTTGGTTCCTGGAGGGGGAAGTTGTCGGCATCCTGCTTTTCAGCCTCGCAGGTGTTGTCTGGATGTTTATACCGTTCTGGGATAAGAAGAGTTCGAGAGGGGAAGAGAACCGGTTCATCAACTATATTGGGCTCTTTGCGCTGATCTACATCATCATCCTTACCACGATCGGATGGCTCTCGTGAACAACAATGCTCTTGCCATAGTGCTTTGCAGTGTGCTCGCCCTTCCAACGGCCTTTGGGACCGCCCAGGCTCAGGACCAGTGTCTTACATGTCACTCCACGCTGGAGGACAATGCATCGACCGCGTTCAAAGGCGATATTCATTTCCGGAACGGGCTTACGTGCGCTTCCTGCCATGGAGGCGATTCACACACCGACGACATGGAGAAAGCGATGGGAACGGCGGCGGGATTCATCGGCGTTCCGAAGGGAGACCGAATTTCTGTCGCATGCGCAAAATGCCATTCGGACGCGGGAGTGATGGTCAAGAAGTACAATTCCGCTATTCCTTTGGACCAGATGGAGCTTGTGGGAGGAAGCGTCCACGGAAAGCTCTCTACTTCAGGGAGAGAGCACATTGCACAGTGCACCTCCTGTCACGGAGCTCACGGAATCGTGACAAAAACAAATCGATCTTCCCCCGTTCATCCTTTGAACCTTCCCGCTACGTGCGCGAAGTGCCATTCTGACGCGACCTTCATGCGGACCTATAATCCGAGCCTCCCGGTTGATCAGCTTGAAAAATACAAAACGAGCGTTCACGGCAAGCGAAATAAAAACGGGGACCCTAAGACAGCAGAGTGTGCCAGCTGTCACGGCAGTCATGAGATTCTCTCGGCAAAAGATCCCAGGTCTCAGGTTCATCCGACGAAACTTCCCGCCACATGTGCCAAGTGCCATTCCGACGCGACCTATATGAGACCGTATGGCATAGCTTCGGACCAATTCGAACAATTCGCCAGGAGCGTGCATGGCCAGGCGCTCCTCGAGAAAAAGGACCTTGGAGCGCCAGCGTGCAATGATTGTCACGGCAATCATGGTGCCGCGCCCCCGGGCGTGGAATCAGTTTCCAAGGTATGCGGGACATGTCACGCTTTGAATGCAGAACTCTTTTCTTCCAGCCCTCATAAGAAGGCATTTGATTCCCGAAAACTGCCCGAGTGCGAAACATGCCACGGGAACCACGAGATCGTCGCCGCCAAGGATGAGCTTCTTGGAGTTGGGGAGGGAGCCGTGTGTGCATGGTGTCATAAAGAGAATAGCAACATCAAGGGATATCAAATAGCCCGAACGATGCGCTCACTTGCGGACAGCCTTATCGTCAGTGAAGAAAACGCCATCATGCTAGTGGACGAGGCGGAGCAAAAAGGGATGGAAGTGGGAGAAGCAAAGTTCAAGTTGCGGGAAATTCGGCAAGCCCGTCTGGAAACTCGCACAAAGGTCCATTCATTCGATCTTGATCAGTTTTCGGAAGTTGCCACCCGCGGTTTTGGATCCGCCGCGAAGGTCTCCACAGAAGCAAGCGAAGCAATTGACCAGTACTATTTCCGCCGATGGGGGCTTTTCATTGCGTCCCTGATTATCACAATTCTCGCCTTCGCGCTCTATATCTCGATCCGACGCATCGAAAAAGAACAGGTGCAGAATCGCTAGACCGTGACATTTCAGGAGAATCATCGTTTCCCAAAACTCCCAATTTCTGAGAATCATTATCAAGGTGGTTCGCAAAGCTGGGAAAGCCGTCGTTGAGGTGATTCTCAGAAGGTCAGTTTCTGCATTAAGCCTTCATCTGACACTGATTCTGCCTTCATCGTAAGTCGGTCAAATTGGCACGCTTCTTGCGCACTTCCTGGAACACTCGTAGGAGGACTATGGTGTTATGAGCAACGACCAGCCAAGCTCGATCGCGGAGAAAGCCATTCTCGTAGCCCAGATTTTCAGCGTTCTCTTTATCTGGGTCTTTGTGGTAGCAATCACCCTTTGGATTATCAACCTCATCCTGCTTGCCGTTGACCTCAACGATGCTCCTGGGGCATCCGTGGCAATCAGTATTGTCGCAATTCCCATCTTCATCACCCTCGCTTCCATCCTAACATTTGTTTTTGTCGGATTGCACAAGAAGACATAGTCATCCACATCAAAGACAGAGGAGAAGTGATATGCGCATTCGAGAGCTAATCGCACTGTCCGTCATCCTCCTTGCCGGGACTCTTCAAGCCCAGGAAATTGAATTGCCAACTGATCCTCTGAACGGACGGATTGTCTTTGAAGAGAAGAAATGCATCGCATGTCATATGATCGGCGGGTACGGAGGAACAGCGGGGCCCGACTTAAGCCGTGATCAGTATTTTGGAAGCGCCCTGGAATTAGCGTCCGTCATTTGGAATCACGCACCGCAAATGAACAGGAAATTCCGGCTGCTCCGCATGGATCGTCCTCAGCTCACCGAGGGTGAAATGCTCGATCTTCTCGGCTTCCTGTACTATCTCCGATATTTGGGAGAACCGGGCAGCGTTGCAAACGGAAGGAGCGTACTGAACTCAAAAGGTTGCATCGCGTGCCATGCTGTCGGGGGCCAAGGCGGAACTACTGGTCCTGATTTCAAAACGATTCAGCGTTATTCTGCTCCACTCTATTTGGTACAGGCTATGTGGAACCATGGACCAGCGATGCAAGAGCAGATCACAAAAGGCAAAATGAAATATCCGATGCTGAGCGGTCGAGATGTCGTCGACATTGCGGCGTATTTGCGCCAGGCAAGTACGGCGGACGTAGAGGTCCGGCTCTCGGTCGGCAACCCGAAGAGGGGACGAGAACTCTTCGACGAAAAGCGATGCTCCACCTGTCACGTCGGTGAGGGGAAGCGGAAGCGAATAGAAGCAGGTCTTGTGAAGATCGATCTGAAGAAAGGCGTGACGGAGGTGGCGAGCGCGATGTGGAATCATGGACAGTTGATGCTCCAGCATATGCAAAAAGAGTCTATCGAATGGCCGCGGTTCGACAAAAACGAAATGGCGGATATCATCGCCTATGTGTATTTCCTGGGATTTGAAGATAAAGAAGGGAATTCCGAGCGGGGAAAAGTCACGTTCAACGAGAAAGGGTGTGTCAGCTGCCATGGGGGCGGTCAGGGCAAAGGACCGGATCTTCGATCTGTAAAGAAAATGAACACTCCCGTTCGCATGATCCAACTTATGTGGAATCATGCCGGTGACATGGAAGATATGCTTGTCACGCAAAACAAGCGATGGCCGGAACTTTCACTCACCGAGATGCGAGATCTTTACAGCTATCTCCGGAAGGTCTCAAAGAACTAACGTCATTTGTCCGAACCCTCAACCTGAGGCAGCCTCATGAAGAGTATGACACCCTTTGTGAAATGGACGGTACGCGCCGGCGCTGCCGCTGGTATACTCATTGTCGTCGTTGTCTATCTTGCCTCAACTTCAGGAGACATCGTAACCCAGCCCATCCGTTATAGTCACAAAGCTCACATGGAAACGGCCGGCATGACCTGCACCGACTGTCACGCATCCGTTCTGACCTCTTCCAGCGCCTCGATTCCAAGTCTCGAAGTCTGCAGCACCTGCCACTCGGATCAACCACTCTCGCAGTCGGCTGAAGAGGTGAAACTGCTCGAGTTCGTAAAGAAGGAGGAGTTGATTCTCTGGCAGCGCGTGTATCATGTGCCCGACCATGTCTATTTTTCCCACCGGCGTCACGTCACCAAGGCAGGGCTCGAGTGCAAGGCGTGCCATGGCGATGTATCCGGATTCACCGAACCCGTTGCTTCCCAGTTTCTTCCCATCACGATGGAGAATTGCATGCAGTGCCATCGCGAGAACAACGTTTCCAACGACTGTCTCACCTGCCACCGATGATACACCGGAGTTGCTATGGAAATCAAGCGGCGTGATTTTTTAAAATTCTTCGGCGGTGTTTCCGGAGCAGTCTTGTTCGGCAACCTGGATGACGTCATCGCTGTCCCAGAGGAATTGCTGGAGAGGGCGAAGAACGGACCAAAGATCGAAACGTGGCAAAACACCATTTGCGGTCTGTGCCCGGCAGGCTGCGGTCTCCGTGTTCGTCTTATCGACGGAATTCCGGTTTCGATAAAAGGCAATCCGGTCTACCCGGTCAATAGGGGTGGCTTGTGCCCGTTAGGCCTTAACGCTCTGCATTCTCTCTATCATCCGGACCGCCTCAAAGGGCCGATGAAGCGAACCGGGGCAATCGGCAGCGGGAAATGGGATTCCATGAGCTGGGATGAGGCCCTCACGATGGTCAAAGACCGATTGCTGGATCTTCGCAACGCGGGGAAAGCGCATGAGGTGGCATTCCTGGGTAACGAAGAGAACGGTCTCATGAAGGAACACATCCGCCGCTTTATGCAGGTGTATGGCTCACCGAATTATTATCAATTCTCCTCTGCCCAAAACAACACCGTCCCCTACTCGCTCCTTCACGGACACTCCACCGTCCCGGCCTATGACATCCTCAACGCGCGGCTCGTCGTGAGCTTTGGAGCGAATTTTCTCGAAGAAGGATATTCCCCGATCTACTACACGAAGTTGTACAGTCACCACGAAGAACAGCGGACGCGTTACGTGCAGATTGAATCCCGGTTGAGCCTCACGGCAGGAAATGCTGATCAATGGATCCCGATCCGGCCCGGAACGTACGGAGCTCTGGCGCTCGGCCTTGCGTATATTCTTATTCGTGAAGAATTGTATGACAAGGGATTTGTCCGCGACCATTCGTTCGGCTTCGAAGATCGCGTTGACAGCTCCGGAACGAGACAAGTTGGTTTCAAAAACATGGTTCTCGGAAACTACTATCCGGAAAAAGTTGAAGAGCTGACGGGTGTTCCCAGCTCGACCATCCTTCGACTTGGCCGTGAACTGGGCAATACCGGCCCGGCACTTGTCATGGGTGACCAGGGAACAGTCGATAATACGAACGGTACGTTTGCCGCAATGGCGGTGCACAGTCTGAACGCTCTACTGGGTAATTTTGAAAAGAAAGGCGGGCTCTTTTTTGTCGATGATCCGCCATTCACGAAATCCGGAGTGGCAGGCATTGATGCGATTGCCCGCGCGGGGTTAGGTCAGATTCCTATCGGTCAGCCGAATGCCAGTACATTTCCAGTGACACAATTCTCGATAGAATCGTTTACCAGGAACATTCTCGATGGCTCCCCCTATCCGATCAGCGTCTTGTTTCTGTACGGGGGCAATCCTCTGTTCCAATCGCCAAATCACCGCGAACTGGCGGACGCGCTTCGGAAAATACCGCTCGTGATCAGCTTGGATACGTTGCTCAATGAAACGAGCGAACATGCCCATATCGTTCTTCCCGACCATCACTTCATGGAACGGTGGGACGAAGTATCAAACGTGGGAACCGTAGGATTCACACACGTTGGGATCCAGCATCCGGTTGTCTCTCCCCTGTATGACACGAAACAGAGCGGCGACGTTTTTATGAATCTCGCAAAGAGAATTGGTGGATCGGTCGCCCGAGCATTTCAGTTCGATTCCTATGAACACGAATTAAGAAATGCCTTAAAGGGTGTGTACCTGTCGGGCACCGGATCTATTGTCTCGGAGGGGGTTGGCACGATGTGGATTCAATACCTCCAGCAGCGGGGCTGGCAGATAGGGCAATACGATTCGTTCGATGAGTTCTGGGATCGGCTGGTGAAGCAAGGGGGGTGGTGGAACCCGATTCGAAAACAGAAACGATGGGATCAGGTTTTTCAAACGCGTTCGAACAGATTCGAATTCTTTTCGCAGAAGCTCAAAGAAGCCATCGATACTCTTGTCGCACAACAAGGGAAAACCGGCTCTGCCCAGAACCGGGAGCGCATCCTTAACGAATTGAACATTTCGGCACGCGGGGACAATGTGTTCCTTCCGCATCACGAGCCCGTTCGGTATGACCCTGATATGCCCCTTCACCTGATCACGTTTCGTGTTTTGCCTGTCAGGGACGGCCAGGGCGCGTCGCTTCCGATGATGCAGGAGATGTTTGGGCATGCCATTCACAGACATTGGGAAAGTTGGGTCGAGATACATCCGGAAACCGCGGCCTCGTATCGAATTACTGATGGGCAGTGGGTCCTGGTTCAGTCGACCATGGGCACCATCCGGGCCAGGGCGAAGACCACCGAAGGAATCATGCCAAATGTCATCGCAGTTCCGTTCGGGCTTGGACATACATCGATGGGCCGCTATGCAAAAGGGCACGGCACGAATCCCAATGTGATTATGAAGAATTTGTACGATATGGTGAGTGGGAAACCTGCCTTGCAGGCAACAAAGGTCAAAATCTCTCCGGCTGCCTAGAACAAAGGAGTGCTGATATGCCAAAGTGGGCAATGGTGATTGATCTCGACAAGTGTACAGGCTGCGGGGCATGCAGCGTGGCCTGCAAAATGGAGAACAATATCCCCATCGTCGATCCGGAAGAGGCCCGGAATGGCCGCGCCATGGTTTGGATGGACATGATGACGACAGTCGAGGGGGATTATCCCAACACCCATGTGAAGCGAGTTCCGAAACCGTGCTTTCATTGTGATGATCCCCCCTGCACTCTAGTGTGTCCCGTTGGTGCAACGTATCGCAATCCGGAGGGACTTGTGGCCCAGATTTATCACCGGTGCATCGGCTGCCGCTATTGCATGGCCGCCTGTCCGTTCACTGCCAAGTCGTTCAATTGGTACGACCCCAAATGGATTGAGGGAGCCTCCGACGTCGGTAATCCCGATGTTTCCCGACGGATGGTTGGCGTAGTCGAAAAGTGCTCCTTCTGTTCGCACCGATTGCAGAAGGTAAAAGAAAATGCGGACATCGAAGATCGCCAGATTCGTGACGGGGAATATGTTCCTGCCTGCCTGGAGAGTTGTCCGGCAGACGCCATCGTTTTCGGGGACATTGAAAACAGAGACAGCGACGTCTCACGTCTCTCCCGCAGCTATCGCGTGTATCGGTACGGGGAAGATCTCGGTGTCAAACCAAAAGTATACTACTTAGCCAGAAGAACCGGGTCATGAAAACAAAACCGACCGCAGCGCAGGATCGCGACGAAGCCCTTTTCAGGCCCATCTACGAGACAGGCACGGGGTTCTACGTCGCGTTTGGAATCCTCGGGATCATTTTTCTCTGGGCTTTGTACATGTATGTCACCCAGGTGTGGTTCGGACTGGGACTGACCGGGATGAATCAGCCGGTCACGTGGGGATTCTACATCGTCAATTTTGTGTTTTTCATCGGCATTAGCCATGCGGGCACGCTGATTTCCGCAATTCTAAGACTTTCAAAGGCGGAATGGCGGCGCCCCATCACACGCATGGCGGAAGTTATTACAGCCATCGTCCTTGCCATCGGCGGGTTGCATCCTATCCTTGACCTCGGGCGGCCCGATAGAATGCTCAATCTCTTCACTGCCGGACGATTACAATCACCGCTCTTGTGGGACGTTACGAGTATTACCGCCTACTTCACAGCAAGCACGGTCTATTTGTATTTGCCCATGATACCCGACATCGCGAGAATTCGTGATCGGGGGGGGAAACTCACATGGCTTTATTCGATTATGGCATGGGGGTGGACCGGCACGGAGCACCAACAACGGGTGTTGAACCGCGCAATTAATATTCTGATGATCATGGTCATTCCCATCGCGATCTCGGTTCACACGGTGATATCGTATATCTTCTCCATGACGCTTCAGCCAGGCTGGCACAGCACGATCTTCGGCCCCTATTTCGTCGTGGGCGCAATCTTCTCCGGGATCGCAGCATTGATGATCGTCATGATAGCCTTCCGGAGGGCGTACCACCTTGAAGAGTATTTGAAGGAAATTCATTTTCGGTACTTGAGTACGCTGCTCCTCATCATGTCCATCATCTGGTTCTATTTCACTTTTTCAGAATACCTGACAGGTGTGTTCGGAGCAGAACCGCACGAAATGCATATCATTATGTACAAGTTTACAGGGCCTTTTGCCTTCTACTTCTGGGGAATGGTCTTGTGCAATTTTGTGCTTCCTCTCATCATACTCAGTTTCCGAAGACTCCGGACGATTAAGGGCATGTTCATTGCTTCAGTCGCCGTTGTGATCGGGATGTGGCTGGAGCGCCTGATTATCGTCGTACCATCTCTCGCAAACCCGCGGCTCGACCTTCCTGCCGGAATTTATGTGCCGACCATCCTCGAATGGGCGCTCTTTGCAGGCGGGATATCAGCTTTCGTCATGGGATTCATGCTGTTCTCGAAGTTCTTCCCCCTTATCTCGATATGGGAGATTGAAGAGGGTCGAACTCATGGGCTTAGAGAAGTGGAAGAGCGGATTCACAGCTATTTGCCGGGAAGAGGTGCCACCTCATCATAGGAAGTGTTCTTGTAGAAATGATACGCTCGAACACGTAACTCATCAATCACCAGAGGGAGATACTCATGAAGACAATCAATGCTGCCAGCTTGATAGTTGCCATCGTCTTACTCGTGCCGACTGTGGCAAGCGCGCAGAAGAAGTATGTAGGGACAAAATCTTGCTTTATGTGTCACCAGACGGAGAAACAAGGTAAGCAAAAGGATATATGGATGAAGAGCGCCCATGCCGGTGCCTACAAGACTTTGACAACTGCAAAAGCCGATGAGGTTGCCAAGGCGAAAGGCATCTCTGGGCCGGCGGCAGGAGCCAAAGAGTGCCTTGAGTGCCATACCACGGTTGCAGATGCCAAACTGCTCGACAAGGGTTTTGATATCAAAGACGGCGTGCAGTGCGAAACATGCCATGGCGCCGGTTCAGCCTATCGCAACATGACAGTCATGAAGAGCAAGGAGAAAGCTGTTGCGGAAGGATTGACGGAGTTCAAGGATGAAGCCGCGATCGAGGCATTCTGCAAAACATGCCACAATGCGAAGAGTCCGTTCTATAAGGAGTTCAAATTCAAAGAGTACTGGGAGAAGATCCATCATCCGGTCCCGAAAGCCGGGTAAATCGGACCGGACCATATTCCCCTATTCTGGAAAACCTCCCACGGTTGTTTCTTAGGTGTAGGAAAGGTCTACACTGGACCGGAAAAATTGTTGAATTTTTGAACAACCTCGGAGGTTTTCCCGGTTTTTGCATGTCGGCACGGCAGTTGTAAACGGAGTGTGGATGGAATTCTATTTTTTGGAGAAACGACCATGCGAAGGCTCCTGCAGTTCCTTATCCTTTCAGCACTTGTGACCTCAACCCTTTCGGCCCAGCTCTTTCAGGCCAGGGTGGTGACGTCGGCCTACGCCTGGCAGCGCCAGGACACCGTTGGCCGCTCGTCCGATCATCTTTTTGGTCACACCTCCCTCTCGTTGTCATTGACCGGAGGCGACCTTTCGTTCCATGCCTACGGCAACGGTTTTACCGATCTCAGTGGACCCGTCGCGGAAGAATCGAAGTACCGGCTCTACAATCTCTATCTGAAATGGTCCAATATTTTCGATGTGGCGAACGTAAGCGTCGGACGGCAGCTGGTCTTTGCAGGTGTGGGAAACGGGACCATCGACGGTGGGTTGGCTTCGCTGAAATTTCTCGATTCCAGGCTCAAGGTCGTCGGGTACTATGGAGCGCTTCCGCCCCCGGGATCGAAGGCGGAAATGATCGGCGACAAAAGCAATAACAGGATGGCCGGTGCCCAGGTTGTTGCAGAGCCTCTTGAGGCTGCCCGCGTTTCCGTCAGTTACATGAACAGGACAATTCAGGCGGAGCCCTACAGCGCATACCGACGCGACTCGCTCTTTAATCCGTACCTGGTTGAAATCAAGCCGATGGCGAGCTCGGAGCGCTACCTCAGCGGCGATGTGAACGTTGACTATGAAGACCTTGTCTCCGGGTATGCCCGCTATGATTATGATTTTGATACGGAAAAGATGGCGCGCGCCCAGTTTTTTACGCGTGTCAAGGTGATGGAATCGCTTGGTCTTACGGGAGAATACCTCCAGCGCGAGCCCCGCATCTCCTACAACTCCATCTTCTCGGTTTTTACATTCAACACGTTGAAAGAGTATGAAGTGGGGGCAGAATATGCGCTGATGACCTCATGGCAGCTCTTCGGTAAATACGGGTCGGTTGACTATGGGGATGGCGAATCGTCGGACCGCGTGACGCTGGGTGTGAGCGGAAAATATGTTTCCGTCAGTCTTGCCCGGAACGTGGGCTATGCCGGTGAACTGAGCGCCGCCTCCGCCCAAGTCAGCTATCCGCTGATGGAGGCCAGGCTGACGCCGTCGCTCCTGCTGAGCTATGCAAAGTATAAACTGAGTGAATCTGCCTCGAAGCTTGAGGATGCCTTGAGCGCAGCCATCGGGGTTGCCTTCCGGCCGGTCCCCGCTCTTGGCCTCGATACCCAGGTCCAATGGATTCAGAATACGATCTACCAAAGTGATGTGAGGTTTTTTGTGCGCGGAAGTTTTCTTGTCAGCGAACGATTGAATATTTTCTGAGCCCCTTATGTCTATCCTCCGACGAATCCGACTATTGACGCTGAAGCAGGTGTATGCGCTGGTCATGATTTCCGGCGTCCTCGCCCTTATGTTCACGATGGTCACGAAGTCCAGGGAGGTCGGTGACCAGCCGGAACAACCGAAAGCGATCAGGTTCTCTCACTCCCTGCATGTGGAAGGCGCGGGCCTGGAGTGTGCCACCTGCCATGAATCTGCTGCGACGAGCAAGCTCTCTTCCGAGAACCTCTTGGCCAAGAAAGAAAACTGCCAGAGTTGCCACGAAGAGCAACTGGCACAGAACTGCACCTATTGCCATACCAGCAGCGACCAAAGCACCTACGCCGCGGCGGCAAGTCCGCAGCGCGAGCTGGTCTTTTCGCACGAGGCGCATGTCGGCGTTCAAAAAATGGATTGCGTCACGTGCCATACCAATCTCGAAAAGGAAGGCATGCCCACAGGGGCGCTCGTTCCCGCCATGGCTACGTGCAATACGTGTCACAATGATGTGCAGGCCTCGAACACCTGCGAAACGTGTCATACGGACCTTGCGGGCCTTCGCCCGGTGGACCATAACAGAACTGATTTTGTCCGGGAGCATAAACAGACCGCACGGCTTTCCACTGCGTCCTGCGCAAGCTGTCACACCCAGGAATCATGCATCGATTGCCACAACGGTACGGACCTCATAAAGGTGGATTTGGCAGGGAGGGACCCGATCTCTCCGCGCTCGCCCCGATTGATGACGATGGACCGCGGCAAATCGACCTCGCTCCTGAAGGTGCACGATCTTAACTTCCGTTTCACCCACGGCATCGCGGCCCAGGGGAAAGCGGCCGATTGCCAGACCTGTCACAGTCAGCGACAATTCTGCGCAACGTGTCACGCCGCAGGGGGAAATGTCAATCAAGTTACATTCAAGCCAACGACGCATCAGCAGGCGGGATTCGTGACGATTGGCGTCGGAACCGGTGGCGGTTTGCATGCACAACTGGCGCGACGCGACATGGAAACCTGTGCTTCCTGTCATGACGCTCAGGGCGCTGATCCGACATGTGTCACCTGCCATATGGATTCCGACGGGTTTAAAGGGACGGATCCGAAGACGCACATCCGCGGATTCATGGCCGGGGTGAACGGCGACTGGCATAGCGATCCCGGAGCCAATTGCTTTACGTGTCACAGCGATGCCAACGCTCGTGTCGGGGGTGTGAAGGGTACGGGCTTCTGCGGATATTGCCATAAGTAACATGTCACTTCTGTTCTGGAAGATCGATCATGAAAAGCATGCATAGAGTGTGTCTCTCCGGTGTCCTTCTGGCGCTTGTCGTGGCCTTCGGATTGACCGGCTGCAGTGAACTGAAGACGGATCTGCCGGCCCCCTCCACGGGGGAATTGCAGGTGCATCCCGACGGCTGGACGACACCCGCATCGGCCAACTTTCACGGGATGGAAATCCGGAGCCAGGGTTGGGATATGAAGCGTTGCCAGACATGTCATGGTTCCCGGTATGACGGCGGCATTGCACAGACTTCGTGCCTGACATGCCATACCAACGCGGCCGGCCCGGAAAATTGTTCCACCTGCCATGGAACGGTGAACCCGGCTCCCCCGCGCGACCTGAGCAGGAATACCGCGCGCACGGCCCGGGCTGTTGGGGCGCACCAGCTGCACTTGCTGGGGGGCGCAATCTCCAGGAATGCTCCTTGCACGGAATGTCATGCCGTTCCTTCGTCCGTCTCTTCGCCCGGTCACATTGATGCCGCCGGAGTCGTTACACCTGCCGATATTCTGTTCGCGAGGTCGTATCTCCCGCAGCCTACCCCTGCTCCGTCCTATGACCCACAGACCCTCAAATGTTCCAACACCTATTGCCACGGGAATTTCAGGAACGGCAATAATTTTGCTCCGGTCTGGAATGATGTCTCCGGGACGCAAGCGGCCTGCGGAACCTGTCACGGGGATGTGACGAAGCCGACCTTGGCAGAGCGGGCTTTGCCAAAAACGACGGCCCAGGGTGGGACGCATCCCGTTTATGATTTTGCAACAACCCCATGCAGCCGTTGCCACGAAGAGGTGGTCGATGCATCGATGAAAATTATTAACACCAACAAACACATCAACGGAAAGATCAGTATCGGGACAGGCGAGTTTGAATTTTAATCTGAACGGTATTGCTCAGGAGGAAACAATATGACTCAACGATTTCTTGCTCTTTCGACGGTGGCGGTGGTCCTGATGGCATTGTCCGCTTGCCGCGGACCGGAAGGGCCGCAAGGACCGTCAGGTGAATCAACGGTCGTGAATCTCGAAGGGTTTGCTCCCGGGATTAACTGCGGCAATTGCCACAATCCGGACATCGATACGACCTACTATGTCTGGGCGGTAAAATACCAATGGGCGCAGGCAGGCCATGTCACCGGCGGAACGTTTGACGACCGCAACACTGCCCCATGCTCGGGTTGCCATACATCCGAAGGATTCGTCCAGAGGGCCAAGGCGGGCTTCCCTCCCCAATCTTTGCCGGCGGTTTGGAGCGTGGTGACAAACCAGTACAGGCCCTCCCCGGTGGGATGCTTTGCCTGTCATTCCCCACACTCGAAGGGGGACTTCTCACGTCGGACGGAAGCCAGCGTTGTTCTCTGGTCTCCGATGGAAGGGATCTCCGACCAGACGATCAATTTAGGCAAGGGAAATATTTGCCTGAACTGCCATCAACCCCGCTCGTCGGGCTTCACACCCAAGATGAAGACGACCGCGGGTGCGACTGATACACTCAAAATCACTACGAACCGGTGGTATCCGCACTATGGTGTGCAGGGTCTGATGTTCCTGGGAGCCGGGAAGGGGGGAGGCTTTGAATTTCCGGGCAAGGCCTATGTGAATTCACCGCACTCCACGCAGTCTGGAATCACCCAGAGTGGATGTCCCACCTGCCATATGGCGCAGCCTGTTTCTGGAGGCAACGGTGGCCATACGAACGTGATTGGATATCCCTCCGGCACAACGACTGCCTACAACACCAACGGCTGTCGCCAGTCCGGATGTCATGCCACCATGAATGTGGACACCTACGTTGGAACCTCGGGTACACTGACAGGTGGCATGGGCGCCCATAAATATGTCCACGAATACCTGGACACTCTGGCGACGCTGTTGCAGGCGAAAGGCATCCTCAGTTCCAGCGGGTTGGTCCAGGCTAACAACGGAACCTCAAGCGCCAGCAGCTCGAGTCCGCGGACTTTCGTCGGGCCTGCAGGACTTCGCAAGGCCGGCGCTCTGTACAACTATTTCTTCATCGAACACGATAAGAGCGGGGGCATTCATAATCCGCAGTACGCCATTCAGTTGCTCAACGACTCCATCGAAGAAATGAGGAAGCCGTAACCCCCTTATCGATTTCACTTGAAAGGGAGACGGGAAACCGCCTCCCTTTTTTTTGCCCCTTTTGAGTCGGATTGGCAATACGACTTGAAGCACGTTCCGACATGTGAGACAAACTGATAAGATTTCCTACTTCTGAAAAAAAAGAACCAAAAGCTTCTGCACAACCACTTTACGTGATTCCGAAATCAGCGATTCCTGACTGAATATCCAGGGATGCCCATACGATAATGGCATAAAGATTGCTTTAGAGGGACATATCACAACACTATTCTTTATTGAAGGAGAATCATGATAGCAACGGTAATTATCTGGATGGCGTTTGCGGCAGCCCTCGTGTCCACGTACGCATACTATCAAAGCGCGACAACGAGAAAGATGCTGGTACCCCTGGCGCGGAGAAGCTTTCTCTTTATGGCCGGCGGAGTGGTGGCGGTGTCCGTTCTGCTGATGATGTATATCCTGCGTCATCAATTCGAATATGGTTACATCTGGAGCTACAGTTCCCGTGACCTTCCGAGCCACCTTCTCATCACAACGTTCTGGGCCGGGCAGGAGGGGAGCTTCCTGTTCTGGGCCCTGTGCAGCACACTGATCGGAATCGGCTTGCAGCGATACACTCAACGGCAAAAGGTCGAATTTGAAGTCATGGCCGTGTACGGATTTGTTCAGGCGTTCCTCTTGTTGCTGTTGATTGTAAAATCCCCCTTTCAATATATCTGGGATGCCTATCCCGAACAGATGGCCGTTGGGGCGATACCGGCGGATGGCAAGGGGCTGAACCCGTTGCTCCAAAATTTCTGGATGATCATCCATCCCCCTGTCCTGTTCGTCGGATTTGCAGCCATGGAGGTTCCATTCTGCTTCGCTGTTGCGGCGCTCTGGAAGAAGACCTTCCGTGAGTGGATCCCCAAGGCTTTGCCCTGGGTCCTTTTCGGCGTTCTCTGGCTGGGAGCCGGTATCATGATCGGCGGATACTGGGCCTATGGCGTGTTGGGGTGGGGAGGATGGTGGGGATGGGATCCGGTCGAAAATTCCTCGTTGATTCCTTGGATCACCGGCGTGGCACTGCTCCACACACTCGTGGTACAGAAGCTCACCGGGAATCTTGCGCGCACCAATTTCTTTCTGGCAATCCTGACATTCTCCCTCATTGTCTACAGCACGTTTCTTACCCGCAGCGGTGTTCTCGGATCCGCGTCCGTTCATTCCTTTACCGATCCGGGATCGTTTGTCTATACCCTCCTGGTTGCCTGGCTGTTGGGCGTTGCAGGACTTGGTTTCGGGCTGCTTGCCCGGCGTTGGACTGAACTGAAACCGCTCGCCGGCAAGGTTGGTATGATGACCCGCGAATCGTTGATCTCCATCATGACGGCCGTGCTCGCGGCAAGCGCAATCATTATTTTCTTCGGGACGAGCTGGCCGATCGTCGGTAACTCGACTGTGGAGCCGTCGTTCTACGATCGGATGAACCTGCCGATAGCCATTGCTCTTGCCTTCGTGCTCGGGATCAGCCTCCTGGTCCTGTGGCGGCAGGAATCGGCACATGGCCTCATGAAACGCGCATCCTTTGCCCTCGGGGCCTCCGGGCTCGTTCTCCTCGGCCTCCTGTTGAGCGGTCTGGACGAATGGTCGATGGCTCTCCTGGCGTTTGCTTCCCTCTTTGCATTCTTTGTGAACCTTACGCATGGCTACCGATTAAGCAAACAGGGTTGGTTCATGATTGGCGGGCCGATGGCGCACATCGGTCTTGCCCTCCTGTTCCTCGGCATCATCGGTTCAGGATTCTACGGACAGAAAGAGACGACATCCCTGACTCAGGGTCAGCCGAAGGAGGTCCTCGGCTACACGTTGACGTATACCGGCTCCCAACCGACGGAGAATGGAAAATGGAAATTTCTCGTCAAGGCCGACCGTGAAGGCGGATCGTTTCTCCTGGAACCGGTGATGTTCAAGAGCAGCTACAATGACCAGATCATGAGGAATCCGGATTACGCGAGTTTTATGACGAAGGATTTCTACATCGAGCCCGTCTCGGTGGAGCGGGCGACCGCCGGAGGTCACGAACACCATGCGTTCGACCTTTCCAAAGGTGTTGCCACAAGGATCGGTGATATGTCGGTCACGTTCGTCCGTTTCGAGATGAACCAGCACGGGATGGAAGGTATGATGGGAGGGGCGAGCGGATTTCCCGTGGGAGCCGTTCTCGAGGTTGTGCGCGACGGCAAGAAGGAAACCGTGACCGCGGTGACCTTGTACAAGGAGGGTCAACAGCCCGAAGTGAAACCGGCTGTGCTGAAGGATGGGAAAACCGGATTTTCCATGCTGAGCATGAATATTAATCCCGAGAACAAGACCTCCTCCATCCAGGTTGAGGTTGCAGGGTTGGATGATCACGCGGAAGAAGCTGCCGGACCGGAGATGCTTGTCATCGAGGCGAGCATCAAGCCCTTCATCAGTCTGATATGGGTCGCGGCAACATTGATTTCCATCGGCCTGTTCCTGTCCATCGTCAGCAAAGTGCGGACGGCACGGCTCGAGGCGGGAATAAAAAACCATCGTGAGGGTGATCGGGGGAACGGGAAATCCAAGCCGGTGCAGGAAAAGGAATTTGCCTGAACCACTCCGCTGAGTAATGATGGATATGATCATGGGATCCCATGGTCCGGGGCCGCAGGGCTTTCTCTGCGGCTCTTTTCTTTCCGCCCTTTGAGAACCTCCCCCGAAGATTTCTCAGTTCTGCGAATCCCCGGAGCCGGGCTCCTGCAAATTCGTTTCTATCCGTGTAGGTTTTGCCACTCCAAACGGCACGCTTTTTGACCCTTCCGGTACACTTTCCATCAACCAAGACCACGACTGAAGGAATCGTATGGACATCGGAATTCTCAAGGAAGACGGCGTGAACGAGCGACGGGTTGCCCTCTCTCCCGTCGGCGTGCAAACGCTCATAGGGGCGGGCAATACAGTGTATATCGAAAAACAGGCCGGCTCGTCCGCGCTCTTCCAGGATGAAGAATACAGGGATGCCGGGGCCCTGATCAGTTACAGTGCGGAGGAAGTCATCACGCGGTCACAAATAGTTTTGAAGGTCTCGCCGCCCACCGATTTTGAGTTGAGCATGTTCAGCCAGGGACAGGTCTTGCTTTCGTTCCTGCATCTTGCCGTTTCCCAGCGTCGGCTCATCGAGATCCTGTTGAACCGGAGAGTCACGGGGATCAGTTATGAGTTGATTGAGAACGCCGCCGGCGTTCTTTCGGTGCTGCAGGTGATGAGCGAAATCGCCGGTCAGCTTGCTGTCCAGGTCGGTGCGCATCATTTGCAAGGACGGGATGGCGGCCGCGGGATTCTCCTTGGCAGCGTGCCGGGGGTTCCTCCTGCGTCCGTTGTGATCCTTGGTGCCGGGACCGTTGGTAGGACGTCGGCCCGCGTGGCGTTGGGTATGGGGGCAAACGTTACCGTGCTGGACAAGGAAGTCTCCAGGTTGCGCGAGCTTGAGCATCTGTTCCAGTGGCGCATTACCACGGCGATGGCCACAAAACCCAATATCGCCAAGGCTGTCCGGTTTGCAGATCTGGTGGTTGGGGCGGTTCTCTTAAAGGGAGAAAAGGCTCCTCATGTTGTGACCGAAACCATGGTGCGGGATATGAAGGTCGGTTCGGTTATCGTCGATGCCTCCATCGACCAGGGAGGGTGCGTTGAAACAAGCAGGCCCACGTTGATCGCCGATCCGGTATTTGTCCGTCACGGCGTGATCCACTATTGTGTCCCCAATATGACCGCATCCGTCGCACGGACGGCGACCGCCGCGCTGACGAACGCGTTGCTCCCGTATCTCCTGGAGATCACGGAAGGAGGGCTCGTGAACGCGCTCCGGAACGACCAGGGCCTTGGTAAAGGTGTATGCACCTACGACGGCAATTGCACGAACGAAGCGGTCGCGAAAGTTTTTGATCTTAAGCCGTCCCAATTGTCGCATCTGGTTTCAGGATTTGCCAAGCACACTTCGAACTGAACATCATGACCTGGCTCGAACTCTATAAATCAAAAGTTGTTTCCCTGGATGAAGCGGTTTCCGTCGTGAAGTCCGGGGACCGGATCTTTATCAGCGGCAACGCTGCCACTCCTTCCTTGCTGACGAAAGGGCTTGTCCGCAGGAAGGATGAGCTGTTCGATGTTGAGGTCAACCACGTTTTGCTGATGGGGGACGATCCCCTTTCCCGTCCGGAGATGGATGGCCATTTCCGCCATAACTCCCTCTTCGTGGGGGCCGCGGATCGGAAGGCGATCAGCAATGGAAGGTCGGCCTATGTGCCGGTGCATCTCTCCAACATCCCGTCCTTGTTCACCGACCGTATCATTCCTCTGGATGTCGCGTTCATCCATCTCTCGCCACCGGACGAGCATGGGTTCATGAGTTTCGGCGTTGAATGCGCCGCGTCGAAGGCAGCGGCGGAAAGCGCCAAGATCGTCGTGGCGCAGGTGAATGAGAGGATGCCGCGCACGCTGGGAGATGTGTTCATCCATAGCTCCCGTGTCGATAAGATCGTTGAATGTTCCGAACCGCTTGAGGTCCTCAGGGAAGGGGGCTCGACGGAGATTGAGCGGCGGATCGCCTCCCACATCGCTGACCTGATCGAAGACGGTTCAACCCTGCAGCTCGGCATCGGCGGTATCCCGGACGCGGTCCTTTCCCTCCTGGAAGGGAAGCACGATCTGGGTATCCACACGGAGATGGTTTCCGATGGCGTGGTCAAGGCCATCGATCGAGGGATCATTACGAACCGGAGGAAAACGCTTCATCCCGGCAAGGTGATTGCCACGTTCGTCCTCGGATCGGAAGTATTGTATCGCTATGTCCATAACAACCCTCTCTTTGAGCTTCACCCGTGTGATTACACCAATGATCCGTTCATCATCGCCCAGAATGCAAAGATGGTGGCAATCAATTCGGCCATCGAGGTCGATATTACCGGCCAGGTGTGTGCCGACTCTATCGGAAGCCGGATCTACAGCGGGTTCGGCGGACAGGTGGATTTCATTCGCGGAGCCTCCTATTCCAAAGGAGGGAAGCCGATTATCGCCCTCCCTTCCACAACAAGAGATGGCACCGTCTCGCGCATCGTGTCGCAGCTGAAGCCGGGAGCGGGTGTCGTGACTTCGAGGGCGGACGTTCACTATGTCGTCACGGAGTATGGGGTTGCTTCCCTGCATGGAAGGAACCTGGTGCAGCGTGCTGAGGCCTTGCTGTCCATTGCCCATCCGGAGTTCCGCCCGGAACTGGAGGCAGCATTGCGTGAATCTTCAAATTATAAACAGTTCCACACAGCAGAAGCCGAACGGCCACACTGATACGGTGTCGTTGTCAAAGCGACCACACTCCCGCTTGGGAGATTGATGAGAAATCGAGGCTTGTATGAACCATGGACGGAGGTACATTTTCGGACCGGTCCCGTCGCGTCGTCTCGGGAGGTCCCTTGGGGTCGATGTCATTCCTCATAAACTGTGTAATTTCGATTGTGTGTATTGTGAAGTAGGACCAACCGATAAGCGGGCGATGCGCCGCCAGGAGTACTGCCCTGCGGACAAGATTATCGCTGAATTGACCGAGGTCTTGGCGGAACCACAACAGATCGATACCATCACATTTTCCGGTGCGGGTGAACCGACGCTGAACTCAAAGCTTGGCGAGATCATCCATGCCGTCAAGCAACTCACGCAGATACCGGTGGCGGTCATCACCAATGGCTCCTTGTTGTATCTGGAGAGTGTCCGGAACGATTTGAGGGAGGCCGATATTATCCTCCCATCGCTCGATGCGGTTTCCACCCGGGTGTTCGGGATGGTGAATCGTCCCCATCCCGCGCTTCAGATCGAAACGATCATCGAAGGACTGAAGACGTTCCGGAAGGAATTTCATGGTCAGATCTGGCTGGAAATTCTCTTCGTCAAAGGGTTGAACGATGAACGATCCGAAGTGGAGAGATTGAGGCGGGTGGTTGGGGAAATCCAGCCGGATAAGGTCCAGTTGAACACCATCATCCGGCCCCCGTCCAATGCCGTGTTTGGACCTGTGGCGGAGAAGGAGCTGTACAGGCTCAGGGAGTTGTTCGGGGAAACATGTGAAGTCATTGGGGTGAGCGGCGCAAGACCGGTCACGGCCCGGCACAGGATCAATAATGACGAAATTCTTGCCGCGCTGCACCGCCGGGCGATGACGCTCGATGAACTTGCGCGCGCTCTCGGATTGTCGCATCTCGATGTCCTTATCTCACTGGGGATCATGGAAGAGGAAGGCCTTATTGAGTCGTTCTTCTACTATGACCGGAAGCATTACAAGGCGATCGAGGGGACGGAGGGAGAACTTATCCGGAAGATGGAGTTTAAAATTCATCTTAATTGAAGAGGGGTTATGATGGCTGAGGTCTTGACGGCGGGGCAGGAACAGGCAGAAGGCGAGTTGATTCGGCAGGCACGTGAGGGGGATGAGCGTGCCTTTACGGCCTTGATGAAGCAACATCAGTCACTGGTGCTGAACTTTGCGCACAAGGTCTGCCGCGACCGCTCCAAAGCGGAGGAGACCTTCCAGGATACCTTCATTAACGTCTACCAGAAACTCTCACAGTTTGACGGAAGGTCCAAGTTCTCTACGTGGCTGTACTCCATCGTGACCAACAGTTGTCTGATGAAGCGCCGCCGCCGCAAGATCGACGAGAAGATGCAGGCGTATGATGAATTTCCAGGGGAGAAGGAGGGGGGCGAGCCGGCGCTCCAGGTTGCCGATCCCGGTCACGGTCCGATGCAGACGTTGATCAACAAGGAGCTCCAGGACCATCTGGACAGGGCCATCCTCAGGCTCCCCATGGAGTATCGCGTGGTTTTTATCCTGAGGGATCTGGAGGGAAACAACAATGAGGAGACTGCCGCGATCCTCGGGATTTCACAGGAAGCGAGCAAATCGCGGCTCCGGCGCGCGCGGGCATTCCTGCGTGAACAATTGACCGACTATCTTGCCGACTAGACCATGGACTGTGCAGAAGTGTATCGTTTTCTGATTGAAGAACTGGACGAGCATCTTGATGAACCGTCCCGTCGCTCCATCAAGGAGCATTTGAGCAGTTGCGGGAACTGCGCGACAACACTGCAGTCTCTGAAAAAAACAGTCTCGCTCTACAAGTCACAACCCAGCCTCATTGTCCCGCAATCCCTTCTCTCTCATGTGCTGGCGGTCATCAAGAGCTCCCGGGCGAAGCCCTCCGAGTAATCGTGTGAGTCCGGGGCTTTTTCGGCCCCTTTTTCGTGACCCCTTTCTGCATCCTCCCGCATCTTACCTACACAAGCTGTTCGAACAATATTCCAATTCGCGGTTCAACAAAGGGTCAACAATGACGACCAATATAGGATCCACCGACCGTCTGATGCGGGTGCTTATCGCTCTTCTCATCGGCGCGCTGTATTTCACCGACCAAATCACGGGATTGGCTGCGACGGTGCTGGGAATCGCCGCCTTCGTCTTTGTGCTGACAAGCTCCCTTTCCTTCTGTCCCATCTACACGGCCCTCAAGGTCTCAACGAAGAAGAGTCCCAAAGTCTCATAACAAAACCAATTCTTACGCGATCACGGAAGAGAGACCGTACGATCGCCTCACTCAGGAGAAAACAATGAACGAAAACGTTATTCATGCAACCGATGGAACCTTTGAGAAGGAAGTCTTGAAGGCCTCCGTCCCGGTGCTGGTCGATTTCTGGGCCCCATGGTGCGGGCCATGCCGCATGGTCGGTCCGATCGTCGATGAGCTTGCGATCGAATATGCCGGAAAAGTAAAAATTGTCAAGCTGAATACGGATGAAAACAGCGAGGCACCGGCAACGTACGGGATCCGCGGCATTCCTACCCTCGGGATTTTCAAGGGAGGACAACTGGTGGACGGCATCGTCGGTGCGGCGCCCAAATCCATGCTCAAGGCAAAACTGGATCAGCATCTTGCTGCGCAGGTTGTCGCCTGATCATTCACACACATCACGACAAAAGCATCTCATGGAACAAACAGTCGCAGCACCTTCAACCGGTATCAAGCGCAAGACCTACACCTACCAGGTCAATGTTGCATGGTTGGAAAACCGCGCAGGAACGCTCACCTCGGAAGGGAAACCGTCCTTCCGGGTTGCCAGTCCTCCTGAGTTCAAGGGCGAAGCAGGAGTCTGGAGCCCGGAGGATCTGTTCGTCGCGGCGGTCAACGCCTGCACGATGACCACCTTTATCGCGTTGGCGACCCGGCTCCAGATTCCGCTGGTCTCTTATACGAGCGACGCGGAAGGAGTCCTGGAATTCGCCGACGGGGGGTACAGTTTCACCAAAGTCGTTATCCGTCCGGTGATCGAGGTCGGCTCGCCCGAAGCCGTTCTTCAAGCGGAGGACACCATCCACGCCGCACACAAGAATTGCCTGATCGGTAACTCGGTGAAGTCCCGGGTTGTTGTGGAACCGGTGATTCGCGTGCACGGGGGATGATCCATTGCCATGCAGGATGAACTGGCGTCCAATGAGCTGATGCAGCCGGGCCGGCAACAGGAGGTCATTGGTCTGCATTGCGCAGGGTTGGAGGAACAGATCAAGTCGGCCCCGACACGGCTGCAGGCCGAAGGGGTCCTTGCAGACGCTTGTGAGGGATTCGATCGGGTTTGTGAAAGTTCGATTCTTCGGACTTTCCTAAAGCAATATGCCCACAGATTGTTTTTGCGGTACTGGTCCCCGTGAACATCAAAAAAGATATTTTGAAGGATCTTTCCACTCTTCACTGCTCCGTTCCGCGTTAGTGTTTCCCCTTTTTCCCGTTGTTCCTCACCTCTTTGCATCAAACCTTCCCCGAATTGAAAAATCTCCCCCCCATCTTCCTAAGAATGAGAAAGAAGGAAGCCTCCCCCTTGGAAAGTTTGTGCTTCCCGAAGGGTTTGGCAGGCTTGCAGTGGAACGCTTGTTGTCTCCTTTTTTGCAGTACACACCACAGAGGTTTTTCTTTCCAATAATGAAACACGCTGGAAACAGACTATTTCTCCATGCTCTGGAACAGGCCGTCCGTCGCGGTTCGGATGGCCGTGAATTGCTTCTGCGGGAAGAGGGTGAGGCATACATTTGTTCACTGTGCTCCCTGCCGACCAAACCCTGCAAGAAATATCCGACGACGAAGTGTCCTTCGATGAGGCTTGATGGGACATTGTTGAAACTTATCGATGAAGCGACGGTCGAATTTGTCCATACGGGGGAACGTTGCTGTGTGCTGTGCGGTGCGGCGTTGAAGCCGCACCAGCTTTTGAAAAATCCCCTGGTAGAAGTATGTGCTGCGTGTTGTCCCCGTTCACGACGT
This sequence comes from Ignavibacteriales bacterium, assembly GCA_016192345.1. GTDB lineage: Bacteria > Bacteroidota > Ignavibacteria > UBA10030 > UBA10030 > UBA6688. The sequence goes on along the minus strand of JACPUH010000002.1, from coordinate 12,989 downwards.
ATTCGAAGATAATTAAACCTGTCAGGAGTAAATGTCATGGTCAGAAAAGAAGAAGCTTTGGAATATCACTCGCAGGGAAGGCGCGGCAAAATTGAAGTGGTGCCGTCCAAGCCTTGCCAGACTCAGCGGGATTTATCACTGGCGTACACGCCGGGTGTAGCTGAGCCGTGCCTGGAGATCGCCAGAAACCCGGAGGATGCGTACCGGTATACGGCGAAGGGGAACCTCGTCGCCGTGGTTTCGAACGGCACCGCGGTTCTGGGGTTGGGAGATATCGGTGCCCTGGCCGGGAAGCCGGTCATGGAGGGAAAGGGGGTGCTGTTCAAGAGGTTTGCCGACATCGATGTGTTCGATATCGAACTCAATACCCACAACCCGGATGAAATTATAAGGGCGGTCCAGTTGCTCGAGCCGACCTTTGGCGGTATCAATCTCGAAGATATCAAGGCCCCGGAATGTTTCGCCATCGAAGAGGCGTTGAAGAAGACCATGAATATTCCGGTCTTCCATGACGATCAGCATGGAACGGCGATCATCAGCGGTGCGGCGTTGCTCAACGCGCTGGAAGTTTCCGGAAAAAGGATCGATCAGGTCAGGGTCGTGTTCAGCGGGGCCGGTGCGGCAGGGATTGCCTGCGCGAAATTGTACGAAAAACTGGGAGTGCGACGGGAGAACATGCTTCTTGTCGACACGAAAGGAGTCGTCTTCAAGGGACGAAAGGAGGGGATGAATTCCTACAAGGAGTATTTTGCTTCGAAAAGCCCGGCCCGAACACTCGCCGAAGCTATGAGCGGTGCGGATGTGTTCTGTGGCGTTTCCGTAAAAGGGATCGTCACCAAGGAGATGGTCCGTTCCATGGCGGACAAGCCGATCGTTTTTGCCATGGCGAACCCCGACCCGGAAATCACGTACGATGATGCCGTCAGTGTCCGGGATGATATTATTATGGCGACGGGGCGATCTGATTACCCGAACCAGGTCAACAACGTTCTCGGGTTTCCTTTTATTTTCCGCGGAGCCCTGGATGTTCGCGCAACATCGATCAACGATGAGATGAAGATCGCGGCCTCCCACGCCCTGGCAATGTTGGCAAGGGAAGATGTGCCCGATTCGGTGACGAGAGCCTATGGCGGAAAGAGGATCGAGTTCGGCAAAGAATACATCATCCCCAAACCGTTTGACCCGAGAGTATTGCTGCGGGAGACCATCGCTGTCGCGAAGGCGGCCATGGAAACCGGGGTGGCCCGGACGCCGATCAAGGACATGGATGCGTACCGCGATGCGCTGGAGGCGAGACTCGGAAAATCCCGCGAGGTCATGCGGTTTTTCATCAGCCGGGCGCAGCAGTCCCCCAAACGGATCGTGTTCCCGGAGGGCGAAGAGGATAAGATCCTTCGGGCAGCGCATATCCTGGTGGAGGAGAAAATCGCGACCCCCATTCTTCTTGGCAGCAGGTCGTTCATTACGCAGCGGATGAAGGAATTGGGGATCGAAATGGAGGGGGTGGAGATTATCAATCCCTCCAAGTCCATGAAACACGATCAGTATGTGACCGCGTTTTACAGTATGCGCCAGCGGAAAGGGATCACGAAGTTTGACGCGGACCGGTTGATCAAGACGCACAATATTTTCGGCATGATGATGGTGCAGCAGGGGGATGCCGATGGGCTGATCTCCGGGCTTACCACCCATTACCCCGATACGGTCAAACCGGCGCTTCAGATCATCGGTAAACGGGAGGGAGTGCGGACGATCGCCGGCCTGTACATGATGGTGTTCAAGAACCAAACCATCTTTATTGCCGATGCGACGGTGAACATCGACCCCAGTGCGGAAGATCTTGCGGATATTGCCATCCTGACTGCTGAAAAGGTCAAGCAACTTCAGATCGAACCCCGGGTTGCGATGCTCTCCTTCAGCAACTTCGGCAGTACGAAGCACCCCTTCTCAGACAAGATGCGCCAGGCCGTGAGTATCATCAAGCATCGGGCTCCCGACCTGATCGTTGACGGTGAGATGATGGCGGACACGGCAGTTTCCCCTGAAATCCTGTCCGAATTTTTCCCGTTCAGCTCGCTTCAAGGCGCGGCAAATGTCCTGATCTGCCCAGGCCTTACCTCCGCAAACATCGCCTATAAGTTGCTTGCGAAGCTGGGAGGTGCAACGGCCATTGGACCGATCCTGATGGGCATTAAGAAGCCCGTCTACCTGCTGACGCCCGGAGTGGAGGTCAATGATATCGTGAACATCACCGCCATGGCGGTTTTTGAATCCCAATCCCGGTTCGGCGCTGCACATGGAAAAGAAAACGGTGGACATGGAAAGGAAACGGTGAAGGAAGTCGCAGCGCACTGATGCTTTGCCGGCTGGACCGGTGATGAAAGGTCGGGGAGGAAGAACCGTGATATCGATCAATCACTTGGAGGAGTCCGATGGCTCGGACGCATGATCTCATTAAATATCTGACCGCCAATAATGCCTCATTCCGGCTCCTTCGCCACGCCCCGGTGTTCAGCGCACACGATGTTGCGCAGGCGACGCACGTTCCGGACACGGCATTGGCCAAGACGTTGCTGGTGAAGGCAGGGAATGTCTACTGGATGGCTGTTGTGCGTGGGGACCAGCGGTTGAGCGAACACCGTCTGAAACGTGCGCTCGAAGTGCATCATGCCCACCTGGCGCACGAAGAGGATCTGGATCTTCTGTTTCCCGGTTGCGAAATCGGTGCGATGCCACCGTTCGGGAATCTCTACGGTTTTCCGGTAGTTGTCGATAAGACGCTGGCGGATGATGACGAGATCGTGTTCAACGCCTGCACACACACCGACTCGGTCAGGATGAAGTTCGCGGAGTACGAGCGGCTCGTGCACCCGATGATCGCAGAGATCGCCCTTCCTGAATCTGAGTTCGATGAGGATGAGGCAACTTGGGAACGGAGTGCCGACGACAAGGTCTCATAGGATGCGATTGTTGCACTTTTGGTTGACTCAATATCCCAAGTTCTGTAAATTGAGCCAGGACAATTTCAAGGAACAAACACGCATGCACGAACGCATCACCTATCCGTCGTAACACGCGTACGCTCGCTGTTCGCATCAAACCAACACCAAAGCGCCGCGTGGGCGGTCGGGGTGTTGGTTTTTTTATGCCATGCCAGGGGCAGGCAAGGAGTTTCCTATCTCCCCTGGGGGGAAAGACGGGCCTTGCATCCACCCAGGAAACAGCAGCGAGCGCCGGGGGTGTTCCCGTTGATCGAGCAGTGAAAGGAAGAGGGAGGATGTTTATGACAGACACAAAGGACCGATACACACGTGCGGAACTTGACCATTTTCAGGCAATTATCCTCCAAATGCGTGAAGGATTCCGGCAGGATCTGGCCGCGTTGACGGAATCGGCGCAATCCCCCTCATGGAGCGAGGGGAGCGACCATTCGCAGGTCGTTGAGGCAAGTTTCGTCGAGCGGTCCTTCGGTGCTGCCGCCCACGAACAGAATGCTGCCATGATCAGTCGCCAAACTAAAATTCTTCGGGCCTTGGATGAAGCACTGAAGAGGATTGAACGGGGAGAATACGGTCGATGCGTCATCTGCGGCAATCTGATCGGCAAAGAACGCCTGCAGATTGTTCCGCATACTCAGCATTGCATGGGGTGTAAAGTAGGCCGTACCCCCGGATCTGCCGATGTCGCTGACCGGGGCAGTGCCTAGAGAAAAGGTTCCCAGTCCGGCGTCATCCTGAAAGAGGCAATCAACCACCGGCAGGGGAACCCATGTTCGTTATTCCTCACAATCATAGGAGGAAGCACCATGAACACCGTACGGATCTGTATTCTCTTCATGTTCCTCCCTGGCCTCACAATCGCCCAGGCCCCGGAACTTACACAACAACAGGAGTTGCTGACTCGAGATTGCAAGAACGTGCGCGGCCACGCCGGTCGCGTGGTGGAGGAAGCGAGCCAATCGGAACTGAATGCGGCCCTTGCCCGGGCTCATGCCGGTGAGGTGGTCAAGAACCTCCGGGCGATGGAGCAACAACTACAATCGGTCAGAAAGTTGTATACCAAGGAGCAGTTGGGGCTCGTGGGTGCTGAGCAGGCGTCCATGGAAAAAACGTGTGCTACGTTGAAAGACCTTGCCGGCAGGCTTGAGCAGGAGCTGAAGAAAGAAAACCCGGATCGGCTCCAGGCGAGGAAAATTGCCGTGGAGCTTCGTGCGGAGATGAACAAGGGATACGACGCTCACCAGAGGATGAAGAAGAGCCTTGGGATGAAATAATCCTTCGGGATGTCGACGAAGCGAATTGCGTCCGGCTTCGCCGCGCGGACGAGGCCGGGTCTGACTATCCTTGAACGAGGCCGGAATCCCCGCCTTCTGTGATTCTCATTTCTGCCACATCCCTGATCTCTCTTGGAATTAAGACCCGCTTGGCAGATTTAAGAAGAGTCGTCCCCCCCTTCCTCTAAACTCCCCTACTTTCCTTGAAATTATCGTTCAAGAGTTTGGAACGGCAGTTGACCGCTTGAATCTGAACGGATCAACCTTCTTCCTTGATCCACTCCTCAGGCCTCTCTGGCCTGAAGTCCCCTCTTTGGAAGTGGAACGGGGCAACCCTCCGAGAAGGAGTCCTTCTATGAACTCATTGTTTCCCGGCACTCCGAACACAATCCTCATTATTGGCATCGGCAATGAATTCCGCAGCGATGGAAACGTCGGTCGGATTATTGCGCGGACTCTTGAAGACCTTGACATACCCAATGTCTCCATTGTTGAATCGTCCGGCGATGGCGTGGAATTGATGCGTCTCTGGGCCGCGACCGAATCGGTAGTGGTGATTGAGGCATTTGAAGGAGCGGGTGAACCCGGAGCCGTGCTCAGGGTGGTTGCCCATGAAGGGGCGTTGCCGTTGGACATGTTCCACTCCTCATCGCATGAGTTTGGTCTGGCTCATGCCATCGAATTGTCAAGGAACCTTCGCGACCTGCCTCCCAGCCTCATTGTCTACGGGATTCGAGGGAAAAATTTTTCAGGCGGAACAAACCTTTCCCCGGAAGTCGAACGGTCCATGACCCAGGTGCTTGGCATGATTTTGCAGGACGTGAAGGCGCTTCAGGACGTTTCGCGGCCCGAAGAAGAGTTCTGACTCAGGGACACTGCGTAAGGAGTTGATCACAATAACACCACGGCGACGTGGTTCCTGGTGCTGTACCCGGTATCGGTGATACGTTCTCACTGTTCCGCGATCTGGAGGAGCAAACCATGATGTCTCAGTCGACGATACGTGAATTCCTTGGCCAGAAGAAGCTGGCGTTTGTCGGGCTCTCCCGTTTTTCCGGGAAGTTCAGCCGGACCGTGTACGCGATGCTCAAGGAGCGCGGGTACATCCTCTATCCCATCAATCCGCACACAGACAGGATCGGTGATGAGAAGTGCTACCGCTCCTTCGAAGAACTGCCGGAGAAAGTGGATGGAGCGGTGGTGATGGCTCCATCGTTCAAGGCAGCCCAGGTTGTTCGCGAGGCGAATGAGGCTGGCGTTCTCCGGCTCTGGATACAGCAGGGGGCGGAGTCCGAAGCCGCTCTCCGGTATTGTGAATCCCATGGTATGAGCGTCATCCACGGCCAGTGTATTCTGATGTTTGCCGAGCCAGTGCAATCGTACCACAAACTCCACCGTTGGGTATGGAAAGTGATCGGAAAATGTCCTGTGGAGCAGACGAACGTCCCTCCGGCGAATTAATCACCAACCGGGCTTTTGAAAGGAGAATCCATGCTCAAATCGGAGCAAGAACACCTGATCTGCAGTACCTGTAAGCACGAAGTCCTGAGGTCAAACGACTTTTGTCCCCACTGTGGAGATATATTCGACGCGAACGTCGCCTGTTTGCATCATCACAACGTGCCTGCAGAGGGAGTGTGTATCATCTGTGCCGAACCGCTTTGCGCAGAGTGTGGTTGCTGGGTACGGGGTCAGTATCTCTGCAGGAAGCACGCAGCGTACGAGATCGTGGAAGGGATGGTTCGTATTTTCGGTGTCAGTGATGAAGCCCAGGCACGGTTTGCCGATACGTGCCTGAAGCAGGCTGGTCTCCATCCCCTGGTGTTCTCCCGGAAGGCAAGCCCCATTTCCATGGGCGGAGCGGACTATACGCTCTTCACGGCGTCGGGTGATTTCGATGGACACATCATCAATGAGATCAAAGTCATGGTGCCATGTCAGGAGGTTGCACAGGCGGAGAAAGTGTTACAGGAGCTGGAGATACTCCCCGCCTGAAGCAATTCCGACCATCCTATCTTGCGACAAGAGGGTGTCTACGAAATCCATGATTCCGGCTTCGAATTTTTTTTTCTCTTTCCGGCGACCCTCCGTGCGAACCGATTGAGGGTCGAAGGCACCTGCCAGCCTCGCAAGTGGCATCGTTATGAAATTGTCACCTCCCCAACGGGCATCACTGCTCAGTATTATCCGCAGGGCCTACGCACCTGAGGATGTTCGCGAGTTTGTGCACCTTTGTTCGATTCTTGCCCTCCCACTCATCCGAAAGAAAATTGTTTCCGGCAAGCTTAATCTTGAGATCATCGGGCTCAAGGAACCGGACGTGGTCATTGACTGTCTTGCCGACCTCTTTCGCCGGGATGGCGCCGGGGCCTTCGTCAGTGTTACGTCATTTTTCGAGGGCTACAGTTCGACCCCTGCATCATTGACCGATGACGACTTGCTCCTGGGTCTCCGGAAGCTGGTCTTTATGAAAGTGCATTCAGGGATTCTTCGACTGTACAACGATGCAGACCCTGTGTTAGGAAAGATCCTTCGGAACCTGGAAATCGCCCTCCAGAAGGGCGATTTGTTCAAAGAAACCCACCGCTTTGGTGAGCTTTGCCTTCAGCCCGCGGACACCGATCTTCTCCCTGGTTGTGCCCCGTTGCCTGTCGAGTTTCTCCGGCAGCAGTTCTTTCAGATCGTTCTTCTCCATGACTCTCTCCGTACGATGCTCGAGAAGGTCCGCTGGATTATTTGTGCCCAGGATCAATATCAACGATGCGTTTCCCAAGTGCAGATCGCTTTGATGTTCAAGGAGGTGTACACGCTCGGATGGGGCTCTGCAGAGGAGGCGGAGGCAAGTGAAACGGTCCTGGTGGACCAGTCTCTCGATCTACAAGAATTAGCGGACCGGGTGTGCCATGAGATTGAATCGAGAAAAGAGCGGAGAAACACAGCCGGGGGGAGCATCAAGAACCTCAAGAAGATTTATCTCTCGGCCGTGAGAGGGATATTGGTTGATGAATTTAGTTCGGAGGGGAATTCTGATCGGAGTTATTATGAGCATTTGAAAGAACAGATCCCCGGTCTGACCAAATCAGTCTACAAGAGTCGGCACAGGACGACGCTGGAATATCTTGCCAAAATTGCCAAAGCCAGGATGCGATTGATTCTCAGCCGGCCATAATCTGTTGGGAGGTTCTCATGCAAGTATACACAAAGAGAAGATGGATAGTCCGCAGTACTTCACAGAGTGAAGGGAACAATGAAGACTGAGCAACACCTTGACGAACGGACAATCGAGCTCTATGTGATCCGATCAAGATCACTGCGAGGACGGCGCGGTGATATCAAGTCCCACCTCACCAGGTGTCCGGGATGTGCCGCTCTGTACCGGGAGGTATTGGCATACTATCGCGAAGCGGCAAAACTTCAGGCTGGCAAGGCTCATCATGAAGTGGAGGCGCTCACGATTTTCCACAAGGAGCTCTCCATTGCTCCTGAGTCCCTTCGCAGACCGCTCTGGCGTGTCAATCAGGCGCTCTCCGTTCGCATCAGGGAGTCGGTTCGCATCCATCCTGTGCGTTGGTCTGTCGGATTTGCCGCACTGGCACTTGCGCTTGCCTTGTTGGTTCCGAGGATTGGCGGCGGACCGGGAACTCCTTCCTATGCCCGCTCGACGGAGGAATTCCTCGTCACGTACAATGACGAAGGCGACGAACTCTGGCGCAAACATATCGGGGAAGGATATGATGCCAAGCGGATGCCTGATTGGCTTGCACGCTACCCGGACCGGGCGGTCACGGCCGTCGATGTGGATGGTGACGGGACGAAGGAGATTCTCTCGATTTTCGGATGGATATCGCTGAAGGGGAAGGAACTTCCTGGAAAGAATACGATCCGTTGCTATAATGCAGACGGGTCACAACGATGGCAGTACGATGTTCACCGGCAAATGACCATCGGCGGCGTGCGGTATGCAGATGAGTACACGGTCAATCTGATGCTCGTTGATGATTTCGACCGCGATGGGAGAATGGACGTCATTCTCCAGGCGACTCACAATCCATGGTTCCCAAACGTTCTTATTCGTCTTCATGCAGACGACGGTTCATTCGTTGGAGAATACTGGCACCCCGGCGCGGTGCCGTACGTCGCGCAACAAGATCTGGATGGCGACGGTGTGCAAGAACTCCTGTTCGCGGGGCAGAATAACCGGTTTGGGCGCGCGTGTCTTCTGGTTCTGGATCCCCGGACGATCGGGGGGTACGCTCCTTCCCCCCCAGACTTTATTCCTGAAGGGGTTCCCCCGGGAAAGGAACGCTATTACATCCTTTTCCCCTCCACGGAGCTGGAACCGATGTGGGCGGACATCACCAATCATGTGCTCGACCTGACGACCCGTCTCAACGGCACCATTGAGGTAGTCATCCTGGAGCCTCTCTGGGATCACCGGCCTACCCTCTATTACTACTTCGATTCATCGATGAGATGCGTTGCCGTGCGCGGGTCCGACTACTTTACCGGGGTGTACAAGCAATACCAGCGGGAAGGAAAGATCGGCAAACCACTCGACGACGCATTCTACGACCGCCTTCGGAGCAACGTCCGGTACTGGAATGGGACTTCCTTCGTTGTGCAACCGACTGCGGTGGCGCGATGAGTTGATCGAGAGAGTGTCAGAATCGAGAACCGGCTATGGCCTCGGGATCTCCCTGAACGAAGGGAATCCCGATTTTTTTTGTGGCAAAAATAATACTCTGCGTTGTCCCCCACATGGTGGTATCCTCAAGAAAAGCCGTCCGTGTCAATCTTCGGGGCTTGGCTCCCTGTTCGGTGGGACCTGTCGGGAAAGCACCGTTCTCCTCTCCTTCTCTCACCCTTGTGAAGTAACCATTCTCGATTCATCGGAATTCCGAAGCAACACTTATGCGTCGGTCAGGACGCGCGGGTAGTCTGATGCAAATCCAAAAGAGAAAACCGAAGCACATGAAGATGGTCGCGGGGAAGAACGAACAGTCCATTCCGGAGCTTTTCCTGTGGCGGGGAAACGAAATTGAAGATCTCAAAGCATTTATGACGCGGGGTGCCCGATGCGCGGCCTGCGGAAAAGAAGCGACTGTTGTCGTTGCGGAACTTGAGCGAAGAACGGAACGGTCACCGGCCGGGCATTTTCCCACGAAGCTTGGCACACGTGGTTGCCGGTTCGTTCCAAAAAAGTCTCCCAGGCTTGCGGCGCTCTGTACGCTCTGCGGTCGGGTCTATCATCTCGCGTGTATTAAGAACGTTACGATGAACGGCATCTCGTTCTACTATTGCCCGCGCTGTCAACGGGAGCTGGGGCCCGCGTTGCGGAAAGGCGGAAACGAACCGGTTCGATAGGAAGCAAGTCTTAAGGGCAACGGGGTGTCGAGAATGGTCTCGATGAGGAGGGTCCCTTCACGTTCCGAGAGAAAGAGAGGGGCTCTCTTTCGCGAGGGAAACAGATGGGTCTGCACGGGAAGTTCAGTCACTTACAGCGAGGTATCACTATGTCCACTGTACCAAGGTCCCGCAAACGCTTCTTCATGTTCACGGTTGTGCTGTTCAGCCTGATGCTCTCTCAATGCGATAAAGATGATGATCCCATCTCCGGTCCGAAGGTGAGCCCGTACGTCGGTGTATGGCAGGGAACGACGGGTCAAAGTCTTCCCCTGATGTTTCGTGTCACCCAAGACGGGAATGTAGACAGCCTGAGTGTGAGAATTCGCGTCTCAACTCCCATGGGAACCTGCACCGGGACGTTCTTCAGCGACACCGTTATGGCGATCCAATCCCAGGCGTTTGCGGTCCCCGCGACACTTCCCGGATCGAATATTTACACGACGGTGAGAACAACCTTCTCGTCATCATCTTCCACCGAAGGGTCGTACGATAAATACTCAGGTTCCTATGTTCTCATTTGCGGCGGTTATCTGATCATGGGCTCGGGCGGGACGCCCGTCGCGGCAGGAACCTGGCAGGCGACAAAGTCATCGCAGTAGTTTGGAAACTCTGTGTTGCCGATCCAACGCATGGCATTCACCAGTAATCCACCGGTATCCATTTTCTTGAGGAGACGTCCATGAAAATATTTCTGGTAGTTCTTTTCTCTGTTCTGCTTTCCCCTGGGGATCTTCTTGCACGACAAGTGCGCACCGGCTTCTATGTCGGTGGGAGTTTTTCCGTTCTGATGATGAATGGGAGCGGAGAGTATGACAACAATAATATCGATGTGACGGACAAATTTTTCAAGATGACAGCGTCAGAGACGCCCTATCGCACCACGGTGAGTTTTGAGTACCCCGGTGGATGGGCGTGGTCAAACAAGGTCCTGTATGGGTTTGTTCCGCTGATCGGATATAGGATCTCTCCCGAATTCGATCTTCAGGGAGCCTACACCTATTTTGTGGCGAAGGATGGTGAGCAGGATCAATCCTTCAACTCGGTCTACGTCCAGGGTCTTCGCATTGCGAAGTCATTCAGCATGGAATACACTCAAAGCCTGATCCGGGTTGTTGCCCACTATTCACCGGAAATGTTGTCGGGCGTGTTCATCTCTGCCGGTGCGGAGTTTGCATCCATTGCCGCAGAGCTGGAAGATTTTACCTCCGTTGCCCAACCGGGTTATTCGACAGGCAGCGATACATGGAGAGCGGAGGGAGATGATTCCGTCGTTGGATTTGTGTTGGGAGGGGGATTTGAGCTGCCGATGGCATCGAGCAATCTGTCCCTGGTGGGCTCCGTCCTGTATTCATTTACGAAATATAACGGCGATGATTTGTTAAAAGTCACAAAATCCGGAGGTCCCGTTTCAGATCCGAATATTGATATGGAGTTGGGTATCGGTGGCATCAGCGGGAGCGTGGGATTCCGGTGGTATTTTGGAGGTGGCATAATCCCCTGAGGTTCATGGGTGCATGACCGGCCGATTTGAACGTTCGAGGTACCATGGGGAAGACGTGGCACCGGCTTTCTCCGAGAGACCGGCTCCGGACGGCGAGAGATGTAACGACCATCTCGTGGCTTTCGTCGTCTGCCATCGGTCGTCGCGTCCGGAGGTTCTTCATGGCCCCGCCGGCGGTTTCTTCGTTCGTAGTGTACGGAGTTATGCGCACTCACCACGCACGTTCAATAGACAAAGTTTGGAATGTGCGATCAACTGACATCAACTCGGAGAATTTATGAATAAGTCTGTCTATGCGTTGGTGATGGTGATGCTTGCTGTTGCCCCTTGTCGGTGGTATTCCGCACTGGCTCAGCCGATTGCTGGAAAATGGGTGGGCGTCCAGGGGACTACAACCGTTACCTTTACTGTCAACACCAGCCGAACAGCTGTCGATTCTCTCGCTATCAAGTTCGGGAGTCCGGTTTGCGGGACCATCAGAGAACTGTCATTGTACTTCCCCCTGCCAATTTCAGGCGGAAAGTTTTCTTTCGGGACGTTTGCCTCAGGTACTTTTGTCACCTCAAATTCTTGCGTCGGTACATCCACCTACGTATGCAGCGCGGATAACACTGCCATCGTGCCTTGGATTGCTGCACCACAATCGGCGACCTACAGCCATGATTCTGAGGCACCTCCCGCAAGCTTTGCCTTGTACCAGAATTATCCCAACCCGTTCAACCCGACGACCTTCATTCAGTTTGACCTGCCGCGGGAAGAACTGGCAGTGCTGAGAGTGTACAATATGCTCGGCAGGGAAATTGCAGAATTAGTCAATGAACGGAAGTGGGCCGGCAGGCATACGGTGGCATTTGATGCCCGGGAGATGGCCAACGGTCTGTATTTCTATCGCCTGCAGACTGGCTCATTCGTGGAAACAAAAAAACTCGTCTTGCTACGGTAATGGCAACTGCAAATAAAAGCGGCAACAACGGTGCTCCATCTTTAGTAGGCTCGGTTAAAAACTCAGTTTGAAAATAGTTGACGTCGCTGAACGGCTTTGCTCATCCCGATACACCTTGTGCCTTGGGATAAAACCGCTGCCCGACAGACAGAAGGCGCGTAAACGTTGTTGCCGCTAACGTTATGTGTAATTGCCTCTGCAGCAAACTGAGGAGATGAGTAATGAAAGCTTTAACATTGTTCCTGTTTCTTATGGTCGGCTTCCAGGGCACCTTTGCCCAAACCGGTTGGTTCTGGCAGAATCCATTGCCTCAAGGAAATCACTTGCGGTCGATACTGTTCATCGATGACAATACTGGCTGGGCGGTAGGAGATCTTGGTACAACCCTGAAGACCACAAACGGAGGGGTACATTGGACCAATCAGGCAAGCGGCACAAATGCCGATTTGTTTGACGTTTGTTTCGTCGATCTGAATACCGGTTGGGTGGTTGGAAGCAGCGGCACCATCCTCAAGACCACCAACGGGGGAACGAATTGGACAAGCCAAACAGGAGGCACAACCAGCAGATTGTCTTCACTTTGCTTCACCGATGAAGATACCGGTTGGGTGGTGGGTGATGGCGGGGTTATCCTTAAAACGACGAACGGAGGGTTGAACTGGATAAAGCAGACTTCTGGATCGGTTTATGAACTTTTGTCGGTCTATTTCACCGATTCGAATATCGGCTTTGTTGTAGGAACTGGAAATACAATTCTCAAGACCACCAATGGGGGGACGCAATGGACAGGTCAATCACCCGGCGGGTCGACGTTGTGTTCAGTCTATTTCATCGATCCCAATACCGGTTGGATAACGGGAACAGAT
>JACPUH010000091.1 GCA_016192345.1 Ignavibacteriales bacterium | reverse complement strand
GATATCATCATCTCCGACATCAACCTTGAGACCTCGACGATGGGGGGGTTCACCTTCTATGAAAAGGTGCGGGAGCTTGAACACCTGCAAGAGGTCCCGTTCATCTTCCTCAGCGGGTTGTCCGATGAAGTCCTCATCCGCACCGGCAAGGAACTCGGCGTGGACGACTACATCACCAAACCTTTTTCGGACGAGACCCTGATCGCCACGATCAAGGGGAAAGTCAAACGGTTCAAGCAGTTAAAGAACAGGAACAAGAAGCAGGAATAGCCCTTCCTTCATCCGCTCCCGGCAACCCTGGTGAGCTTCGTTCCATCCCGCTTCCCTCTGAATTTCCAAATCGCCTCCACTCCCCCCTCTTCGTAGAGATCGCACAGCCGGTTCTCCGAGTCGAGATGGTAGAGATAGGTGCGCCATGGAACGCGTACGAGCCGGTATCGCTTCATGAGCCGCTGCATAAAGTCATAATCATCCCCGTATTCAACGCTCGCGAAGCCACGGAGTCGGAGATATGCTCCCCTCTTCATACAGAGGGTACCTGCCACGTAGCATTTGCTCAGGTGGATCTTCTTTCCCGGCCTGGTCGCGTCCGCGACGTACTGCTTGGAACGGGGGCCGATGGGTTGAATCCCCCCATGGAGGGCATCCGCCGAAGGATGGGACTCCAGGTAGTGAACTCTCTTCTCCAGGTGGACCGGCTTCAGTTCATCATCCGAATCGAGGAAGGTGATGTACTTCCCGGATGCGGCGGCCACCCCCGCGTTGCGGCTTAAAGCCAGTCCGCGGTTTGCATGACGGCGAAAGACGATCCGAGGATCGCGCCGGGCAGCAGCCCGAAGGAATCTCTCACTGCCGTCCGTGCTTCCGTCATCGACGATCACCAACTCCCACTCGCGAAATGTCTGCCGGAACACCGAATCGATCGCGCGTCCCACCAGGTGCTTGCGGTTGTAGGTACACAGAATGATGGAAACAATCGGTTGATTCAACATTGAACCTTCAGCAGTAAATCCCAAGCGTTAAACAGTAAACCGTGAATCGTGAACCGTGAAAAGTGAACCTTCAAACTTTGAACTTGAAACTTGAAACACCTCTTCTCTATTCCACCACCCACGGCTCCAGCAGATGTTCGCCGATCCCCTGGATGAACCGCGAAGGCTTCGTGAGGATCATGCCACTCTCGCGGTCGTAGATGTTCATCGGGTAGGTGATGATGAGGTTCTCCTTCGCGCGGGTGCAGGCGACGTACATCAGCCGCCGTTCCTCCTCCACCTCCTCGTCGCTTCCCACCGAACGCATGGTGGGGAAGCGCCCTTCGAGGGCGTAGATGACAAACACGGAATGCCACTCGAGCCCCTTGGCGCTGTGAATGGTGGAGAGGGTGAGGTACTCATCCTCCGGTCCGGGTGATTCGACATCGACAATACTTTCATTCGGAGGTTCCAGGGCAAGGTCGGTCAGGAGCGACCCCACATCCTGATACCGCTCCGTGATGTTCTGAAACATCTCCAGGTCCTTGCGTCGTTTCTGGTGATCGTCGTACCGGGTTTTCAACATCGGTTCGTAATACTGGAGGATTTGGTACGTTTTCTCCGCGGGTGCGACGGAGGGCTTCGCCACATGTTTGAGCACATCAAACAACTTCTGGACATTGTCGGAATAATCATTGAACTGCATCCAGTAGCGTGAAAGGTCGGTTGAAGAACCCGCTCCTTCCCCGACCAACCCGTCCGGCTCCGCTCCCCGCACCCGCTTTTTCAGAATATCGTCAATGACCTTCTCCGCCGTGCGGGGACCGACGCCGTCGATTAAGAGCAGGATCCGGTTCCAGGAAACAACATCGCGTGGGTTCTCGAGCACCCGGAGGTAGGCCACCATGTCCTTCACGTGCGCGGTCTCGATGAACTTGAACCCGCCGAACTTCATGAAGGGGATGTTCGCCTTCGTCAGCTCGATCTCAAGGTCGAACGACAGGAACGACGAACGAAAGAGTATCGCCATCTCCTTCAAGGGGACCCCTTCCTCGCGAAGGGCAAGGACCTTCTGCACGACGTAACGGGACTGCATATTCTCGTTCTCCGCACTCACCAACTGCGGAAGAGAACCGCCGGATTTGTGTGTGTAGAGCTCTTTGTAATACATTGGCCTGCGAGTTTCTGGTCAGAAGTTCAAAGTTTCAAGTTCTAAGTTTAAAGTCACGTGAAGCCAACATTGAACTTTAAACTTGAAACTTTAGACGCTATACCGATCTTTTAAGAATTTCATTCGCCAGGTTCAAAATCGGCTGAGTGCTGCGGAAGTTCTCCTCCAGCTTGACGATCTTGCAATCGGCGAACTCCTGCGGGAACTCCATAATATTCCGGATGGTGGAGCCGCGGAATGAATAGATGCACTGCGCGTCATCACCGACCACCATAATGTTTCGATGTTTGAAAGCCAGCAACTTCACCACCTCCGCCTGCACCTTGTTCGTGTCCTGGTACTCGTCCACCATGATATACTTATACTTGTCCGACAACACGGCTCGCACCGGCTCGTTCTGTTTCAGCAGCAGCACCATGTTGACGAGAAGGTCGTCGTAATCCATCAGGTTATGTTGCTTTTTGTACTGGACATACGCGGTATGGACCGCCTGGATATCAGCCTCCTGCTCGAGGTAGTTAGGATAATCGAGGGCCAGGAGTTCTTTCAGGGGGGTGAGGGTGTTCAGGCACCGGCTGTACAGGTCGTACAGCGCTTCCTTGCGCGGGAAGCGTCGTTCCTTCGTATCGAACTTCATCCGGGTGCGGATGAGGTTGATAACGTCCTCCGCATCGGTCTGGTCGAGGATCGTAAAGTTCGCATCGTAGCCAAGTTGTCCGGCGTATTTGCGGAGGATGCCGTTGGCGAAGGAGTGGAAGGTCCCCCCCGATATCTGCTCGCAGCGGCTGTCGAGCAGGATCGAGGCCCTACGCATCATTTCGAACGCCGCCTTGCGTGTGAACGTGAGGAGAAGGACCGACGACGGCTTCACTCCCAACTCGATGAGGTACGAGACGCGGAACACGATCGTCCGCGTCTTCCCCGTCCCGGCGCCGGCAATGATTAGGTGCGGACCGTCCACCGATGTGACTGCCTCGTACTGCGCCGGGTTCAGTTCCCCCTTGTAATCAATCTTGAGGTGCTGCGGCTGAACGAGGTGGAGATGGTCGGTCGGGAGTTGTTTGAGAGTGAATTTCTTCATTCAGAGAGTATGCGAGATTAATAGTCGGCAACGGTGCGTCGGGGAATCGGTGCATCGGTGACCCGTAGCAACAATTTACCAAAGGAAAGAACCCCGGCAATCCAAACGTTGAGCTACACAAAGGGAGCCGGATGGATATCCACGGTCACGCACGCGGGGCACATTACGATCAACCTTAAGACGGTGGAGAGAGGTTCACGCCTTTGAGAAGGTACAACGAACAAGGGAGACAAACAACATTCCGGCAATGATTCCGAGAATCGCTCCGAAGAGCCCGGAGGAGTCAGATTGACATTGGATGAAGAGTTCGGTAACATTCTGCCGAATTATTGTTCCAGCTTCGCACCGCGATTTTTCTAGTTCTTGAGGGCTACGATGGTAGCCCCATGGATCAACACCCGGAATCATCCTGACCGGTTTCTTTTTTTTGTAGGTCACCGCTCCCCGAATTGCCTTCGCGAACGATTCCCTCCTCGTCTCTCCCGGCGCAATTCAGCCCACGATCACCCGCATTTTCTATCTATACACCTTCGCCTCGAGGCTTCAACAAGACAATTGCCGCGCCCGAGCTCAATGGTTCGCCGCGTGTTCAGCTCTTTTGTTCGCATCAATCAAAACCAAGACTTGAGTAAAAGAAGAGCGTTAGCCGGTCCTCCAGAGCGTACGCACCAGATGGAAGTTATCAGAATTTTGCTTTGCGGGGGAGAAAAACAGGTGACCAAAATATTGAAAGGAGTCGTATCATATGAAATCAATTCTCTTTAGAAATCTTCCTGATATACAGTCAAACTGGCTTCCTTTGATCAAGATGCTTGCATGTCTTGCAACGGGAGTCGCGATCATTGTTGGGTGCGCGGCGGAAACCTATACCGTTGGATCGGCTCGGACACCTCATACAACCTACGGAGCAGCTTACAAAAAACTTATTCAGCAACTTGAAGGGGCGTCGTGGGTAGAGTCGCCAGGGATATTCGGGCCAAAAATGCATGGTACGTGCACAGGGATTCAAATATCGGGCGACGGGTTTTCATTTTACGCTGCACCAAAGGCAGGCAATGCTGAGGGAGCAATTCATTCGTTCCTATTTGCAGAGGTCCCCACGAAAATTGGAGGTGGGGGCTATGACGCCACCCATGTGGTGTGGTTCGGTGATGACGTGTTTCTTGCGGTTTCCAACACCCATGAGTTTCTGGACGCAGTTTCCGAGCTTCTCTATCAATCCTCGGATGCTATTTTGAATGCTGATAACGCGAATTTTGCAACGTTCCGCGATGAGGCGACCTCCTGGCGCAGCCAGCGGGTAACGCCGGCTTTGCCGGAAGAAGTGCAACAATACAGAGCGCTCGCGGAGGATGCCATCCAACAGAAAAGTTTCTTCGAGGCCATAGACTATTATGAAAACGGGTTAGCGATCGCTCCTTTGTGGCCGGAGGGACAATTCAATGTGGCGATGTTATATGGTGAGTTGAAAGTGTACGGCCAGGCCGCTCTGCATATGAAACGATATCTCGAATTGAATCCAACGGCGGAGGAAGCAATCGCGGCAAGGGACAAGATACGAGTCTGGACCGCAAAGGCCCATCAGGCCTCATCGTCAAAGCTCCAGGAGCACAGCGGAAGGGGGAACATAAAATGAGGTGCCGAATAATTTTGAAAACAACCGCGACGATTTTCTTACTTGCGTCAATGATGGTCGTTTTGACAATCTCCCCATTGACGGCAGAGACCTGGACGTGCCCATGCTGCAAGAAGGCCTTCCCTTCCGATCCTAATCCGAAGTATCGTGATTATTTCGAGCAATGGAAAAAAATGCACCAAGAAGCTTGCTGTGGCAAATCAAGTAGCGCCAGTTCCCCAAGTAGTGATCCGCTCCTCCAAGCGTCATGGGAGTTTGGTCAGGCACTCCACAATTTGATGTTTGGAAGTCCTGAGGAGAAGGCACGCAAATTGGAGGAAGTCAAGAGACTGCAAAGAATCGTGAAGGAATTGGAACAGCAGCGCTCGGAAGAAGAGGCCCGCAAGAATCAATTCATTTACGACAAGCTCACGAACGCCCATGAAGGGGGGGGGCTGTCTCTTAAAGGCATCAAATCCGAGCCCGCGCTCCCGCTAAAACTCGGAGATACAAAAGCCATCGAAGAAGCTCGTTCGAGTCTCTGGAATACACAGCAGGGCAGGTCCTCCGCTGTTTTCGATACCCCGGGTGAGAAGGCTCCTGGCTCTTTTGTGGAATTGAGTTCCATGGAAAAACGCCCGGACTGGATGCAAGACGCCAGGATCAAGATGGACAAGCAGATTACCGACATGCAGAGAGAGCAGGATTCGTTGAAGGCTCGCTATCAAGCTATGGAGGCACAACTGAGGCAGCTTCGCGAGGAAATCGAGACATCGAACTCCAATATGAGGGGGGAGTTGATGGTGAGAGCATCCAGGGTCAAACAAGATCTCTCACAAACCGAATATGATATCTTGTTCAAGGAAAAGGAAATCCGCAAACGCGGAAAGTTGGTGATTGATACGACGATCGAAAAGGAATGAACCAGTGAACAAGACCATCTTGGTCACGGTTGTTGCATTGATTGCATTATCGAGGCAGGATGTATTGTCTATGAATCGGCAAGACCGAACCGGGAAGATACCTTCCCTGAAATCACTTCCTCAGGAGATATCCGGTGAGATAAAGGAAGAACTCGCCAGGGATAGGAGTTTTCTCGAAAAGGAGCTGGAGAGTTTTCTGGCAGCTGCTAAGTTGTTCAATGATAGGCCCCCAGCCGAGCAAACCGATGCCGAATATGAGGCGCTGCAAAAAAGGAGGGCCCGATATATTGCTGCGGCCCGTGAGTTCAACGAAAAAGTTTCTACGATACAACGAAGGTTTGAGTTTGATCAGTTGTTAAATGACCCCGCCAGACGATTTACTCCTATCAATGCCCCGGACACAAACATCCAGGGTGATCGCGAAGCGTGGAAGTACGCGGGGGTCATCAATCAGTTTCGGGTCGATGTCAGCCGGCGCTACGAACAAGAGGGAGAGAAGACCTGGTGTAATATTTTTGTTTGGGACATCACGCGCGCGATGAACGTTGAAATTCCCCTACAGACCACGGCCGAAATGGTCCGATGGCTGAAGGATACTGGTGCAAAACAAGGCTGGCGAAGAGTGAGCATCGATGCGGCCCAGCGGGAGGCCAATAAGGGGAATCCAACCGTCGCCATCATGGCCGGTCATGCCGCGGTCGTGCGTCCAGGAAGTCCGGGGCGCGAGGATGGCTCGGCGGTCGCACAAGCCGGAGCAATAGTTGTCAACGCTTCCCATCTTAAAAAGCGATTCGGTGATTCGTCGTTGGTGGAGTTTTGGTCCCACGAGTAAGATAAGGAACGGCATCTAAATCAAAAACGGAACCGTGATGCAAGTAAAGCGAGGTGGCATTGATATGAAAAAATCAAAATTCTTGAGCGCGCGAAGCACGTACGGTTGGAAGAGAGTGTGCGTGGTTATACTTTTGTGCCTTGTTGTCCTTCTCGCGCTCAGTTGCACTTCCTTGGAGCAAGTGACAATCAACTCGAGAGAACAATATCATGTCGGAAATTTCGATGAAGCGATTGCCTTGGCCCGAAATGTTGTTGAAAGGGATCCCACCTATGGTCCTGCATGGTATGTCCTGGCAATGGCCCTTGCAGCTAAGCAGATGAATGAGGAAGCGTTGCAGGCCTTTCACAAAGTGACGGAGCTCAGGAGCAGTGGACAAAGTCTGGTCCTGGATAGCTATGAGAAAATTGCAGGGCATCATTATAGGGAGAGACAATATGATGATGCAATCTCGAATGCGAAGCGGGGAATCGAAGCCTTCGAAACTGTGAGGACGCAACACAAATCCACAGCTGGGCCTGCGGAACACATTGGACAATTTTATGTGATAATGGGTTTCAGCTATTATCGACAACAGCACCTAGACGAAGCAATGGAGGCCTTCATCCGGGTGACGAATGGAAGCGTTCCTGGCGGATATTCGGATCCGGACAAAGCGCAGGCATATTACGGGAAAGGCCTTTGCAACATGCAAGAGAAGAAATTCGCAGCGGCGCTTAGCGACCTTGATGTAGCCGTGCGCAAGCTTGGACCCGATTCGGGTTACACAGCGATTGATGCATTGAAAAAGAAAGGGTGGTGTAACTTCAATCTTGGGAATTATACTGCGGCGCTCAAGGACTTTGATAAAGGTCTTAAAACTTTGAATGGAGAAACAGCGGCTCATAGAACCGATCTCTATAGAGGAATGGCATACGCCAATCTTGCCCTTGACGACAAAGAACGGGCTATCTCCTGTGTGAATGAGGCAAGTGTGGGGGACTCAAGCTACAAAAGCTATGGAAGCGCAAGCGATCTCATTCTGATATACTACGTCAGTGGCGACAAGGAGAATGCTTGGCGAACTCGGGGCGGGATAGGTTATATCGGGATTCACGTTGAAGATAACCAGGGCGACTCAGTGAAAGGAGCGAAGATCGTGACCGTAATGGATGCGAGCCCCGCCGCAAGAGCAGGACTCCGGATTGGAGACATCGTTGTCAAGATTAACAACGATGCCAACCTCGGAGGTACAGATTTCAGGTCTCGAATAAATGCCCTGACTCCAGGGATGAGTGTGACGCTTCAGATCTATTCACAAGGGGTTCAACGTGACGTCTCACTCGATGTTGAATCGGTTGAACCAATCATGCAGGCTGATCCATTGATCGCCCGCTTATTGAAAGATTCAATCCTTAAGTAGTGACCTATGCCACAGGAGGTGTAACCATGCGATCTCTCTTTGTTGCAGCGTGCGTCGTGTTTACGTTTTCTTTTATGCTGGTAAGTTGTAAAGAAGACAGCACCACCGAGCCGGAGGTCCGAATCGAAAACTGCGGCGACGGACAGGGATACAAGGTTGTCTTCACCAAGCAAGTCGACCACTACGAAGCCGGCTACGGTGTTGCGGGAAAGGATGTGATCGCTGTGTCATGCATCGTCGGACCGCAAGGCGCGACGGTCTCGAACGCCATGAACGGCACGTACTATTGCTCCGGGACGTACACCTTGTCGACGTTTGAAACGGCGAAGATTGACCTCAATTGGGGCGGGACGACATCCTACACGACGCGTGAATCGTTCAGCGTCACCGCAAAGGGAACCGGCACGTTCAAGGTCAAATGCACGAAGACCTCCGGCGGGTCGGGCAATATGTTCCTCTCGATGGCCAGCGGCTCGAGTTGGATGTTCAATACCGTGCTGGTGAACGAATAGAGTGTTCGATCCGTTCGTCTCGAACGGTCGCCGGACGTAGATGACTATTCACACGAAGCAGGGTGAGTCATTCTTAACGACTCCTACGACCCGGTCTGGTACTTACCGCATTCATCGGCAAAAACCCCTGTTCTGGCTGAAGAGTGGAGGTCCTCATGTGCAAGTTGAGGAATTTTGAGGATTCCAAGCTCGCTTTCCGAGTTCCCGCCCGTTTTCACTCCTTTGCTTGTTTGCAGACTTGTTGGCGGTCATGGGAAAACCATGAAGAACTTACTTCTTATTCCCTGAGAAACTCGCTGTTTGCATGGTTGTCCAGAAATCTGATGTCAATAAAAACTCTATCGTCTTCAATTTTCTTTGGTCTATTCTTCGCCGGTTCTGTAAAGTCCCAAAGCCTTGTCCTCTATTTAAATGAGGATGGCCTACTTACTCTCGCCCCTTATCCAGCCTACCCGTCGGGTTCTACCGGTGGGGAGTTTGAACAAGTCGCCGACTCGTTCTCCTGGAGGTACAACCTCCAACAGGATATTTCGGACACGCTCTATACGGTCGATCTCCTGGTGGGTTCCGTTCATCCGAATGGTTCTGATATGGAGGCGGAATTCATACTCTCTCATTCAGGTACGGAAACTGTCCTGGCCAAAACCGGTGTGTTCCATGCTCCTTTGTCGGGTTTTTCCGGACTTGGGTACGTCTATCCGGCAAGAGTGTACAGACAACTTACAGGTTTGGATCCCTCAGCTGTTTCTGGAGATCAACTCATCTTGAGAGTGAAGAGAGTCAGTGGTGGAACGATAGGCTTTGTTTATCTGCGGGAAGCTGTGAAAGGAACCAGTTCGATCGTACTGGGACAAACCTCTTCCGGTTCTCCGATCAACTCAAACGGTGGTTTCGAAGCGGCGACTCTCGGAGTAAAGAGCAGCAAGGATGTTCCCGGATGGGAATTTTCCTCGTCGGATTCGGCCATATTCAAAATAGTTGATGATCCGGTTTATGAAGGAAATCGTGCCCTCGCCGTGGAAGTAACGGCATTGGGTGTAAATCCTTGGAGTATCCAGGCCATCAACACACCCTTTACCGTTCAACCGGGAACTCAATATATGTGTTCTGCTTGGGCCAAGGCCAATAAGGCGGGCCCAGTCGTAAATTTCACAGTGGGGGATCCTTCGTACAATGAATGGGGAAGGGAATCGCAGGTGGTCATGACGACCGCATGGCAACTCGTCACGTTTGCGTTTACCTCACCGGCTGGCGCAACATCTGGAAGAGCTCCTCTTCACTTTGGCGGGGCAGCGAATGCAACCCATTTGCCCGTTACTTTTTATGTCGATGATTTTCGGATAACGAGGCGGGGAGAGTCGGCAGCTATGGCGTCGGTGATCACCTCACTTGCCACATCTGTCGGTACAGGCTCTGCAATTCTCACCGGGCGGGTGAATCCGATGGGGTCATCGACGAACGCATGGTTTGAATATGGGACGAGCCCGGCGTTGTCGGTCTACACCAGCACACAGACGCAAGCTATGGGTTCAGGGACGACATCAAGGCTCATCTCGGAAGCCGTGTTTGCACTGAATCAGGGAACGACCTATTACTTTCGTCTTGCGGCCAGCAATGCGGCGGGAACGAATCGAGGATCCATCGTGAGCTTTACAACCTCGGCACTTTTCGCAGCGATAGCGACGTATGCTCCTTCCTCCGTCACTTCCACCGCTGCGACCCTCCAGGGAAACGTGAATCCACAGGGAACTTCCACAAGTGCATGGTTCGAGTATGGGACAAGTCCGACCTTGTCGGTCTACAGTAGCACACCGACTCAAGCTCTGGGTTCAGGAACGACATTCCAGCCCATCTCAGTCGTTTTAAGCAACTTAATTCCGGGGACTGGCTACTACTTTCGTCTTGCGGCCAATAACGCCGCGGGGACAGTTCGAGGATCGCTCCTTAGTTTCAATACCCCGGCAGAACCAACGTCGGTAGAAAGACTTGACCAACAGGCACCAAAACAGTACGAGCTAAGCCAAAACCACCCAAATCCTTTCAATCCGTCCACGACGATTCAATTTGCGATCCCGCAGCCGGTGCATGTTGAGTTGAAGGTTTTCATGTCTTCAGGACGAGAACTTAAGGCTCTCGTGTCAGAGACCCTCCCGGCGGGAACATACAAAACACAGTGGGATGCAACAGGATTCCCCAGTGGCGTCTACTTCTGCCGGATGCGGGCGGGACAATTTAGGGACACCAGGAAAATTCTGTTGGTCAAGTGAATCGAAGGCCTGCGGAGGGATCAAGAAATCACTTAAGCTTCACCGGTGGCGTCAGGAATTTTCTCTCCGAAGGGGTCCTCCGGGTCTGATGATGTTTGCGAAGCTTGTCTCACAATCATAGATCGGAGGAGGTAGTAGGATAAAACGCGAACTTTATCCCAGGTGAAGAGAGGTATGTACTACGTAATTGCGGTAGGTATTCGAAACGTAGCCTTAACCGTGGATTTTCGAAACTCAAACGCAGCGGGGTGAAAAACGATGCGAATTACCTTCTACCTTTGCTTGCTTACTCTCGTTGCATGCGATTCCGGAATTGATTCGGCTCAAGGTCCCCGGTTCGCAATCTATCGCCTCAAGGACACCAATCTGACGGCATCCCAGATCTGGGATCAACCGCTCGACAATCTAGTCTTGGCTGACAACCCATTCATCGGTGTGAACGACTTGAGATCCTATAAATGGCAAACGCACGAATTCACGGTGACCGCGGCTGTGGACTCTCAACTGGCCCAGTTAAGACGGACTGGTCCCGTCGGCGGAATTCCTTTCGTCGTCACTGTTGGAAACGAGCGCATTTACCTTGGAGCCTTTTGGTACGCATATTCCTCCATGATAGCACAGGTTCCATATATCGACATCATTCTTGATCCACATCGCATCTGCAAATGCCAAAGTGTTCTGGTGCAGGATGACAAAAGAAACGACGTCCGCATCTATCGCGCTCTCAAACAGGTCGGCATCTTGATCGAATGAAAGGTTGCAGTATTCCATGGCTTATCTCAAACGCACAAAACGTTTCAGCTCCAGAACGAACACTCCCTTCACCCGGCGCAACTTCGATAGTATGCAATCAGCCCCTTCGTGGACGAATCGTGATCATCGGTGTTCGTTCCGCGCTTCAGCTCCGGCAACACCACCTTCGCAAGCTGTTTCCCCAACTCCACTCCCCATTGGTCAAATGAGTTGATGTTCCAGATGATGCCCTGGACGAAGATCTTGTGTTCGTACATCGCGATCAATTGACCGAGGACGCGCGGGGTGAGTTTCCTGAATACGATCGTGTTCGTGGGCCGGTTGCCGGGGAACACTTTGTGCGGGAGTAGGGCCTCAACCTCGGCCAGGGGAAGGTTCGAGAGTTCTC
Source organism: Ignavibacteriales bacterium (assembly GCA_016192345.1). Taxonomy (GTDB): domain Bacteria; phylum Bacteroidota; class Ignavibacteria; order UBA10030; family UBA10030; genus UBA6688. Next base: position 41,057 of record JACPUH010000091.1, on the reverse strand, counting down.
TCCGGGCCTCATCCCCGGACTTGCCGCGCATCAGCGCCTCCGTCTGTGCGATGAAGTTGGAGATCAGGATTGCATGGTGATCGCCGAGAGGATTGTGCGACTGCATCGGGGCAAGGAAATCGACCGGTATCAGCTTCGTCCCCTGGTGCAGGAGCTGAAAGAACGCGTGCTGGCCGTTGGTTCCCGGCTCACCCCAGATGACGGGCCCGGTCGTGTAATCGACAACACCTCCGTCACGGGTCACCCGCTTCCCGTTGCTCTCCATATCGCCTTGCTGGAAATAGGCCGGGAACCGGTGCATGGATTGGTCATACGGAATAATGGCATGCGTCTCTGCGTCAAAGAAGTTGTTGTACCAGATGCCAAGTAAAGCAAGAATCACCGGGATGTTTTCTTCGAAGGAAGCCGTTCGGAAATGCTCATCCATTTCGTGGGCACCAGTGAGAAGTTCCTCGAAGTGATCCATCCCAATGGACAGCGCAATCGACACGCCGATGGCGGACCAGAGCGAGTAGCGCCCGCCAACCCAATCCCAGAACTCGAACATATTCTTCGTGTCGATGCCAAATGCGGCACATGCCTTCGCATTCGTTGAGACGGCAACAAAGTGCTTCGCCACAGCCGACTCGTCCTTCACACGTTCGAGGAACCAGCGCTTCGCGGACTCCGCGTTGGTGATCGTTTCCTGCGTGGTGAAAGTCTTGGACGAGACGATGAAGAGCGTCGTTTCGGGATTGAGGCGTTTGACCGTCTCGGCAATGTGCGTCCCATCGATGTTTGAGACAAAGTGGAGCCTGATGCGCTCATGACCGTACGGCCGCAGCGCTTCCGTCACCATAACGGGACCCAGGTCCGAACCACCGATACCGATGTTGACCAGATCGGTCATTGGCTTGCCGGAGTAGCCGGTCCAAGCGCCGCTGCGAACGGATTCTGTAAATAACCGCATGTGGGCAAGCACCTTGTTCACAGCCGGCATCACATCCTCGCCATCCGCCATGATCGGTCTGTTGGAGCGGTTGCGCAGGGCAACGTGCAGCACGGCACGTTTCTCCGTGAAGTTGATCTTCTCCCCGCGGAACATCCTTTCGGTCCATCCCTTCACATCAGCCTCGCGGGCAAGATTGAAGAGCAGGGGCATCGTCTCTTTCGTGATGCGGTTCTTGGAATAGTCGAGAAGCAGATCGTTCCAGCGGAGGGAGAATTTTGTAAACCGTTCTGAATCGGCGGCGAAGAGATCCCGCATATGCAAAGGAGCGAGTTCTTCCTGATGCTGTTCGAGTGATTTCCAAGCGGGGGATTGGGTCAGTTTCGTTTGCATGGCAGAGCCTTCTGATACAATGGTGATTGTTGGTGCAGTTGCCGCCAAGTGTTCCTGCCGATTAAAAAGCTAAACCGCCAAGAACGCAAAGCGTGACACAGCTAATGTATTTAATTCTTTCTTCCCCCTTTGCACACTTTGCACATCCTTTGTGATCTTTGCGGTTATTCTACCACGTCCGGGCCGGCACTCCTTTCAATTATATCCAATCAAGCTCATTCACAGTCCTTTCACTCACCATATTCCCGGTGTTCAGCGTCGATTTCGGCTCAAGGAGCATGATGTGGACCTCTTCCTCTGCCACCGGGAGATGCTCGACTCCTTTCGGGATGATAACGAATTCCCCCTCCCCCACCCGGAGATTCCAGTCGCGCATTTTGATGAGGAGACTTCCTTTGACGACGAAGAAGAGCTCATCTTCACGCTCGTGATGATGCCACTCGAATTCCCCCTTCAGCTTCACGAGCTTTACGTACGAGTCATTCAGCTCCCCGACGATCTTCGGGCTCCAGTGGTCGGAGAAAAGGGAAAGTTTTTTCGCAAGGTTGACCGTTTGGATCATGGTAGTGGGGACCTCCGTTTGTTCTTCGGGAATCAGGAAAAAATCTCACCGCTGAGACGCAGAGTTCGCCGAGAACAAGATGAAATGACAACAGGAATAAAACCTCAGTTTTTCTCAGCGCCTCTGCGGTGAATCCTTATTATGCGATTTCCCCTTCCAGTTCGGGAAATGAACATTGACGGGTCAAGATACCCCAAAAATTCCGAAAAGTGAAATTTGAGTTTCCCCCAATAAAGCTTTAGCATGGATATGCCGTGCCACTGTTCACGGTTCACCGTTCACTCTTCACGATTTACCTTTCACGACCAACGCTCTCCCCCGACCATGAACATCCTCGTCCTCAACTGCGGCAGTTCCTCACTGAAATTCCAGATCATCGAAACCGACCTCGACCTCATCGACAAAAACGCCGACGTCCAGAAGGCAAAAGGAGTGATCGAGAGGATCGGAAGCCAGGCGCTCATCACTTTGCAAGCTGCGGGCAAGCCCTCCATGAAGCAGGCCACGCCCTTGCGCGACCACCGGGCCGCGCTCGATTACCTGCTCCGTTGGATCGTCTCCCCCGAAGCGCACATCCCCGGCATTGAATCGTTAGGCGACCTCCACGCCGTGGGGCACCGGGTGGTGCACGGAGCCGAGAAATTCACCCGCTCCCTCATCATTACGGACGAGGTGATCCGGGGAATCGAGGATTGCATCGAGCTCGCGCCGCTGCACAACCCGGCCAACCTCAAGGGGATCTACGCGGCCCGGGAGCTGCTCGGCGTTGGCGTTCCCCAGGCGGCGGTCTTCGATACCTCCTTCCACTCCACCATGCCGGAAACGTCGTATCTCTATGCGCTTCCGTACCAACTCTACCGCCGGCACAAGATCCGGCGCTACGGCTTCCACGGCACGTCGCACCGGTACGTCGCGTTCCGTTACAGACAGTTGACGGGCAAATCCAAGGAAGAAACGAACATCATCACCATCCACCTGGGCAACGGTTGTTCGGCATGCGCAGTGAAGAATGGCGATTCGTACAACACCTCCATGGGGCTCACCCCGCTGGAGGGACTGGTGATGGGGACGCGCGGCGGGGACATGGACCCGTCGATCCTCGAGTTCCTCGCCCACAAGGAAGGGATGTCCCTTTCCGAGATCGACACCATGCTGAACAAGCAATCCGGTCTCCTGGGAATTTCCGGTCTTACGAACGACATGCGCGACCTGCTGGCGGAGGAGCACGAGCACCAGGACCGCCGCGCGAAACTCGCGCTCGATATCTTCTGCCTCCGCGTCAAGAAATACATCGGGGCGTACCTGGCGGAGATGGGGGGCGCGGATGCGGTCGTCTTCACTGGCGGCATCGGCGAGAACTCCCCGCCGATCCGTCAGCGGGTGTGCAGCGGACTCGGCTTCCTTGGCATCAACATTGACGAACAATTGAACAAGGAGATGTACGGCGGCAAGGAGGGGGAGATCGGCGCGAAGGGGAGCGGTATGAAAACGTTCGTCCTCCCGACCAACGAGGAACTGCTGATCGCCCGCGACACGGTGCGCTGCGTGAAGAACGCGCCGAGGCGGTGGTAGAGAAGGCACCGGACCATCGGGGGCCGGAGGCGTACTACTGATGCACGCGTGAGCGTGCGACTGCCCGGATATGAGCCCGGAGCGATGGAGTATGGGGGGAACGGGAAAAGACGAAACACATAACCGCGGTTTCAGTGAGTTGTGAACTCAACTTAAACCGCAAACTGAAATAACGATCCGCGTTCCCCGTTGCCCCGATTCGCCGTTGCTCCGGTTCACTCAAATCATAACTCATTCTCTTTAGGAACATCATGCCCTCTCATCCAACAACCACTCTTTATATAAAGAACATGGTTTGCCCTCGCTGCATCAAAGTCGTGCGCGAGGAGTTCACCCGGCTCGGACTCGATGTGCGGAGCGTGGTGTTGGGCGAGGTCGTGGTGGGAGGAACGGCAGAGAGCCTGCCGACGGATACGATCCGCCGCGTCCTTGAGGATAATGGCTTTGAGCTGATTGAGGACAAGCGGGTAAAGACGATCGAGAAGGTCAAGCACGCCGTCCTCAAGCTGGCGCAGAACGATTACGAGAAGAGCCCGATCCGGCTGAAGGACTCGGAGTTCATTGCAAAGGAGGTTGGACTCGAGTACCATTACCTCACCACCCTCTTCTCCTCCGTGGAGAACATCACGATCGAGCAGTATCTGATTCTCCAGAAGATCGAGCATGTCAAAGAGCTTTTGAAGTACAACGAGCTGAGCCTCAGCGAGATTTCCTACCGGATGGGGTACAGCAGTGTCGCCCACGTCTCAAACCAGTTCAAAAAAGTGACCGGGATGACGCCAAGCGAATTCAAGAAGCTTGGCGGTTCTCACCGGCATCATCTTGATCATGTGGGGATGAAACATTGACCAATTCCGGAATCCATGGGAACTCTATAGCAATGGAAAAGAATCTTCGCTACACGAGGTTTGCCGTATTGCCATTTTCACTCCGTTTCGGTCACTTCTCATCGGTTGCGGCTGCGTCTTGAACGTAAAGAAGGAAGAGAGGAAGAAATGAACGAACTGATTTTCCTGGTGGAAGAGGCCCCGGAGGGAGGGTTCACTGCACGGGCACTTGGACAGTCGATCCACTTGATTGGCTAGCGAAAAAGTAGGTAGACCCATTCTATGCGTGTCCACTTATGACGGGCTCAGTCAAATGAAAATATGGAAACAATCCCCCCGGTTTGCCCGCCTTTGCTTTCCCTCAGCACACTCCACTGAATTCGTTCCATCTACCCCCTCAAAACCCTGCAATTCCTTCTCAAAATTCTATAACGCCTGAAAAGGCGCCGCGTAGTATATTGGCATTGTCAAAACCGTCAAACAGCAACCCCGAAACATCTACTGAAAGGACCACCACCATGAAAACCCAGGAACTGAAAATCGAAGGCATGACGTGCGGCCATTGCGTCATGAGCGTGCAGAAGGAACTTGCCAAGCTCGCCGGCGTCACGGTCGAGAAGGTCGAGATCGGCAGCGCGAAGGTGCAGTTCGATGAAACGAAGGTCAATGAGGCCATGCTGGCGAACGCCGTCGAGGAAGCCGGGTACAAAGTCGTCTGACATCCTTTTTGAAAATGATCCACGAAGTTCACGAAGAACACTAAGGTTTTTGTTAAGTCTTCGTGGCCTTGGTGTCCTTCGTGGATAAATACACGAGCGTACAATGAACAACCAAACCCTCACCCTCCCCGTCGAAGGCATGACCTGCGCAAGCTGTGTCGCGCGCGTCGAAAAGACACTGAAGAAAATCGATGGTGTGGAGATCGCCAACGTCAACCTCGCCACCGAGAACGTCACCCTCTCTTTCGATCCGTCGAAAGCCGACCTGGCCACGATGGCCGCCGCAGTAGAAGAGGCCGGGTACAAACTCGCCCTCCCCCCTCCCGCGGCTGACCGGTCAGTCCCCGGAAACGTCGCCACCAGGGAAGAGGAAAGCCACCAGGAAAAAGCGTTCCGCCAACTGAAGAAAGATTTCATGTTCAGCGCAGCCCTGACGCTCCCCGTCATGATCGTCAGCATGGTGAACATGACGGAGTGGTTCATGACCTCCGTCCCGCTGACGATGAACGAGGTCAACATCCTCCTCTTCCTTGCCACCACGGCGGTCATGGCGGGACCCGGGAAGCGCTTTTTCGTCGTCGCTTGGAAGCTTGCGAAACACTTTTCGGCGGATATGAACACGCTCGTGGCGGTCGGGACCGGAACGGCGTACCTGTTCAGCGCAATCGTCACCCTCTTCCCCCGCTGGCTCCCGATTGACAACCCGATGGACCATATTTACTTCGACACCGCGGCAACGATCGTCACCCTTATTCTCCTTGGGCGAATGCTCGAGGCGCGCGCCAAGAGCCGCACGACCGATGCGATCAAGAAATTGATCGGCCTCCAGCCGAAAACCGCCCGCGTGGTGCGCGACGGAGCGGAACAGGATGTACCCATCGAAAGCGTCATTCATAACGATATCGTCATCGTCCGCCCCGGGGAGAGGATCCCGGTCGACGGCATCATCACGAAGGGGGCCACCTCCATCGACGAGTCGATGATCACCGGCGAGAGCATGCCGGTGGAGAAGATTGCCGGGGGGAAGGTCATCGGCGGGACGATCAACAGGAACGGGAGCATCGAGTTCCGTGCAACGGCCGTCGGCAAGGAAACCGTCATCGCTCAGATCATCAAGCTCGTTGAGGATGCACAGGGCTCGAAGGCGCCCATCCAGGCGCTGGCGGACCGGATCGCTGCGACCTTTGTACCGGTTGTGATCGGGATTGCCATCATAACCTTCCTTGCATGGTTCTTCGTCGGTGGACTCCCCTTCACCGCCGCGATGATTAATTTCATCGCCGTCCTTATCATCGCCTGCCCGTGCGCGTTGGGACTCGCAACTCCGACCGCCATCATGGTGGGAACGGGCCTCGGAGCCACGAAGGGGATCCTCATCAAGAATGCTGAGAGCCTGGAGCGTGCACACAACATTCAGACAGTCGTGCTCGACAAAACGGGGACTGTCACCGAAGGAAAGCCCTCCGTTACGGACGTTCTGTCTCTTAATGGCTTCGACGAGCCGGCGATTCTCCGTTACGCCGCCTCCATCGAATCACGCTCGGAACATCCTCTCGGGCAGGCTATTCTCGACTACGCGAAGCTCCGGACGATCCAGCCGGAAGAAATTGAATCGTTCCAGTCTCACACCGGTCTCGGCGTGACGGCAGTGGTTCATGGAGATGCCGTCGCGATCGGGAATGCCGACCTCATGAAAGAGTTTGCCATTCAGAGCGGTGAAGCGGAAGAACATGCCTCACGCCTCTCAACGGAGGCCAAGACGCCGATCTTTGTCGCAGCAAATGGCAAGCTGGCCGGACTGATCGCCGTTGCGGACACCGTCAAGCCGACGTCGAAGCAGGCGGTCTCCGAATTGAAAGCAATGGGGATCGATATTGTCATGATTACGGGAGATAACCTGCGCACCGCGGAGGCGATTGCGTCCCAGGCCGGGATCAGTCGCGTAATCGCGGGAGTGATGCCCCAGGATAAAGCCGCCCATGTCAAGTCCCTCCAGAGCAACGGGAGGGTGGTTGCGATGGTCGGGGACGGGATCAACGACGCGCCGGCACTGGCTCAGGCGGATGTCGGCATCGCGATGGGGGGGGGCACCGACGTAGCGATGGAGACAGCCGACATCACTCTGATGAGCGGGGATCTTCTTGGTGTCGTGGGGGCAATCAAGCTTTCGAAAAAAACAATTCTTACGATCAAACAGAACCTCTTCTGGGCGTTTATCTACAATATCATCGGCATCCCGGTTGCCGCCCTCGGCCTGCTGAACCCGATGTATGCCGCGGGAGCAATGGCGTTTAGCTCGGTAAGCGTGGTCTCCAACTCCCTGAGGCTGAGGCGCGTGAAGGTTTAGTAGGCTGCTGAAAAATGCGAAACGAGAGCCCACGAAATACACGAAACACGCGAAAATGATTTATTTTTTTAGTGTGGTCCGCGTATTTCGTGGGTAAAAAATGTTTTTCCGCAATCTGTTAGACCCCTCTCCGCTATCCATGCATCACACTTGAGGAAGCACACTTTACAGGACAACAATGATGTTGATCGGGGAGCAGACGGAGCGGAGAGAGAATCTTTGAGCTTGTGGCAAGTTTTTGTCTTTGAGATTGTCTAACTCTGTAAGAACCCGAAAAGGTCAAGTGAGATGATTTCATTTGTCAATAATGATACAGGCGCGTTTCTATGAGTCTCATCCAGCTTCATGATGTAACGAAAACATACCAGTCATCCGGAGTACCCGTCGATGCCCTCAGAAATCTTTCACTGACCATCGATCGCGAGGCGTTTGTCTCCTTCATCGGACCATCCGGAAGCGGCAAATCAACCCTCCTCAACCTGATGGGGGCGCTCGATAAATCCACGGGTGGAAAAGTTGTTGTGGACGGTGTCGATATTGCGACGCTTGATCGTGCAGGGGCGGCGGCTTTCCGGGGTAACACGATCGGCTTTGTGTTCCAGAATTTCAACCTGATTCCGGTCCTCACCGTCTATGAAAACGTGGAGTACCCCCTCCTGATGCTCAACCATGTTGCCGTCAAAGAACGCCGGGAGCGGATCCTGAACTTACTGGACAACGTCGGCATGCTTGATCAGAAGGATAAATACCCGAACCAAATTTCAGGGGGACAAAAACAGCGGGTTGCCGTCGCCCGGGCGCTGGTGACAAATCCGAAGATCGTTCTTGCAGACGAGCCGACCGCCAATCTCGACCACACGACGGCGTTCAAAGTCATCAGCATTATGCACGAGATGCAAAGGACGTTCGGGACCACGTTTGTATTTTCCACACACGACCCGAAAATCGTGGGGGAGGCTGAGCTGATCTATACTCTTGAGGACGGCGTCATCGTCCATCACGCCACGAAGGAACAGCAGCGGGGTTCACAATGAAGAACCTCATTAAAATTGCAGTGAGAAACCTGTTCCGGTACAAGAGGCGGACGCTTCTTACATCGTCCCTGATCGCCTTCGGCGTCGTACTCGTGATCGTCTTCGGGGGTCTCGCGATTTCATTCAAGACGCAGATGGTGGGCGTCATTACCAACACATCCCTGGGAGACCTGCAGATTCACAAAAAGGGGTACGTCGAGTCCATTGACAACCTCCCCCTCAATCTTTCCCTTTCGGACTCGGAATACACAGCCGTTGAGCAGGTTCTTCAGGCGACGCCCGAGGTTGAAGCTTACAGTCCTCGCATTAAATTCGGCGCGATGATCAGCAATTATGCGCAGACCTCCAATATCCGGTTGAGCGCCGTCCGGCCGGAAATGGAGCAACGAACCGTGACGGACCTTGTCCGGAGAATCAAGACCACCGGTGCGGCGCAGGGTGAGTTTGTGAAGCCGGGCGAGATCGTTGTGCCCGAGAATTTGGTAAAGGGACTCGGACTCAAGATCGGCGACGAAATTGTCCTGATCGCAACAAACAAAGAGGGCTCGGTGAACGCTCTTCCCGTTCGCATCGGAGGTGTCGTGGAGGCTGTGCTGGGACCCACCGGGAAGGACGGCTATATCCACTTCTCTGATGCAATGATCCTGTTACGGATGGACCGGCCCGAGGTCATCGAGATCGCCGTGAAGGTGAAGGATTTTGCCAAACTGGGAAGTGTCTCCGGTTCATTGAAGAAAGCTTTCAGTGCTCCCAGGTCCGCTGCAGAGGTTCACACCTGGGACCAGCTTTCTCCGTTTGCCAGCATCGCGAGGATTGTCGACCTTCTCATCATGGTCGTGAAGTTCATCCTCATCTCGATCGTGCTGGTCAGCATCCTGAACATCATGACGATGTCGGTCTTCGAGCGGGTCAGTGAAATTGGAACCATCGCCGCCATCGGAACTCCCCCCCGCCGTATCCTGATGATGTTCCTGATCGAAGGATTCTCCATGGGACTGTTGAGCACTGCCGTCGGCGTCGGCGTTGGATTGGGAATCATCTGGATTCTGAATCTCACACGAATCGACTTCACGTTCGGCCAGATGCACATCTCGCTCGCTCCCAGCATACCGGCGGGCGAAGTGCTCCTCACGGTGGCGATCGTCATGCTGGTCTCACTGTTGGCAAGTCTTCACCCCGCCGCCAAGGCGGCAAGAATGGAACCCGTCGATGCACTCGGGCACGTGTAAAGGAAAGATGCCATGAAGATACTCATATCCTTCGTTCTTATGTTTCTCCCGATCTTCAGTCTCCACGCGCAGGACGCCAATGCACTTCTGAAGACCGTCGATGACAATCTTATGCCGGAATCCTACGAGGCGTATCGCAAGATTATCAATGAAGAGCCGAACGGCTCGAAGAAGGAATTCAGCTTCTATACGGTGAAAAAGGGGAAGGACAAGATCGCGTTGCTGTACCTCGCGCCGGCGAGTGAAAAAGGGAGGGCGACTCTTCGCCTTGGTGACAACATGTGGCTCTACATTCCGAGTGCGAACAAGCCTGTCCGCATAACGAGCCTGCAATCGATCACCGGCGGAGTCTTTAACAACGCCGACATTATGCAGCTTGAGTACTCCGTGGAATATGACGCTGTTTTTACCGGTGAGACGGAGAGCGAATATATTCTGGACCTTAAAGCAAAAAACAGGTCCGTCGCGTATGACAAACTCAAGATGTGGGTTACAAAAGAGAAAAAGTACATCCGCAAAGTCGAGGCGTACTCCGCAAGCGGCTTGCTCATTAAAACGCTGGAGTTCAAGGAGGACAAAAACTTTGGGAACGGACTGGTGAGGCCCTCCGTCGTTGAGACCTTCAGTCCGCTTTACAAGGGGTACCGGTCGTTCCTGATCTATCAACGGATCAAGGCCCGGCAGCTACCCGATGAGGTATTCACGCTCAATTTTATGGGCCGGCTGGGAAACCTGCGATGAATTCCACGCTCGCGTTGCTGATGCTTCTTCCGGCCCTTGTTCTTGCGCAGGAAGACATCGTAGAACCGGAGACAAAGGACAAGCTCGAATGGAATGGGAATTTCGATGTGAAGTATTCATTGTTCCACATGGCGCAGTCCTCACCCCTCTACCGGCTTCAATTCCAGAACAAAAACATTTCTTCGTATCTCTCCCAGTATCGCCTCGAACCCTATCTCAATGCCGAGTACAGAACCCAGGACCTTGGTTTTCAACTCAGAACGCACGCGACGTACTTCAGTGACCAAGAATCGAGTTTCGACCTCTTTGAAGCGTATGGCGACTATCATCCCTCCCTGAACCTTTCGATCCAGGCCGGGAAACGAGTGTACAGTTGGGGCAAAGGATACGCGTTCAACCCCGTGGGCTTTGTCAATCCGGCCAAGGATCCCGAAAACCCGGAGCTTGCCCAAGCGGGACTTCTTTCGGCGAATGCCGAGTATATCAAGAGCTTTTCATCAGACGTGCTTCAGACTTTTTCGGCCCTGCTGGTGGTCATCCCACGAAATCCGGTGATCAACAACCGATTCGGGGAAGTGAAGTATACCGATGTCGCGTTGAAACTCTCCTTCCTGCTGTGGGATACGGATATCGATATCATGACATACCAGAGCTCGGCCGCATCAAGGAAGTACGGATTGGATCTTTCGGGAAACCTTCAGGAAAATGTTGAACTTCATGGGGAACTCAGTGTGGCGCGGAAAGCCACACGGTACGTCATGGCAAACGGAACCGTGCAAGCCGATGAACGTGACGTCATAAGTTATCTCCTGGGGATCCGATATCTCAATGAGTGGAACACGACGGTGATCGCGGAATATTATCATAACGGGTTCGGGCTCAGCAAGTCCGATTACCAATCGTACAGCGGTTTTCTTTTGAACGGACTTGCCGCAGGAACATCGGCTGCGGTTCAGCAGACATGGGCAACCGTTCAGACGTACTTCAAAAGCAGCACGCTGATGCGGGAATACCTCTACGTCAAAGTATCGCAGCCCGAGCCGTTCGACTGGCTCTACTTCACTCCTTCGCTCTTTTCGATCTACAACCTGAGCGACAAGAGCTTTCTCGTCTCCGCCTCGTTGAACTACAAACCGGCAACCAATGTGGAATTCATCCTCTGGCCGTCGCTTCTGATCGGAGGAGAGTCATCGGAATTCGGATCTCGTCAGGCCCGGCAAAGAGTTGAGATGTGGATGAGGGTGTTCTTCTAGACGAGCCTTGTGTCGCCCGAGTGAGTCAAATCCCCCGCCCGGACGACCGTCGGGATCCATTCGTTAACAGGCCTCCAATGTCTCCGGCCCTTTCACCGTAATACTTTCTACTTGCCTACTTACTACTTTCTCACTTGCTTCCCGGCACCGCCGGAGGCCTAAAATTAAGGAATGCGAAAGCATTCCTCTCATTGGATCCACCGAGCCTACCACCTTCTTCATCAGTTGACATTTCTTTCCCTTTTTCCGACGTTGTGGGCAGCCTCCGGATCATGAGGGGGGAACTGAAGGATAATTTGTGGGGAGGGCAAATGGACTTACGAACCATGAGAAAAGAGACGCTGGTTTTTCTCTGCGCGGTCTTGATCCTTGCAACAGAGGCACAATCACAGATTTGGATCGTAAACCCCGGGGTCAAGGTCGGATATACATTCGGGCCCGATGGCGGTTTTATCAGCGGCATTGAAGTCAGCGTTACCACCTATCTCGGCGAAAAGCTTGGCGCCGCCGGAGTCCTGGTCTCGGTCGAGTCTCTCGGCAACCTCAGAATGACTCATGTCGGTATTGAATATTTCCCACATCCATGGGTGGGGGTGTCTTTGGGTCCGACATTTATCCGGGACGAAGCACGAAACGATCTGGCATGGTCGACGACGATCTTCGGCGGGATGTTTGTGTTGCCCTACTACCGGGCAATCCTTCGGACCGATTCGACCCATCTCCACGAGATCGGCACTTTCGTTAAGTTGCCGATCCCGCTGGGGAAAATCTCAACCTAAGTTGCCCTCAGGAATATGTCCCGCATGAGGGTTCACTTCGGCGCGCTCGTTGTCACTCAGACCGCGCACTCGATTGAGGAATACTTCGGCCGGCTTTCTCAACTTAATACTTTCTACTTGCCTGCTTATTACTTCCTGACCTACCACCCACCCCCTGCGACCTATTTTCTCCGTTGACATTCCGCCACTTTTTTGCGACGTTAGCGTCGGCCCCAAGCCGAATGTATCCTGAGTACACCACATGCCTGTCCGCAGGCATCATTTTATATTCTGATAGGAGGGAATTATGAATGGAGTACGAGTCCTGGTCGGCACGCGCAAGGGCGCGTTTATCCTGACATCCGACGGCAAGCGCGAACACTGGGACGTCAGCGATCCATTGTTTGCAGGCTGGGAGATCTACCATGTGAAGGGATCCCCCGCCGACCCGAACCGGATCTATGCATCGCAGACCAGCGGCTGGTTCGGACAGATCATCCAACGCTCCGACGACGGGGGCAAAACATGGCACCAACCCGGCACACCCCCCGGCGAACCAACCACCACCCCGGACGGCCAACCCAAAGGGGAGAGCAACAAGTTCACGTACGACACCTCCGATAAGACCGGTAAACCGTTGACCACGCACCAGTGGTACGACGGCACGCAACATCCCTGGGAGTTCAAACGTGTGTGGCACCTGGAACCGTCGCCGGTCGATCCGGACACTGTGTACGCCGGCGTCGAAGATGCCGCGCTGTTTCGCTCGACAGACGGAGGACAATCGTGGCATGAGATGGCCGGACTCCGCGGCCACGGGACGGGTCCGCAATGGGCCCCCGGCGCCGGCGGCCTGGGACTCCACACCATCCTGATCGATCCCGCCAATCCCAAAAGGATTTTCATTGCCATTTCCTCGGCCGGCACCTTCCGCAGCGAGGATGGCGGCCAGACATGGAAGGCCATCAACCGCGGGCTGAAGTCCCAGTACATCCCCGACCCGGAGGCGGAGATCGGTCATTGCGTCCACCGGATCGCGATGCACCCGTCGCGCCCGTCGGTGCTGTTCATGCAGAAACATTGGGATGTCATGCGCTCCGACGACGCCGGCGACTCGTGGCGGGAGATCAGCGGGAACCTCCCCAGTGATTTTGGCTTCGTGATCGACGTGCATGCCCATGAACCGGAGACGATCTACGTTATTCCGATCAAGAGCGACTCGGAGCATTTTCCGCCCGACGGGAAGCTGCGTGTCTATCGGAGTCGTAACGGGGGAAACGAATGGGAGGCGCTGACGAAAGGCCTGCCTCAACGCGACTGTTACGTCAACGTCCTGCGCGACGCGATGTGCGTCGACAAGCTCAACCCGTGCGGTGTATACTTCGGCACCACGGGGGGACAAGTATACGCTTCATCGGACTCGGGAGACAGTTGGGCCCCGATTGTCCGGGATTTGCCGGCCGTCCTCTCTGTTGAGGTCCAGATGTTGCCATGATCCGGGTGATAATCCCATACCACCTGCGGACGCTCGCGCAAGTCGGCGCCGAGGTAACACTCGATGTCGACGGCCCGGCCACCCTGCGCTCCGTACTCGATGCTCTTGAGGTCCGCTACCCGATGCTGCGCGGGACGATCCGCGATCACGTGACGCAGCAACGCCGCCCCTTCCTGCGCTACTTTGCTTGCGGGGGGGACCTTTCCCTGGAACCGCCGGACACACCCTTGCCTGCCGCGATCGTCTCAGGAAGCGAGCCTTTTATCATCCTCGGGGCGATTGCCGGCGGTTAAGGACGCCTCCGTCCGGGGAGAACCGATACGATTTCACGTCCCGGGAGGAAATATTTCAACCACATTGGAGACAACGCAACTGCGCGAACGGTACGAGCAGAACGGTTATTACATTCATGCCGCGTCAATTCTGTCACCGGAGCTGCTAGTGCGCGCAACGCGCGGACTCGAGGACGTATGCGAAGGAATGTATGATACGGGGTTGGAACCTGCGGAGCGGCTTTGGAATCCCGGTGATGATCCTCGGGCCCTTCGGAAGATCGAACAACCGCACCTTGCCAACTATGCGCTGCGCGAGGCAATCAACGCACCGCTGCTGGGTCAACTGGCAGCCGCCATAACAGGTGCCGGAAGGGTTCAGATATGGTGGGTGCAACTTCTTTACAAACCCGGTACACCCGATGTCGAAACAGTCGAAGTAAAGACGAGCGTCGGTTGGCATCAGGATCAGGCGTATTGGAGGGAATGGGAGGACGGAAGCGAGCTTTTTACCGCATGGCTCGCCCTCAGCGATGTGACCGTTGAGGCCGGACCCATGGTCTTCGTTCGCGGGTCGCATCGTTGGGGATTGTTGAACAAAGGAGATTTCTTCGGGCAGGACCTGAATGCCTTGCAATCGACTTTCTCCATTCCGCTCGGCGAACAATGGAGCGAGACAACCAACGTGCTCCCACCGGGAGGAGTCAGTTTCCATCACCGTCTTCTCATCCATGGCAGCCGCCGCAATGCAACGGCCGGACCACGTCGCAGCCTTGCCATTCATTTGAGAACCGAGAGGTCGAACCCGCGTCCCGGTAGCTGGGTAACCCGGTATCTCGATCAACCGACAATATCACCGGTCATTTTTCAACGTTAAGGCCGGGTGTCCAACGAAAAAACAAAATACAACCATGAGGGAATTGTCGGATCAACAAATCATAAAGTCCTGGGGAAAGAATGCCCGACCCTGGGTAACCGCCATCCGGGAGGGCGAAATAGAAAGCCGGGTGCTCGTCACGAACAAGGCCATCATCGAGGCGGTTGTGGGAAGAGCTCCCCATTCCGTTCTCGATGTCGGGTGCGGCGAAGGTTGGCTTGTGAGAGAATTGGCAAAGGCGGGAATCGATTCCCTGGGTATCGACGTTGTTCCGGGATTGATCGAGTCGGCGCAACAAGCAGGGGGCGGAAGGTTCCGGGTTCTCTCGTATGAGGAACTATCGCCGGAGGCTCTCAAGGAGAAATTCGAACTCCTCGTGTGTAACTTCTCACTGAGAGGGAATGAATCAGTCAGCCGGCTGTTTCGGTTGGCCCCTTCCTTCCTGCA
Organism: Ignavibacteriales bacterium; assembly: GCA_016192345.1. GTDB lineage: Bacteria > Bacteroidota > Ignavibacteria > UBA10030 > UBA10030 > UBA6688. The sequence continues at coordinate 25,603 of JACPUH010000091.1, read as the reverse complement.
TGAAGGAGGTTCGTTGATCGTTCAGACTATTCACCCTGTTGCCGGCTGCGGGGACGCACAATACGCGGATGGGTGGAGAGAAGGCTCCTGGGCAGGATTCAGCAATTCCTTCTGCAACCCGCCCCCTTGGTATTTCAGGACAATGGAAACCTGGAAAACTCTTTTCACGGAGAATGGCTTCAGTCTGAACGAAATACGGGAACCTGTACACCCCAGGACTCAAAAACCCGCGTCAGTTATTTTCATCGGAGTATTACCCGGTTAGCCAGGAGGAAGACCATGCTCGATCGTATTGCCGACGGACGCACCGACCTGGTGTTCGAATACGTGGCAGAAGGAAACCCTGCGAACTCCAAAGACAAAAATGGAGTCTCGCTGATCCAATGGTGTGCGTATTACGGCGATGTCAGCGCCATCCGGTTCCTGCTTACCAGCAGCGAATCGCTTCAATCGCTCGGGGAGAACTTCGACCTGAACGGTGCGGCTTTCCATGGACACTGGCGGCTCTGCCAGTTCCTTGTCGAACAGGGGGCCGACGTCAATCACCCTTTGCCGGAAACCGGGGAAACACCGCTGCACGCGGCTCTCTGCAAGCCCCATCGTCCGGCTGGCACACACATCGTCAGGATTCTCCTTGCCCATGGAGCGAATCCCAACGCCGTGACGAAACCGGGGACTGAAACAGGGAACTTCATGAGGGACATCAGGACGAAAGCCGAGACCCCGCTCCACCACGCGGCCGCGTTCGGTTCGGAGGAGGCAATCCGGTTGTTGCTCGATGCAGGGGCAAAGGTCGATGCAAAAGATATGCATGGGGACTCGCCCCTGACATGGGCAAGTTGGCACCATCGCCCCGCCTTTCTCCTTGCACTGCTTTGCTACGGCAGTTTCTCCATTCACCCGGAAGCAATCAAACGGTCGATCGCCGAACGGGGCCCCGTGTGGGGAGGGATGGAAATAAACCTGCTCGGGAAACCTCATGTTTGATGAGGCTCCCGGTATTGGCCACAGCCAGAGGCTGTGTAGTTGCCATGGCGACACAGAGTTCACAGAGAAAACATTTGATTTGAGATCTGATTACACAAGATCGCTCCACAACCTCCGTGTCCTCTGTGACTCTGTGGCATTTTTTTGAAAACCAGGAAAGGAAAAGACCGCGTGACGCCCAAGGAAGTTGTACGGGAATGGATCAGGCGGTTCAATGCGGCCGATGTTGAGGGGCTGGCGGAACTGTACGCGCCGGACGCCGTGAACCACCAAGTGGTAACCGACCCTCTTCACGGAAGGGATGCAATCCGGCAGATGTTCTCGACAGAATTTGGGAGAGCAACCATGGTCTGCATCGAAGAGAGCCTGTTCGAATCAGGAGACTGGGCGATCCTCGAATGGCGCGATCCCCTCGGCTTGCGCGGGTGCGGGTTCTTTCAGATCAAAAACGATCAGATCGTCTTCCAGCGCGGATACTTTGATCAGCTTACATTCTTCAAACAGCAAGGACTCCCGGTTCCACAACGGTATTTGGACAAGTGATCACTCTCAAAAGGAAACCTCATGGCCTTTGACATCATACTTGCAGACCGGATCCGGAAAACCCTCGGTAAACAAAAGGAACTTGTCGAGAAGAAAATGTTCGGCGGCATGGCCTTCCTCTTGAAGGGCAATATGTGCTGCGGCGTCCATGGCAACGAAATGATCGTCCGGATCGATCCGGAACAGACCGATGAGACATTGAAGAAACGCTACACCAGGATATTCGATATCACCGGTCGCCCCATGAAGGGGTGGATCCTGGTGGAGTCGAAGGGGCTCGCCAGGGAACCTCAACTCGCGACGTGGGTCGGGGTCGCAGTGAAGTATGCCTCCTCCCTTCCTGCCAAGGAAGAGAAAAAGCCATCGAGGTTATGAAAAAGGTAACTTCCGCGCAACCAACCTCGCGCTTCACCTCCATCCTTGAACGGTCGGACAACAGGCTCTGGGGAGCCCACCTCCGCGTACCGGTCCGTGTTGCGGAACGCTTCGGGGAGGGCAAGACCCGCCGGGTCTTCTGTGGGCTGAACGACGGCGAAGAGTTCCAGTGCGCCATCCTGCACCGCGGCAAGGACCTGTTCCTTGTCACGGTTAACAAGAGACTTCGCGATGCGCTCGGGCTTGAGTTCGGGAAGGAAGTCCGGGTGAGCCTGAGGAAGGACGAGACGGAATACGGTCTCCCCATGCCAGAGGAGTTACGTGAGTTGTTCCGTCAGGACCGGGAAGGGGGTGCACTATTCCACGCCCTGACGCGGGGGAAACAACGGACGCTTCTTTATATTATCGGCTCGTCGAAGGATCCTGAAAAACGGATCTTCCGGGCCATCGCCGTGGTGAACCATCTGAAGGCCAACAAAGGGACGATCCATTACAGGCAATTGGGTGAATCGTTGAAACGGCCCTCCTCTCTCCGACGTCCCCGGATCCCCCGATGAGCACCCTTAACGCAACGACACGCTTCTCCAACCGCGTCGGGAACTATATCCGCTACCGCCCCCGATACCCTGAGGAAGTGATCCGGATCCTCAGGACGGAGTTCGGCATGACGGCCGACTCAGTCATCGCCGACATCGGTTCCGGCACGGGCATTTCGTCGGAGTTATTCCTCAGGAACGGCAACACGGTCTTTGGTGTCGAACCAAACACCCAGATGAGAGAGGCGGCGGAGGAACTGCTCCAATCCCATCCCCGATTTTTCAGTATCGCAGGCTCGGCAGAAGAGACCACCCTGGAAGGGGAAAGCGTCCATTTCGTCGTCGCAGGACAGGCCTTCCATTGGTTCGATCAACAAAGAGCAGGGCGGGAATTTGCACGGATCCTTAAACCGGAAGGCCGGGTCATTCTGATGTGGAACGACCGCCAGGTCGATACAACTCCCTTCCTGCAGCAGTACGAGGAACTCCTGAAGAAGTACGGGACCGATTATCAGCAGGTCGACCACAAAAGGATCGACGGGGAGGTTCTGGGAAGGTTCTTTGCCTCAGGGGAATATGTCGAACGGACACTCCCGAACGAACAGCGTTTCGATTATGAGGGATTGGAAGGCCGGCTGCTCTCCTCCTCCTACACCCCGTCGGAAGGCGAGCCGGGATATCAAGCCATGCTCTCTGCATTGCGTCAGATCTTCGAACGGTACCAGGTGAGCGGAGGTGTCCGGTTTCTCTATGACACCCGGCTGTTTATCGGGAGGATCACCCCTCTCCGCCACAATATCTGACCGGCCGGCAAACACGTTGCAGTTCAATTACAGGAGCACCGTATGAAACAGTATTCCCCGTCAAAGAAACGATACGATGGAATGAAGTACAACCGTTGCGGCCGGAGCGGACTCCATCTCCCCGCGATCTCACTCGGACTCTGGCACAACTTTGGCGACGTTGATGGTTTCGAGAACTCCCGGGCCATGATCAGGTGCGCGTTCGACCTCGGCATCACGCACTTCGACCTTGCGAACAACTACGGTCCACCCCCCGGTTCCGCCGAGGAGAATTTCGGAACAATCCTCAAGCGGGATCTCTCCTCGCATCGCGATGAACTTATCATCTCCTCGAAAGCCGGCTACCTGATGTGGCCCGGCCCGTACGGCGAATGGGGATCGCGCAAATATATGATCGCGAGCATCGACCAGAGTCTGCAGCGCATGGGGTTGGAGTACGTGGACATCTTCTACTCTCATCGTCCCGACCCGGATACGCCCCTCGAAGAAACGATGGGCGCGCTCGACCAGATCGTGCGGAGCGGAAAGGCACTCTACGCCGGCATTTCCAACTATTCGGCGGAGCAGACGCGCCAGGCGGTGCACATCCTCAAATCGCTCCGGACCCCCTGCCTGATTCATCAGGCGAAGTACAACATGTTCGACCGGTGGATCGAAGAGAGCCTGCTTCATGTCTTGTGGGAGGAAGGGGTTGGCTGCATCGCGTTCTCCCCTCTCGCCCAGGGTTTGTTGACGGATAAATATTTCAAGGGAATCCCAAAAGGCTCCCGCGCCTCCAAGCCGCATGGATTTCTCAAGCCGCAGCACATCACGGAGGAGAAATTGGGCAAGGTCCGTCAACTCAACGAACTTGCCAAACGCCGCAGCCAGACATTGGCGCAGATGTCCCTCGCCTGGGTCCTGCGACACCTTCACATGACGTCGGTCGTGATCGGGGCGAGCAGCGTTGCACAGATCGACGATGCTGTGGGATTGCTCAGGAACCCCGGTTTTGACAGGGAGGAGCTCGCCACTATCGAGAATATCCTGACGGGTTAGGAGAGCGCCTCATCGTCCGCCTGAAGGACTTGGATGAGCATCCTCGATTTGTGAAAAACGGCAAGATCCCCTTTTCCCATATGTGAGACCGGCCCCCGGTCTTTTGCATATCTGGAAAACCGCTTCGTCTATTTCCTTTTAAATTGACCCTCCTGCGTCTGGCAGTGTATTTGCCTGTCCCCCAGGCAACTGTCCATGGAACCGATCACGTACAGGCTCAACCCCGACGGCCCGGCGGCGGCGACCTATTACCGCGCCGTCTCTGCATTTACTGATGACGTCCTGCTCAATGCGGAAGGTTCCATTACTCCCCTGGCCCGCGCTTACCGGCGGTACCTTGTGGAATTCGGGTTGGAAGATCCGCGCTCCCTGGAAGAGTACACCTTCGAGCTCCTGAACCTCGGAATCCTCTGGCGCACCTACGGCCGGATCGCGCTCAGCGTGGAGATCGCCCCTTTCCGGTCCCTTGCCTATCTTGCCGAATGGCGCAAGAAGCATCAACGCCTCAAGCCCGCCATCGATGTGGTGCGCGGGGTGGTAATGTCGTTCTTCCTTGTTCCGTTCAATCCCGTACGGATCGAAACTCCCCCGCGCGACCTGGGCGACCTTGAATGTCTCGTCCGGTGGCTGGACGCGACGGGCGATTTCCGTGAGGATGCCCTCCGGTTCGTACGGTGGCTCGCCTTCTGGGCATCGTTCGACCGGGAGCGGTTCGCGGAATCGATGCTGGCCGTCCTGACGTTCGCCGACTGGTTCGAAGCGGTGTCCGGGGAGCGCATGGGCTCCTACACACCGAACGTCACCTCATTCGTACAACAGCAAACTCCTTTCTATCGCTGGCGCGAGGACCGTTTTTCATGCCTCCGTTCGCGCGTCGAATACCATCTCAACATGGTCGGAGCGGAGATCCTGAACCGGGCCTTCCGTGATGAATTCCTCATCGCGGAACGAAAGACCGTCCTCCTCCCCGGATGCATGCGGTTTCATGCGGAGGATGCCTGTGAAGGGAAGAAAACGAAGGAAGGAATCCGTTGCACGGGATGCGAACCGTCATGCAGCGTCAACCGGATCCGCGTGATCGGGTTGCGGGAACACTTCGATGTCATGGTGATCCCGCATTCCTCCGATCTTTCCCGCTGGGGACGCAAGGCCGGCGAACCGGCAACCGGGGTCGTCGGCGTCGCATGTCTCTCGGTGCTGGTGCAGGGGGGATGGGAACTGAAACGGCACGGCGCGGCAGCGCAGTGCGTCCTCCTGAATGAGTGCGGCTGCAAGAAACACTGGCACCGCGAAGGGTTTCCGACCCAGCTTGACGTACGGGAGCTGAAAAGGGTCGTGAAACCCGACAATGGCACCCGCACAGCAAGGGATTCCACGGCCAAACCTGCTTGAAGACCACTGCCGTTCCGAAAGGAGCTTGGGTATGAGTTCACGACAGACTCGCAGGAGGTTTCTCAAAACGGCCTCGATGGCCGGAGCGTCAGCCCTCCTGTCTCCCTCCATTTCCATCGGTCGCAGTCCGGTCCGGATGTTTTCTCACTTTGGGCTCCATCCCTTCGTCGAAGCCCATCCGCGGGCCGTTTTCATTCTCCGGACGAATGTTGACGCGATGACGAACGCGCCGGCAATTCAAAGCGCCGCAGAACTGCTGGGAAAAACCCTTTTTGTCGGCAAGGAGCCGGGAGAGGGAGCATATCCGCTCTCGTCGCCGGTCATCCTCAAGCCGAACCTGACCAACCGCGGCAAATGGGATTCCCGTTATACCGTGGAGGGGACACGCGGCGTTATGACGGACGTCTCGTTCGTCGAAGGGATCATCGGAAGCATCAAAACCCTCGGCGTTCCTTCTTCGGGCATCTCCATTCGTGAAGCAAACTATCTCTCTGACGATTTTGCGGAGGGTGGGTACATCGACCTGGCGGCAAGGACGGGGGTCGACATGAAAAACCTCAGCGCCAAGGTCGGGGTGATCGACGAACGGGAACTGAATTGGATGGATGTCCCGGAGGGAGTCTGGTTTCACCGGATCCCCTACCTTCAACCGATCAACACTCCGGGCTCCGTGCTCATCAACATCGCCAAGCTCAAGACCCACGCGATGGGCATAACCCTCTGCGCCAAAAACCTTCAGGGGACCATTGCCGCCAAGTACGTCCAGCATTGCGCGGCGTATGGAAGCGAGGCGAACATGGAGATGCGGGAACAAGATATGAATCCTGCGGGGAATGTCACGATCCTGCAAAACTACGAGCAGCACAAACAGCGGGGGGTGCCCCGGTGGGACCGTCCCGACCCTGACGGTGGATTATGGCAGGAAACATGGGCTACGCGCTGTCTTGACAATAACTCCATCCTCCACCCCTTTTTGAATATTATCGAGGGAATTTATGGGCGCGATGGGCATTTCGTTGCGGGCCCCAACGACGGACTTGCAAAGGATTATCTTGCGAACGTCGTTCTGTTCGGCAAGAACGCTTTCCACGTCGACCTCGTCGGGAGCTGGCTCGCCGGACATGAACCGGGGAACTTCGGATTGTTTCACATGGCAATTGAGAGAAACCTTTGTCATTACCTGAACCCGATGAACATCCCGCTCTATGAGTGGGGGGCCGACGGTAGCGCCGTTCCTGCATCCCTTTCCACATTCCCACGCACGCCCCTGAAAACCCACTACCTCCGGCGCGATTACAACGGACAAAGCGAAGAACCTTGGCACCTGGTGAACGAACCATTCGAATATTCAACTGTCACCCATGCGGAGGAACAACGGACCGCCGCACCGGGGAACTTTGCGCTCCATCAGAATTATCCGAATCCGTTCAATCCACGAACCTCGCTTCCCTTCAGGATTCCCGACCGTGGCAATGTCCGGCTTGAGGTCTTCAATATTCAGGGGGAGCTGGTTGACCTTCTCCTCGATGCATCGCTTCCCGCAGGCGACCACCTTGTCACTTGGAATGCCGCGAGGATGCCCTCGGGGATCTACCTCGGACGGTTGTCATTCAACGGTTACAGGAAAACAAGAACGATGGTGCTGATTCGGTAGGATCCGAATCACTCTTCAAGGGCTGCGGGGTCTATCTCATAAACAGAAACATCACACACCAGCGATCTTACAATACCCACGAAACACCTACCCAGAGAATTATCCGGGCAGAAGCGAAAGATTACCAGGGATTGTCCATGTATCTTTACCATGCAGGAGGCGTATGAACACGAAGCCGCAAGTCAGTCATGCTTTTCTCACTTTTGGGCAAGAAGCACCAGGCCACCAGAGAGCCTGGATGGAGACTGTTCATCAATTGGACGCAGCGAGCAAGCTCGATAAGAAAACCGGAGAGCTTGCTTACATTGCGGTTCTTGCTGCGGTCAGGCTGGAATCCGGAATCCCCTTCCACGTCAAACAGGCGAAAGCCCTCGGTGCAACGCGTGAAGAGGTTCTCAGCGCTGTCCTGGTAGGACTTCCGGCCATCGGGAACGGCGTTATCTCGTCCCTTCCCATTGCCTTACAGGCTTTCGACGAGGAATGAACTCACTTCGGGTGTAGGAAATTGCACAGAACTTTGGTTTCTCATGTTGCGTGTCGGAAGTAAGATATATAAGTCCCGTCAGGGACGCGCTGTTTGTAAACCGATGTTCCGAAGAATTTAAATGAAGCTCCGTTAGGAGCGACCTGTTTCTATGTAAACGAATTTCCGGGGTGTGACGCCGGAAGGAGGAACAACAATGAGATATTCACGGGCAACATACCCACCCTTGTTTGTAGCCGCGATCATGCTCGCGTTGACAGCAGGGTGCTCGACCGAGGATTCCATCGTCAACCCGGACCTGGTGGTCGGCTCGGGCAGGCTGGTCTCCCAGGATCGCACTGTCGGGGCATTCACCGGCATCCGTGTGACTGGAATTGCCAACGTGGTGATACGAGAGGATCCGGTCCAAGCTCTCCGTATCGAAGCCGATGATAACATCCTGGATCGCATCACGACGACCGTCCAGGGAGGCCTTCTCACCATTGGACTACAGAGTGGGTCGTATAGCGATATCACGGTGAATGTCTACGCATCGATGGAGACAATCAGGAGGCTCGAAGTGACCGGGAGCGCAAACTTTGCACTAACCTCGCTGATGCAAACAGACTCCCTGACCTGCCGGATCACGGGCACGGGGAATATGACCCTCCAGGGATCCGCCAAAGCAGGTGTTTTTGAAGTAACAGGGGCCGGCACCATCAGTGCCTTCAACCTGAGCCTTGAGCATTGCTGGTCGCTCATTGCGGGGACGGGTTCCATCGAAGTGAATGTGAGCAAGCAACTCATCGCGAACATCACCGGAGTGGGTTCCATTACCTACGCCGGAAATCCATCGACGGTGAATCAAACCATTACCGGCGTCGGAAGTGTGAAACCACGGCCATAGCTTGTTCCACTAACACTTTTCGAATCCTCAGGAAACGGTATGATCAAATTCTTCCTTTGGTGCATCCTGCTGGTTCTCTGCTGGCCGCTGGCGCTCCTCGCGCTTGTCCTCTATCCGTTCGTCTGGCTGTTCCTCCTCCCCTTCCGCCTCATCGGTATTGCCGTGGGGGGCATCCTCCAGTCCGTCTGGGCTCTTGTGACGCTGCCGGTGAAAATCCTGGGGAAAATGGGATGAAAGAGGAGGATAACCAGGAATCTTTTCACCTTGTTTCAGCCTCTTCTCATCCATTGCAGCCGCAAGTTCCCGCTGCGGGATTCTTTCAAAGCAGTTCCAAAACACCTCTCAAAAGCGTACCTTTCCGTCACCCTCAATTCGAAAACACCGGGGCGACCTCACCGTCGTTCCATTCAACCTGACCACGGAGGCCACCAAGATGGAAACCATCCGTTTCAAGCTCAACAATAAACCGGTCACGCTCACCACCGGGAAGGACCGGTTGCTCTTGTGGGTGCTGCGTACCGATCTCGCCCTGACTGGAACAAAGTACGGTTGTGGGGTCGGATTGTGCGGGGCATGCACCGTCCTTGCCGATAAGAAAGCGATCCGGTCGTGCCGCACCACCGTCGGTGAAGTTGACGGCAAAGCGGTCGTTACGATCGAGGGACTGGCGAAGGAAAACGAACTTCATCCGGTCCAGAAAGCCTTTGTCGACCATGACGCACTCCAGTGTGGTTATTGCACGCCGGGGATGATCCTTACCGCATGCTCGCTCCTGCACGAAAATCCTCACCCTTCTTCCACCGATATCATTCGCGAGTTGGATGCCAATCTCTGCCGCTGTGGTGCGCATAAGCGAATCCTTGAGGCCGTGCAGTCGGCATCAAAGGAACTGAAAGGAGGATTCTGACATGAAAACCTCTCCTGGCCTCGAAACGGATTTCATGGACAACCTCCCTGCTCCACGCATCGACCGGCGTGAGTTCCTCAAGCTCGGTGGTGGAGTGTTCATTCTCTTTAGCGTCGGCGACTTTTCCACGTTTGCCGAAGCCCAGCAATCGCAACGAGGCCTTCCGACGGACTTTAACGCCTTCCTAAGGATCGGGGAGGATGGACGCGTGTCATGCTACACGGGCAAGATCGAAATGGGACAGGGGGTGAACACCTCCCTCGCTCAAATGCTTGCCGATGAACTGGACGTTCAACTCGATGTCGTTGATATGGTCATGGGGGATACCGATCTGTGTCCGTATGATCGCGGGACCTTTGGTTCCCAGACCACGCGCTCGTTCGGACAGGCCCTCCGGGCCGCAGGGGCGGAGGCTAAACGTGTACTGGTGGAGCTTGCCTCAGAACAACTCAAGCTCTCTGTGGAAACGTTGGGGACGGAGAATGGCTCAGTCTTTGACAAATCGAACAGGAACAACCGCGTGCCGTACGCGAGGCTGACACAGGGCAAACGGATTGAACGCCATCTCTCGCAAGCGGCCATCAGAAAAATGCCCTCTGAATTCAGGGTGATGAACAAGCCGGTCAACCGCAGGGATGCGGAAGACAAAGTCACCGGCAAAGCACGGTACTCGGCCGACATCCAATTGCCCGGCATGCTCTACGCTCGAATACTGCGCCCACCGGCACACGGAGCAAAACTCACAGGCGTCGATCTCTCGAGCGCAAGGAAGATAAGCGACGTGGTGGTCATCCAGGAGGGGGATTTTGTCGCTGTCCTGCATCAGTATCCGGACGTAGCGGAGCAGGCTCTCTCCGCCATTCAGGCGACCTTCAGCACTCCTCTTTCGGTAGTCAACGATACGACCATCTTCGACCATCTCCTTTCGGTTGCAGGCCCGGGCCAGGTCGTGTCGAAGGAGGGGGATCTTCCAACGGGAGAGCGCGCATCGAAATCGGTGATCGAGCGGACGTATCGAGACGGCTACAAAGCCCACGCACCCATGGAACCTCACACAGCCGTCGCAAACCTCGAAGGATCGAAAATGACCGTCTGGGCGTCGACGCAAACGCCCTTCCCCCTCAAGGATGAGATTGTCCGTGGGCTGGGATTTTCTCCCGAGAATGTCAGAATTATCACCCCTTATCTCGGGGGCGGCTTCGGCGGAAAATCCCGGAACCTTCAGGCCGTTGAGGCGGCGCGCCTCGCGAAGCTGACGGGAAAACCGGTCCAGGTGGCCTGGACACGACAGGAAGAGTTTTTCTACGACGCATTTCGTCCGGCGGCCATCGTTAAAATCCGTTCGGGAATCACGGGCAACGGTTCCATAGCGTTTTGGGACTACTCCGTCTATTTCGCCGGTCAACGAGGTTCACAACACTTCTACACCATCCCCCATTACAGCACGCGCTCGTTCGAAGCGGAGCCGGGGAAGAGTGCCCATCCGTTCGCAACGGGCCCATGGCGGGCACCGGCAAACAACACGAACACGTTTGCCCGGGAATCACAGATCGACATCATGGCAGCGGAAGCAGGGTGCGATCCACTCGAGTTCCGGTTGCAGCATCTTCCTGAGGGAAACATAAAGAGTGTCCTGAAAGCTGCCGGAGAGAAGTTCGGATGGAAGCCGGCGAAAGGACCCAGCGGGCGCGGCTATGGCATCGCCTGTGGCACCGATGCAGGAACCTTCGTTGCGACTATCGCCGAGGTGGCCGTGGACAAGAGGACGGGTGATGTGAGGGTTCAGCGCGTTGTTTGCGCACAGGACATGGGGCTGGTCATCAACCCTGCGGGTGCCTCCATACAAATGGAGGGTTGTATCATGATGGGGTTGGGATACGCGTTGAAAGAGGACGTGAGGTTCAAAAACGGAGAGATTCTGAACGAGAACTTCGACACATACGAAATCCCCCGGTTCTCCTGGTTGCCGAAGATCGAAACGGTGTTGATGGACAACAAGGGGGCTGACCCACAGGGCGGGGGTGAGCCGGCCATTATCACGATGGGGGGCGCCATCGCAAACGCAATCTTTGATGCGATTGGGGCCCGCGTGTTTCAACTTCCCATGACTCCGGAGAGGATCAAGGAAGCCCTCGCCAAGAAGTGATGAACCAACCACCGCCAGGATGTGCTTGCATCGGGGGTCGGGCCATGATATATTGAACCGTTGCTCCCTTTATCGACCGTCCCGACTTCAGATGATCATCGAATCCATACTCTCGGAATATCGGCGCTACAAGGCTCTCGCTGAAATGGCCGTCTCCCAGGTCAAGGACGATGATTTGCATAAGAGTTTTGGTGACGAGGGAAACTCCATCGCCGTCATCATGACCCACCTCTCCGGGAACATCAAGTCACGATTCACCGCCTTTCTCATCGAAGATGGCGAGAAACCATGGCGTCGGAGAGATGAGGAGTTTGAGGATAGGCAGGAAGAGCGGACCACCCTCCTCGCGACATGGGACGAGGCTTGGCGCGTCCTCTTTGATGCAATACGCGGCCTGGAAGACCTGGATTTAGGCAGGATCGTGAGTATCAGGGGCAAGGAGCTGACTATCTCCGATGCATTACAGAGATCGTTGACGCACCTCTCCTATCATGTCGGGCAAATTGTGCTCCTGGCACGCTTCCATGCGGGTCGGGAGTGGAAGTCCCTGAGCATACCACGTGGATCGTCCGGAGAATATAATCTCAACCCGACAAAAGAGCGGCATCCCGATCAGCCGCCAAATTCACAGAGACCGGCAACTGACCGTTGAGAGCTCCGAAACTCTCATTCGAACATTCTTAAAACTTATTGAAAGCAGCACGGAACAAGGATGTCCATCGATCCTTCAACAGAACGATTCGAGCTCCCCATCTCCATCAATCCGACGGACATCGATGAGCTTGGGCATGTGAACAATGTGGTCTACCTTCGATGGGTTCAGGAAGTGGCCACGGCCCACTGGCGATCCCGGGCGACGCAGGAGCAAAAGTCGGAGATTATCTGGGTCGTTGTCCGGCACGAAATCGACTACAAACATCCGGCGCTTTCAGGGGATGAGGTGGTTGCCCGTACGTGGGTGGGCACTGCCACAGTCTCCACGTTTGAACGTCATACGGAAATCGTTCGCGCCGGGGACCAACGGCTCCTCGCACGGGCCCGCACCCTATGGTGCCCGATCAAACTCGAAACCGGCCGGCCGACCCGGGTTGATCCCGACATCCGCAAGCGCTTTTCGGTTCAGGGTAACGAGTCAGCCCCCGAACGTTAACCAACCAGACGACATTTCACAACCATCGGTATCAGACACTTCAAAGCTCCCCCGTGCACCCCACAGCCGAAACAATTTTGAAAGACTTTCGCGGCGGATCGTCCTGGCCGATGCTGATCCAGACAACGAGCGGAGAACGATGCGTCGTCAAGTGGAAGGGAACAGGTGAAGGTCCTCTCGGCAATGCCGTCGAATGGATTTCTCTTCACCTCGCCCAACTCTCCGGTATCCCGGTACCGACACCCCATCTTGTCCGCGTCAAGGCGGATCTCGCCAACCATAAGCAAGACCCGGAGATCAACGAGCTCATCCTGAGGAGTCTCGGCATCAACCTTGCCGTGGAGTGGATCGAAGAAGCTCTTCCTTTCACCCCGGAACGGGCACAACGCATCGACGATACCATGAAACGCCGCATCTATTGTTTTGATGCCCTCTTCCTCAATATCGATCGGACTGATTTCAATCCCAACATCATCTTTTCCGCCGACCGGATGGTCTGCCTCGATTTCGCGGTTCTCATGGAGATCAAGATGCTGATGAACGGACAGATCGCGCCTGAAAGAACTTTCCTCCCATTGGTCCGGAGACATCCATTTTACAGGAAGGGGGATGAGATGCTGCTTGCCCTTCCCGACATTCATTCCGACACGATTCATGAAATCATTGATTCCATGCCGGGCGAATGGCTTGACGATCCCTCCGTGATAAAACCGGCGCTCCTCTCGGGTTTGACCACCATCCTCAAGAATGCCGGCCCGATCCTGCGGGAACGCCTTCGCCTGCTCGACGAAATTCCCCTCGAGACTCTCGAGGCGAGAAACGCGCGTTTACATGCAAACCGCATGGCGTTTGAAGCCAAATGGCCTCTCTGATCCTGACCTCGCTTTCGAGAGGATCACCTTTGTTTATTCGTTCTCAGAGGGAAACCGGCCGCGGTTCTTTCACTTCATTCTCTGAAGGAGAACATTTATGAAAATGATGATCCTTCCTTTCATGATCCTCCTGTGTTTCGGAACAGGTACGGCACAAAAGCTCCCTGCACGCTGGGATGAGCTCACTGCCACCGACTGGCCGGCAGCACTTGAACGTTCGGCGTACACCTGCATCCTCCCGATCGGGGTGCTGGAAAAACACGGACCTCATGTCCCTATCGGTTCGGACCTTATCCACGTTCGCGAATGGGCCAGGCGCGCAACAGCCCGGGAGTACGCCGTGGTATTCCCCGATTATTTCTATGGCCAAATCAACGAAGCCAAACACCAGCCCGGCACGTTTGCCCTGCCGAGCCGTCTGGTATGGGATATGTTAGAGACAACGTGTGATGAAATTGCGCGGAACGGCTTTAAAAAAATCGTCATCATCAATGGGCACGGTGGCAACATCTACCTTTTACGCTACTTCATCCAGGCGCAGTTGGAACGGCGGCGGGACTACGTGGTGTACCTCCACGATCCGGCTCCCGATTCGGTGCAGAATGAGAAAGTCGCCCGGATGCGCAAATCCGATCCCTCCTACGACGGGCATGCAGGAGAGAGGGAAACCTCCACCATGCTTTACCTGCGTCCCGATCTTGTACAGCTCGACCGCGCCGACAGGGAATCCGGGAAGAACCAGAAGCGCCTCTCCATCCCTGAACTCTACACCGGCATCTGGTGGTATGCGAGTTACCCGAACCACTACGCAGGCGAGGGAAGCGTTGGGACGCGCGAACTCGGCGAGCTTGTGACGGAACACCGGATCGCATCGCTGGTCAATGCCCTGAAAACGGTCAAGGCCGATACGAAAACTCTCGAGATCCAGAAAGAGTTCTTCGATCGGGTGAAGTAAGGTGATCAAAAACATTCTCTTTATAACAATTCTGGCGACATTCCTTTCCGGCATGAAGGGAAAGGAACACATGAATTCCGCGGCCGAAATGTTCGCTCTGTGGGGAGATGCAGTCTGCCGGAGTGAAGTCCCTCCCCAGGATCATGATCAAAACGCCATCTCCCTTTTGCCGGCTCCGTCGCAGGATCCCTGGATCATCCGGCATGGTAATCGTTATTACTTTTCAGAGAGTAAAGGAAACGGCATCGCGATTCGGGAAACAGGGGATTTTATGGATCTGGCCCGGGCGAAACAACAAGTCGTATGGAAGGCTCCGCCAACCGGTCCCTACAGCCGGAATATCTGGGCTCCGGAACTTCATGTTCTTCAGGGTCGATGGTACCTCTATTTCGCGGCCGACGATGGAAGAAATGAGAACCATCGCATGTGGGTCACCCGGTCGGAGACGGACTCTCCGTTCGGACCGTACGGTGAAGCAACCACGCTTGAAACGGGAGGATGGGCAATCGACGGAACGATTTTACAGTCCGGGGATGAATTGTATTTGTTCTGGTCCGGCTGGCCCGGCACAAGGGATGGACGCCAAAACCTGTACGGCGCGCGTATGGCAAATCCCATGACGGTTTCATCGCCCCGTGTGCTGGTCGCCGAACCGACCGAAGCATGGGAGCAGCATGTGATGCCGCTTTGCGAAGGACCACAGTTCCTCCACGGGGAAAGAAAACTTTTCCTTGTGTATTCGGCCAGCGCGAGCTGGACCCGTCACTATTGCCTCGGCATGCTCGTGAACACGGGTGGGAACATCCTGGATCCCGCGGCATGGCGGAAGGTCGGGCCTGTGTTCGAACCGACCGATTCCGTGTGGGGCGTCGGACATTGTTCGTTTGTGACGTCGAATGATGGAAAGGAGAATTGGATTTTCTATCACGCCAAAACGAGTCCGGACGACGGTTGGGATGATAGAAGTGTTCGGGCTCAACGCTTCGTCTGGACGGCTGGAGGACTTCCGGATTTCGGAAAACCGCTCTCGATCCGAGGCGGGAGGAACAAGAGTCGCCGGTAATCCCTAGCAAGCCCATTCTCACCACCTCTGCGCGAAAGAAAGTACTCATCAAACGATCCCATCTTCAATCATTATTCTTCGGAGCCGGATGTCTCGCCTCCCTTGCCGGACTTCTCTCCCCTCCGATGGCGCTGGGGTGCGGCATCATCCTGGCCCTGACCCTTGGGAACCCTTATCCGGACGTGTCAGCCGGAATTTCAAAAGTCTTTCTTCAGATGTCCGTTGTGGGACTCGGTTTCGGGATCCCCTTGTCCGCGGTCATGTCCGCCGGTCGCATGGGTTTCGGGTTCACGACGGCGACCATCGCCGGCACACTTCTTTTGGGCTGGCTGGTGGGACGTATGTTCAAGGTTGAATCGGTCACTTCCTTGCTGGTTTCCTCCGGCACCGCCATTTGCGGCGGGAGCGCCATTGCCGCGGTGGGGGCGGTGCTCGACGCCGACAGGAAAGCCATGGCGGTTTCGCTCGGCACGGTCTTCATCCTGAACGCCATCGCACTGTTCCTTTTTCCCGTGCTTGGCAAAATACTGGGACTCGGCCAGGAGCAATTCGGGGTGTGGGCCGCCATAGCCATTCATGATACCAGTTCGGTGGTGGGGGCGGCTTCAAAATACGGTGAGACGGCACTGGAGATTGCGACGACGGTGAAATTGACCCGGGCGCTCTGGATCGTCCCGCTGGCATTGGGCATTGCGATCGTTGCCGGGCGCAAGGGGGGTGTGTTCTCCCTCCCCTGGTTTATCCTGTTTTTCCTCCTTGCGGCGACGATCCGAAGTTTGTTCCCGGAGGGGGGATTGGTCTTTCTTTTGTTGAGGAAAATTTCCATTATAGGGTTGACCTGCACCCTTTTCCTGATCGGAACCGGTTTCTCACGTGAAGCGATTCGCACCGTCGGCGCACGGGTGATGGTTCAGGGCATATTGCTCTGGATCGTGATCTCTGTGGCCGGTCTGCTTGCAGTACAAGCGTTCATCGCACCGTAATACAATCCGTCTCTGCCCCGGAACATCCCTGAGGAATCAACGGAAAGCTCCCATGCGTACAATTGAACTTGCGATGATCTTGATGATTGGGGGCGTTGCCATGGCGATCGGACAGGAACCCGACGGTGTGCAACAACCGAGTATTATGTTACCGCCGGAACTGGCGCGCGTGCTGACCGATTACGAAGCAGCCTGGAAGGACCGAAATGCTTCGGGGCTTGCGCGTCTCTTTGCCGAGGATGGTTTCGTTCTCCCGGGAGGACGCCCTCCGATCCGGGGACGGAAAGCCATTGAAAAGTACTATGCGGACCATGGTGGGCCGCTATTTCTTCGTGCGCTCGCGTTCGCCGTCGAAGGGTCAGTCGGGTTCATCATCGGCGGCTACACGAGTGAGGAGGGGGAACCGGACATTGGGAAATTCACACTCACCCTGCGCAAGGGTCCGGATGGGCGCTGGCTGATCATGTCGGATATGGACAATTCAAACCGAAGACCGCAACGGTGATCGCGGAAACAACCATGCCAGCAAAGGAGTCCGCATGAAGAAAGTGCTTTTGGTGGAAGATGAGGAAGAGTTGATCCAAATCGTTGAAACTGTCATGCAGGATGAAGGGTTCGAGGTCCGGAAGGCCCTTTCCGCCGAGGATGCTCTTGAAACGTGTCGCGGATACATCCCCGACATCATTATCTGCGATATCAAAATGGGAGAGATGGATGGACTGACGATGCTGGGGGAACTGCGCGACGATCCACGCCTGAGCAACGCACCGTTTATTTTCCTGACGGCGATCGATTCTTTCGGAACCAAAGACAAGGCCAAGAAACTTGGTGCGAACGCGTACATCACCAAGCCGTTTGATGTCGACGAGTTGGTCGCCACAGTCAAAAAGCTGTTAGCGAAGTAAACCGCGTCACCCGTCCTTCCTCCGATGCTCGATGGTCGTTGTCAGGACAGATCATTTCTCCGTACCAACATCCCCCTCTGGCTTTTCTGGCAATTTTTTAGCATCCTGATGACCGCTTGGAACATTTGGCTCAACAACAATCGCTGGAAAATGGGAAAACGCGACAACGACCTCAATTCATTCTCCTCACGACTCCACACATTAGCCAACAACCTTTGGTGGTCCTGGAACCCGCAAGCGCAGGAACTTTTTAAAGAGCTTTCCCCGCTCGTTTGGGAGCGGACGAACCACAACGCCGTCGAAGTCTTAAAAGAACTTTCACGGCAGGAGCTGGTCGCCCGGCTGCACGATCAGGATTTCTTCCAAAAGGCTGCGAACGTCCTGGAGGATTTCGAATCCTATATGGAGGAGACACACACGTGGGCCTCCGAACACGCACCGGACCTCAAGCGCCCCGTGGCCTATTTCAGCGCCGAATTCGGTCTCCATGAATCGCTCCCCATCTACTCCGGAGGACTCGGCATCCTCTCCGGCGATCATACCAAGTCTGCAAGCGATCTCGGCATACCCTTCATCGGGATCGGACTGTTCTATCGCCATGGATATTTCCAGCAGCGCATCGACCCTTCCGGATGGCAACAGGAACTCTACCCGATGAACCACCCTGAGCAACTGCCGCTCGAACTGGTGACGTTGGAAGAGGGGGGCCGGTTGCTCAACTCCGTCGAAATCGGTCACAGCACCGTTTATCTTCAGGCATGGCGCCTCAGGATCGGCCGGGCAGTCCTGTACCTGCTCGATACAAACTTACCGGAGAACGATCAGCATTTTCAGGGATTGACAGGACACGTGTACGGGGGGGATATCGACACGAGGATCGGACAGGAGATCGTGCTCGGCATTGGCGGAGCCCGGCTCCTTGCCTCCCTGGGGATCGAGCCGGCGGTGTACCACATGAACGAAGGACATTCGGCCTTCCTCACACTCGAATTGCTGCGCCGCTCACTCAAGGAAGGACGAACACCTGAAGAGGCACGCCAAGCCGTTTCCACACGATGCATCTTTACAACACATACGCCGGTGCCTGCGGGTCATGACCGGTTCAGTTCCGAGTTGATGGTTCATTCCCTCGGAAGGTTTTGGGGGGAGACGGGATTATCGCACGACGAGCTGATGGCACACGGCAGGGTAAACCCGGATGACCAGGGCGAATGGTTCACCATGACCGTTCTTGCGTTGAAGATGTCGCGGGCGGCAAACGGTGTCAGCGCATTGCACGGACAGGTCAGTCGCGAGATGTGGAAGGACCTGTACCCCTCCGTTGAAGTCAAGGATGTTCCGATCGGCCATATCACCAACGGCATCCATACGCCGGGTTGGGCAACACAAAAAGCGCATGAGTTCTGGAACAAGCGGCTCGGCGTGGACTGGACGGCAAAACTCATGGATGCCAAATACTGGCACAAGATTGAACACAACGGGCTGGCAACCGACGAAGAACTTTGGGCATTACGGTACACCTTACGGCGGGAACTGGTGGAGTTCGTCCGCACCCGCATGCGAGAGCAGTATCTCCGCACCGGCGGTGAGGGGACGATATCCGCGGACCATGCCCTCTCCCCCGATGTGCTCACCATCTGCTTTGCGCGGCGGTTCGCCACCTACAAACGCGCTCCCCTCATCTTCCGAAGCCTGGAACGGATCATTCCGATCCTGACGAATCCCGAACGCCCCGTCCAGCTTGTCTTTGCCGGAAAAGCGCATCCGCGCGACAACGAAGGGAAGAAATTCATCCAAAGGATCATTGAAACGTCGCGGCACCCGCAACTTGCCGGCCGGGTCGTGTTTGTAGAGAACTACGACATGAACGTAGCGCGGCACCTGGTCTCCGGGGCCGACGTCTGGTTGAACAATCCGCGGAGACCGCTGGAGGCGAGCGGTACCAGCGGGGAAAAGGTCATCATCCATGGCGGGCTGAACCTGAGCATCATGGACGGTTGGTGGCGCGAGGCGTTCAATGGCACCAATGGTTGGGCGATCGGGGAAGACCATTCGGAACCCGGCATCGAAGCGCAGGATGAGAAGGATTTTGAGAACCTGTTCCGGACCCTGGCGGAGGAGGTTGTTCCCGAGTTCTACACACGAAGCGAGCGGGGCGTCCCGACCCGGTGGATCCAACGCATCCGGAACTCAATGCGGACATTGGTGCCGGTCTATAGCACCGACCGAATGGTCGGGGAGTATGTCCGGAGGTATTACCTTTGAGATTCCCTCTAAAACCCCCCTCCCGCCGTAGTCTTCACCGGTGAAGGTTTCTTAATCTTTCGATCCCGTATTGACATTCCGGGAACGAGTAAATATCTTCCTGCACCTTTAATCTGAGAGGTGTGAACCGATCGTCCCCGGGGGAAAAGGGGGCGTGTTCACGATTTCCCGGAAGTCCAGGCTGGGGCTCCCTTCACTCGTATCAAATCTTCCTGACCAAGGCTTATACCCGCACTGCATGGCACACGACGATACCGGCTCCCGTAAGCTTGCCGCCATCATGTTCACCGATATCAAGGGCTTCTCCAAAAAGATGGGGGAAGACGAAGTGGCGGCCATGCAGGTGCTCCGCACTCACGACACCATGATGAAAGCGGTGGTCGAGAAGCATGGCGGCGTTGTGATCAAGTCCATTGGCGATTCGTTCATGGTGGACTTCACCAGCGCCGTCAACGCGGTGAAGTGTGCCGTCGAAGCCCAGGAAAATTTCTGGGACTACAACAAGGAAAAATCGGAATTCGAGAGAATCGAGATCCGCGTCGGTGTTCACCTCGGGGATGTGATCACCATGGGAAACGACGTGTACGGCGACGGTGTCAACATTGCCGCCCGTATCGAAGCCATCACCGAACCCTCCCGCATTTGCATTTCCGAGGATGTGTACAAGCAGGTCCGGAACAAGATGCAGATCAAGGTGTACCGGATGGGTTCCATCGAGCTGAAGAACATCGCCTACCCGGTCGAGGTCTATGAACTGCTCTTTGAGTCGATTCCCGAACTCTCCCAACCGTCTGAGGGGGCTCGCAGCCGTTTGAGCCAAACAAAGGCGGAGACCATCAGCAAACAGGAGGAAGAGGAAGCGAAAGCCGTTGAGGTGGCACGCAAGAAGGCTGACGATGAAAAAAAGAAAGAGGAGGATGAAAAGCTTCGGCAGGGAAATGAGATTTACCAGCGCGCCGAGCAGCATTTCAAAGCAGGGGAAATCGTCGAAGCCGAGGAAGCACTGAAGGAAGTGTTCCGGATCTCTCCCATGCACTACAGCGCTCAGATGATGGTTCTCCAGATCGAGGAGGAACGGAGTCGGCGCGAGGACGAAGAACGCCGGCGACGGGTAAAGGAGGAAAAGAAACGGAAAGAAGAGGAGCGTCAGGCTAAAATTCAAGCGTGCTTGGAGAGTGCCATGCAGTTCGTCGAGGAGGACCGTTTTGCGGAGGCACTCGCTGCGGTCAAAGATGTGTACCGGATCGATCCGAAAAACACCGAAGCGAAACAACTCGAGGAACAAATCCAACAGGCTGAACAGGCTAAATTGGAACTGGAAAGACTCCAGGCGCTTGAAGCCGAGCAGCAGGCGCAGGAATTGGAGCAGCGGCAGCGCCGGGAGGCGGAGGAAACCCTTGCCCGGGCAAAGGCGGAAGCGATGGGGGGACGTTCCGCTCTCCCCACGGAGACCGAAAAAACAAACTGGAAATTGTATGTGGGTATTGCCGCCGGCGTCGTTGTTGCTGCCGTTGCCGCGATCGTTCTTCTCGCACCGAAATTTCTCTTTCCTCCCCCCACCACCCTCGCCGTGCTGAGGTTCGACAACACCCAACTGCAGGGAAAAGATAATTATTCCGGGGCAGCTGTTGCAACCCTGCTGGGCGAGGCGCTGGGTCGTTCCACGGAACTGACCGTCATCGCCCCTACAACGGCAACGAGAAACGACTCCCGGAACAGCGACCTTTCCGAACTGGCCAACACCCTTGGACTCACGTACGCCGTCCTCGGCACTTTCCAGAACACCGATCTCGGTATTACCGTGGGAGCCCGTCTGGTGGATGTGCAATCGAAGGAAACGGTTTGGGAAACCAAAGTAGATGGGAGCCTTCTGGAGCTCCCTCAAATTGCAAACCGACTTGCCGAAACCATCCTGACACAGCTACAGGTCGGGCCAGTCAATCTCCCGGTGCCGCAACGACCTTCGCCCAGCGACACTGCTTACAACTACTACTTGCGCGGTATCCACCTCGTACAGCAGCAGAACCTCCCCTCCGTGGAACAGGGGATCGCGTACCTTCAGATCGCCCTTCGGTACGACTCGACATTCGCTCATGCGCTTGCAGGTTTCGGCAAGGGCTTGCTCGAACAATTTAAACGGACGGGTGAGCGCGACAGAAATCTGGTGAACCGGGCCTTCGAGCTGGGCCGCGAAGCCGTCGGATTCAACTCAAACCTCCCTCTCGCATATGACGTTCTTGCTGAAGCGTATTGGTTTAACAAGCGTTTCGCTAATGCACGAGAGATGGCAACCAAGAGCCTCTCCCTCCAGCCAGCCGGCACGGAACCATACCGCATGCTGGCACGGATTGCGATGGTGGAGGGAAATTTTGAGTCCGCCGCCGGGAACATCGCCCGCATTACCAAAGTCGACCCGGACCATCCCACGACTCATTTCATCGCCGGCTTGCTCCATCATTACCGGAAGGAGTATCAGGCTGCCGCGGGGGAGTACGACCAAGCGGGGAAGCTGGGGATGGAGGACTCGTTGCTCTCCATGAAATTCAAGTTCAACGCCCTGATCGGCGCCGATATGGAGGAGCGGGTGTATTCGGCATGCGAGCGCTATTTGAATGCGGCGGACCCGAAAACAAAGGTCGTTCTCTACTATTGGATCGGGCGGGCGTATCAACTCGAAGGCAAACTCGACCCCTCCCTCCATGCCCTGGACGGGGGGATTGCTGTTGCGGACTCGCTGTTGGGCGCCGACCCGAATGATTACCTCTCCCACACCTACCTTGCGCTTCTCCAGTCACGCCGTGGGAATTTCGACGCAGCACAGAAGCAAATGGACCGCGCGGAATCCCTTGCCCCCGGCTCTCCGGACGTGATGTATATGAGGGCGCGCATGTCCGCCCTGCAGCAGAACAAAACCACCACGTTGGATCTGCTGGCGAAAGCCGTCGCCGCTGAATATAACCTCGCACACATCTTCGACGTGGACTTACTCTCCGTCGCAGGAGAAGATGGGTTTGCCTCCACCGTGGCGCGGAAAATTCAGTAACCGCTTCGTCCGTTACGGATTCAGCCAGTAGGTGAGTTTGATGGAGAAGACGTTATCCGGACGGTCACGCAGCAACGTTTGCACATCCCTCCCCAGGACAAAATCCCCGTTGATCTCGTAGTTGACTTTTTCGTTCGTCCAGGCAAAGTAAAAGGTTGATCCCGGGAGGTACTCCCAGCGAAACACGGCGTTGGCGCGTAGCGACTTGAAGTTGAAGTTGGGGTTGGTAAAGGAAAAGCCTTGTGCCGGACCAGCGGCGCCGTCCGGATCGACGGTGTAGCGGTCATCCGCAAGAGCAATCGTCGAAGTCCCTTCTCCATACGTGTTGAACGAATACGTGCCGGGCCTGGCAAATTCCTTGATCCCCGAATAGCTCCCTATCGAAAGTAAGGGCTGAAGGTAAAACTGGAAACTCAGTACAGGAGTGAAGGTCCAGTTGATCCTGAGGGTCGCAGCAAGCTGTCTCTGATCGAGCGTCCCGAAAACATACCGCCTGCTGAAGGTCTCCACAGCAAACGGGTCGGTGAAAGCGCTGATATATTGGGCCCTCGAGTAGAGTCGGAAGAACGTCGGGCCCCCCTGAACCTGGAGCGCCTTCGAAACTCTCCAGTTGAGATTCAGGGAGGAGGAATGGTACGTTCCCCGCAGGGCGGAATAGGATCCCTGGATCGTGAACGACCCTGTCAGCGCCACGCGCGGATCGCTGGAGACCTGGAGAAACCCGTCTGCTCCAGCGGGTGATTCCATCAACGGCCCTCCGCGGGTCCGCTGGTCATCCAGCACGTCTCCATCGTGACCCACCTGGAGATAACTTCTCCAGAAATTGTTGAACTGCATGTCTATTGCAACCTGATACTTGCTGCGCGTAACGACTCCGCCAAAATTATAATTCCGGTAGATCGTCCCCGTCACCGCCCGGTATCGGAACAACCCCTCCTGTTCGAACCATTGATACCCGCCGTAGAGATGGGCATTCAGAACATCGGCATTGCCCAGAAAGCCGGCGTCGTTCGCATCAAACCTCGGGTGGATTGCCCCCAGGGCCGCGTTGAAGATCAGGTTCCCTTTCACCCTGTCGAGCCACACGCGCGAGGCCCATCCGGTCATGGAAGTGCCGGACGCATCGACCTCAACGTGGTCCGCATCCGGTCGCTGGAAGAAATGAACGGCCGAGCGCTGGAGAGAAGCCATACGGGCAGCCGTCCCTTCGACCATCGTCCCCCCGGTCCAACCCGTCACTACCCAATCTTTTTCCTTGTCCAGGAAAGTCCACCAATCCATGGCCAGCGAAACAGCCCTTTTGTTGAGAACCGCGTCCAGCCTCGATTCCCGAAGGTCGCGCTCGACAAATGTGCCCAGCAAGCCGACGGCTTGCCGGGCGCCGTCGAACTCCTTCAGTGTTCTGAAGGCCGTATACAGTGTCAGGGGCTCGATTTCCTCGCGGAACTGCACGCCGGCTGAATCAACGCGGCCAAACTCGCGATCCGCAAGGACTGTGAGGGCTGCAACCGACCATGTCGGGTCGAGCCTCCCGGTGACCTTCGCCGCGCCAAGGATGGTGGTCCGGTCGGGGATATCCCTGAAGCCCGGGTGCGTGACCGATCCCTGTGGGGACCGGCCCATACGCCGGCTATAGAAGAAGTTCGGATTGCTCCAGTTGAAATTCTGGAGGGTGGCCGCGCCACCGGAGCCGAAGTTGTCAAAGATGGTCGCCCCTTCCGTAAAGAGGGGACGTTTTTCCTGGAAGCGTACCTCGTACGCCGTCAGGTTCACGACCGCGGGATCGACCTCCACCTGGGCGAAATCGGGGTTGAGGGAAAGGTCGAGCGTAAGGTCTCCGCTTAACCCGATCTTGGCGTCTCCCCCGATATTGCCGAAGAAATCCCGACCGAGGGTGAACGGGTCATCGCGCCCCGTATTGAAGCCCGCGATGGGGGCTTTTTCAAGAAACTTCCCCGTGGCAGCAACGTACGGGAGGAGTTCAATGCGCGCAGGGGGCTCGATCCCCTCGATTCCGTGGAGTTCAGGCCAGCGGGAGACGCGAACGAAATCCGTGCGGGGATGGAGGACCAGGAATCCCTCTTCGTTCTTTCGATGGATGCGGCGGGAAAATTCGATTCCCCAGACGTACCGATCCTGTTTGGGAAATCGAAGCTGGGAGTACGGAATCCGGAACTCCGCCGTCCACCCCCGCTCATCCACCTGCACTGCCACATCCCAAACCCCGTCCCAGCTATCATCGGTATTGGTGTCATTGGAGAAGATCCCATCGCGGATAGCCCCAACGGGATTGACGATAAAATAGTTTGCAGTCCTCCTGTCATGGCCGGCATCGATCCCAAAGGCGATGTAGTCGGATTCGAGATCACCGTCCCGTCGGGCTAGTCGGCCGATGATAGAGTCGGGCCGGCTCTCTTCCATCCTTGCTGCAACGTACAGAGCATCGTCATCGTACGCAATCCACACCTCTGTCCGCTCCGAAAGAAGAGCTCCTTCATACGGTTCCCGTTGGACAAACCTATCCTCCCCTCTTCGTTGCCAGACGGATTCCGTCAGTGAACCATCGATCCGTATCCGATCCTGGGAGCGAACAGCTGTAAGGATGCGTTGCGAAGG
>JACPUH010000090.1 GCA_016192345.1 Ignavibacteriales bacterium | reverse complement strand
GTGCCAAGCCAGATCGTTCCTCTCCGGTCTTCCAGAACACACCAAACAACATCGTTGGTCATCCCCTCCAGAGCGGTGTAGGTGGTAAAGTCGCCGTCCCGCAGACGGTTGAGTCCATCTGACGTTCCGAGCCAGAGGTTCCCCTCGCGGTCTTCGCAAAACGAAAGAATGTCGTCGTTTGTCAACCCGTTTTTCGAGGTAAAGCTGCTGAAGGAACCGTCCCGTAATCTGTTCACCCCTCCCCCACCCGTTCCGCACCAGACCGTGCCGTAACGATCCTCGAGCACCGACATCACGATCTCATTCGAGAGCCCGTTCCGGGCGGTGTACGAGATGATGGAGGAACCTTGCAGCTTGCTTAATCCCCCCTGGGTACCAACCCAGACGGATCCATTGGAACCTCTCGCGAGTGATCGAACGAGGTCATGAGCCAATCCCTGGCGCCTGTTAAAATTCTTCAGGCCTGTTTCATCAAAACGGAAGACCCCTCCCCCGGCGGTGCCGAAGTACAGGGATCCCCGGTCGTCTTCGCAAATTGCCCAGACGGTCCCTTTTTCAAGGGGTGTCTTGTTACCCCAAGGGGAAAAAATGCCGCCCGACAGCACGTTCACGCCCGCGTTGGCCGTGCCAATCCAGAGGACCCCACGCCGGTCTTCGAACAACGAGAGGACGATATTGCTGCTCAAACCGTCTTCGGTGGTATAGCGGGTAAAGGAACGATCGTGGTATTTCAGGAGTCCGTCGCTCGTGCCGATCCAAAGGTTTCCTTCCCGGTCTTCGAAAAGGGCGGAGACAACATTGCTGACAAATTGCGGAGTTGAGCGGGTGTTAAAGGGGGTGATGTTCTCGCCATCAAACCGAAACAATCCTTCCTGTGCTCCAATCCAGAGATAGCCCTCGCGCGTTTGCACCATAGTCCGGATGGCCCCCTCAAGGCGTGTTTTCTCGGTGGGCCATGCTTCATGGATATACTGGGTGAGATGTTTGGAGGGACTCAACCCGAAGGGGACGGGAGATTGGGGTGCCGGCATTACCGGGAAGGCAAAGACGATACAGGCAACAGATGTAATCCCCAGATGTAAAAATATCATACGGGGAGAACGGTTCATGGGATCGCCCCTACGGTTGTGGTGCATCGTTTGTTAGCAGAATTGAAAAGGTGGAGCCTTTCCCCTCCTGACTCTTCAGAGCGAGCCGATACCCCAGGAGCTCGGCAAATCTGTTCGAGATGGTCAACCCCAACCCCGTACCGCCGAACCGACGGGTGGTGCTGCTATCAGCCTGTCTGAACGGTTCAAAAATAGCCTCCCGACGGTCGGGAGGGATGCCGATACCGGAATCGATCACGTCGATACGTTGCGGTTTCCGGCTGGAGGGATCGATGATGAGGCGGACACAGATGATTCCGCGGTCTGTAAACTTGATGGCATTCCCGATCAAGTTGATGAGGATTTGTTTGAGTTTGCCTCCATCGGTTTCAAAATAAATCTCCCCCCCGGGGAGATCCCGTTCCAAGCTCACTTCCTTTTCCAACAACCTTCCCTCGAGTTGGTCGATGGTGTCTTGGATGAGGTGCGTGAGCGAGACCCGCTCGATGATGACATCGCCTCTCCCGGCTTCAATCTTCGAAAGGTCGAGCACGCCGTCGATGAGGGTCAAGAGGTGTTTGCCGTTTTCCAGAATCCGCTCGACGTAAAGAAGGTCCTCCTCATCCAGCTTTCCCCGTTTTCTCTTGAACAAAATGTTGGCAAACCCGATAACGGAATTCAGCGGGGTGCGCAATTCATGGCTGACGATGGCAAGAAACTGGCTTTTGGCATTGTTCGCCTCCTCCGCGCGAACCTTGGAAAGCTGGAGTTGTCTGGATTTTTCCTCAAGCTGGACAAGGAGGGTACTGAGTTCGACATTCACCCGGGCGAGCTGATTTTTTTGCTGCACCACTTCTTCAGTTCTGAATGACACGCGATCCTCTAGCTCAAGGTTCAAATGCACCAGGCGCCGGACGCGCAGAAAATAAAAGCCGACCGCGAGACCGATCACACTCAATGCGCACACCGCATAAAACCACCCCTTTTGGTAGAAAAAGGATTGGACCTCGAAAGACCATGACGCACCGTCGTCATTCCAGATGCCGTCCTCATTCGCCGCCGCGACACGGAACGTGTACGATCCGGGTGGAATGTTGGTGTAGTACGCCGTCCGCCTGTTTCCCGCTTCGATCCACCCCTGGTCAAATCCTTCCAGCTTGTAACGGAACACTACGCGTTGCGGGGCCGAAAAGCTCAGACCGGCATAATGGAATTCCAAACGTTCCGTTTCTCCGGGAAGCACCACCGGTTCCTGCAGGGAGACCGCGCCGCTGTCGGCGATAAACCGTTCTATGACGACCGGGGGGGGCAACGCATTCGTGTTGATCTTATCCGGATCAATGACGACGAGACCCCTGATGGTGGGGAACCAGAGCCTCCCGTCCGTCGTTTTCCACCCTGCCGGCTGAAACCCCCCGTTGCACTCCCTGTTCTTCATCCCGTCTTCCTTGCCATATGCAACAGACGAAATGTGCGTGCGTGTGCCCGCGGCAAACTCCTCGAGTTCCTGTTTCTTCACCCGGAAGATCCCCTTGTTGCTGCTCATCCAGAAATTCCCATGGTTGTCCTCAAGAATGTGAAACACCCCGTTATCGAACAAACCATCGGCCGTGGTATAGCGTGTGAACTTCCCATCCTTGAATCTGTTCAACCCTCCTCCGTAGGTGCCGATCCAGAGAACTCCGTCCCGATCCGGGTAAATAGCGCGGACATAGTTGTTCGAAAGGCCGTCGTCGGTGGTGAAGGAGGTGAACGTTCCTCCGGAGTAGCGCGTCAAGCCGCCGAATGTGCCGATCCAGAGAGCCCCCGCTGAATCTTCGGCCAGCACGCGTATGTCGTCATGGGCGATACCGTCTCCGGTTCGGTAGATGGTAATCGAATCGCCCCGGATGCGGTTCAAACCGCTTCGTGTGCCGGCCCAGAAGTTTCCCGCGCGGTCATCGTACATGGCAAGGACAATATTGTTCGAAAGCCCGTTTGCCTCGGTATACCGCACATGCTTGTTGCCGGAATAGGTGTACAACCCTCCCCCCCACGACCCCGTCCAGAGTCTCCCCTGACGATCCTCCCAGATGGACCAGATGCAATCATCAGCAATCTGGTATCGAGCCGACATGTTCGTAAATTCCCCGTCCCTGAACCGGTTTAACCCACCGCAATTGGTGCCAATCCACATGGTGCCGGCCCGGTCCTGAAAAACGGCTAGGATCACATCGTGGGAAAGTCCTTCCTCTCGTGTGTACACCTGTATAACGCGTTTCTTGAGTCTTGCGAGGCCATTGCTGTTCGTTCCGATCCACAGGTTGTTCTCCCGATCCTGATACATCGCCTCGACATGGATCGAGGAATAGTTCTCTGACAATCCATCCGAGGACCAGCGGCCTCCCCGATAGCGGCTCACTCCGCTCATGGTCCCAAGCCAGAGTGTTCCTTCACGGTCAAGGAGGAGCGATGTCGTGCGGATATCTTTCAATCCGTCCCGTTCCATAAATCGGGTCCATACTCCCTTTTCAAAACGGAATACTCCAAAACCGGAACCGGCCCAGATGTTCCCACTCCCATCCTCGAGCAGGGTGCTGATGTTATAAGACCCGGTCTCCGGCACACGCTCGATCACACCGTTGTTCATGACGTGCAGCCCGTTGCCGGTGCCAATCCAAAACCTTCCGTGAGAGTCCACTAACAGCGCCCCCACCACGCCGCTCAGCCATTCCCCCTTGGCTGTAAACACTTTGGTAAAACGTTCATTCCGCATCCTGTATAATCCGGCACCGCTTGTTCCAATCCATAATGTTCCCTCCGGCATCTCCGCGATGGAAAGTACGATATCGCTCTCAAGCCCCGCTTCTGAAGAATACGTCGTAAACGTCCCGTCAAGCAATCGCACCAGTCCGCCCTGTTCGGTTCCAACCCACAATGACCCGCGGGAGTCTTCAAACAACGAGACCATTCGGTTGCTCTTCAGTTGCGGAACGTTCGCCATGGTAAAGACGGTGAAGTCTACACCGTTGAACCGAACCAAGCCGTCATAGGTGGCCAGCCAGAGGTATCCATCGCGGGTTTGGATTATGTCATTGATCGAATTCTGGGGCAAGCCGTGATCTGTTTCCCAGAGATCGATGATGTACTCCGATGCAAGGTTTCCGGGCAAACGGCTTTTGTTGGTCTGGGCAGGCAAGGATGCCAGGGACAACAAGGAGGCAACAATCACGACCATCGCTCCTGAAACTGCTCGCAGGAGCCTGGATGCAACGTTCCAAGGCATGGGATGTTTGAATGGGACTGCCATGAAGGTCAAAAGGCTGCTGTTATGGTTCCAACGGTGGGTGTATCGCCCGCGCAATCGCATGAAGGAGGACCTCTTCATCGACAATCGGTTTGGCAACATAGTCATTAAAACCGGCCTGAAGATATCGTTCGCGGTCTCCGCTCATGGCATGAGCCGTGAGGGCGATGACCGGGATGGAGCGCAACCGGTCGTCCGAACGCAGCCGGGTGAGCACTTCCACGCCGTCCATACCGGGGAGAGAAATATCAAGCAGGATCAGGTCGGGGATCATGGATTTCAAGCCTTCAAGCGCCTCGAATCCCGTTTCGTACTCCTTCAGCATATAGGATTCACTGAGAAGTGCCCGCACCAGGAGACGATTGTCCCTGTTGTCTTCGATGAGAACGATGGATTTCATACGAAATGGCGAACGAGTGGTGATCGAGATGGATGTGAAAGTCCCCACGGACCGCTGCTTCCCCGAGGCCCCCGGCTGTCAAGTATAACAGGTTAAAGGGGAACATGCAAAATGGGAATTGACCGCGGAAGCACAAACGTACCGCAGTTTGCCTAGGAGGCCGCCCCCGGTTCAGGCCTTACAAGAAACGGGTAGAGAAGGCCGTTTGCCACTGCAACGAGCGGAAACACGAGGACCGCATCAAGCATGATATAGAGATAGAAATCTTTGGGGTGACTGTAATGATTCATAAAAATCGCGCTGATGCTCAGGAAAACGACGAGAGTGGGAACGTACACCTTCAGACTTTTGAGGATCATACTCCCGCGCAAAAAGGGATGCGTTTTATGAAAGAACACGGTCAGCATGAGCCACATGACAAAATTGTAGAGATACGACGTCACCCAATCCGCCGTTGTGAATTCCAAATTGAAATATGACGGGCTCGCAGCCATGGCCGCGCCAAGCTTTTCAAAAATAACGATCTCCTCCACAAACCCGATGACAACGTACCGGACGAGGTTCAACATAACAGTCAGTACGAACAGTTTAAGAATGACGACAGGAGTGAATTTCATGCGTGCCGCGTTTCAACTCCTCTCCGGTTCTGCAGGCCGGTCTGGTGATGAAAAAAAGAGAGTCGGTTCCCCCGCGAGTTGGGAAGGATCCGGTGGACGTTCTGCTCACTCGGGAGCAGGCCGTTCGATCGGGATTGTAATATATTGAGAAAGGCCCCCTGGCCGGTACTGATGAGGAACGATACGCTCTTCATCGCCTTGGTCCAGTGTGCGTGGTGGGGCGAACGCGAGGAATTTTCGACGTTGTGAGAAGGTAAAAAGAGGAAAAGAGAAAGTCAAAAAAAGAATGGCAGTTCGGGAATAGGCGGTTCAGGAGTAGGGCCCGCACCCCCGCATTCCTTACTGACCCATGCGGGGAGCGAGCGTGACCTGCTCACCGGAACGTTCCTGCGAGAGCAGGTCGTTCAGGTCATTCAAGGAAGCAATAGTTTCCCTGATCAACCGTGTTTCGTGGGCTATCGCCTGAAGAGCCTCAGTGGTCTGCCCTTCCAGAGCGCGGTCGTCAACCGGCGCCTGTCCCTGCCGATCCAACTGCGCCTGAATGTTAGCAATGGACTGACCTATGAGAAAAAGACTGGAGTGGACCGCGTTCTGGAATGCCTGAATTGCGGTGTTCCGTTGACGCTGTTGCCTGACAACGAGGTGGCGCTCTTTTGTCTTGTGAATCAACACGGGAATGTAATCGAACGAGATATGTCCTTTATTGACATAGTCGTACGCTCCCAGCTTCATCGCATCCACGGCAACCTCTTCACAACCATGGCCGGTTACGAGAATCACCGGAACGTCGATGGAATGATCCTGCATCCACTGAAGGACGTCGAGCCCGCTCCCATCGTCGAGTTTGTAGTCAAGGAGAATCACGTCAAAATTACTGCGTTGAATTTCCGCATAGGCTTGATAGATCGACGTTGCAAGTTTCGTGTTATGGCCGAAGCTTTCATGCAACATCATCGCGATGGTTCTTGAAAACGCCGCGTCGTCGTCGACAAAAAGAATATTGAGATTGTTGAACGCTTTGACATCGGCTTGCGGGGAAGACATCGTCGGCTCCTTGCAGGGGATGAAAAGATTTAAATTCTTAAATCAATATAGAAGAATATCAAAAGCCGAAGTTGATGTGCGTCAAAGGGAAAAAAATTGCGATGAGGGGTGTTCCATATGGTAAACTTCTCCGGCATCCGCACTGAGGGATGCGGCACGAGCGAAAGCGAGCGGGAGTGGCCGCCGAATTGATGATCCCGTCACGTTTTATGTGACGGGGTCTGCGTGGACGCTACTGGGATCGAACCAGCGACCGCCGAAGGCCTACTACTAGAGAATGCGACAGCATTCCCCTGCTCGGAACTGCGCTCTCCAATCACCAACTCTGTGACGGGATCACCGTGGACGCTGTAGGGATCGAATCCCGATCAAAAGGATATCGGGATTTCGCGAAATACGCTCAACCTACGACCTCCACCTTGTTCCAATTCGGCCCACGACCCGAGCGAAAGCGAAGGGAGTGGTTGCCAAATCGAGGATCCCGTTTCCGAAAAACGGGAACGGGACTTGTAAGGTCGGTGGACGCTGTAGGGATCGAACCTACGACCTCCGCCTTGTAAGGGCGGCGCTCTGAACCAGCTGAGCTAAGCGTCCTATGAACTCCATCAACTTGGAAAAAACCAGTCCCGTCCTTCGGACGGGATCCTCAATTTGACATCGAACTTGGCTTCACTCCGTTCGCCAAGTGCGGTCAAATTGGGACTGAGCTAAGCGTCCGACACGGCGCAAATATACCAACATTCGTTTCAAACGTCAACCATCGAGAGAACTCCCTCAACCGCCCGTTGGAAGATCTCCTCCTTCTGGAGAAGGCTGACAACCACGATGGCCTCATCCTCAAAATCAAAGAGGCACCCTGGGTGAACCAGGATGTTTAAATCCTTGAGAAAGAGGTGAGCCCATTCCTCGTCCGTACGCACACGCGGTAACCGTAAGACCGCATACCATCCCCCCTCTTCACCAATAAGCTCGACGGCCGAAACCTTATCCGACTTTGCCGAGAGGTTCGCCCGGTTTTTGCCGACCCTTTCCTTGATCTGCCTGGTGAGACCTGCAGGGTCCTGCAGCAGGACAGGGAGAGCTTGTTGAATCGGCGTACTGACGGAGAGGAAAAGATCGCCAATCATCTCCAGCCGTGCGACCGCCACCTCCACTTCAGCCGGAGGACCTGAGACGACGATCCAGGCAAGTTTGAACTGGGGAAGACCGAGAAGCTTTGAAATTCCGTTCATGGTAAATGTGAGACAGCCCCTGTTGGATGCAAAACTGGGCGCGAGGGGAGTCGTTCCGTCACCCTGGAACGGGTGGAATACCTCATCCACCAGAAGGGCTGCACCGGTGCCGATTGCCGCGCCGACAATTGCCTCCCGCTCGTAGTGGCGAATGGCAGAACCCGTTGGATTGTTGGGGTGCACCAGTGCGACGGCTTTTGCCCGTGCCGCGAGCTCCACCTTCAGAGCGTCGAGATCGAGGTGCCAGCCTTGATTGTACTGAAGGTGAACATGCCGCCCGACGACATCATTCATCTGGCAAAGGTACTCCAGGAGAGGGTACCCCGGTTTCACAAGGGTGACGGAATCACGTCCATTGCAAAGAAGCCGGAGAAGAAAGGTGTACGCTTCACTGGTACCTGCCGTCAGGATAATGTAGTCCGGATTGACGTCGATCCCCTGACGGGCATAGTACTCTGCGACCGCAGATCGGGCCGAAAGGATCCCTTTAGGGTGGGGTTCATAGACTAACGATCGGCGGGTAGAGAGCGCTTCGAGGGTGTACTGAGGTTGATAGTCAAATCCACACCGGGTCGGGTTCGACTCGGTCAGGTCGAGGATTTCTTCCCCCTGCAAACGCTTCTCGGCGAGGAGTGACGTCAGCGTGTTGGGCTGAAAATCCCATTCCGTTCTTGCAGAAAACATACCCATGGGACGTCCTCCATGGTCAGGCACCGGGTCCAATGTGCAACAACGCTTTTAGACCTCCGCCACTTCCACTTTCTTCTTGGACATTCGGTTCCGCTCATTATGGTCAAGGTAGCGCTTGCGGAGCCGGATTGATTTCGGGGTGACTTCGACATACTCGTCGTCGCCGATCCATTCGATGGCCTGTTCGAGGGTCATAATGTGCGGGGGTTCCAGGCGGACGGCCTCATCGGAACCCGAGGCACGCATGTTGGTCAGTTGTTTGGTTTTGCACACGTTCACCACCATGTCATGTTCCCGTGAGTTCTCCCCAACGATCATACCAGCATAGACATGCGTCCCGGGTTCGATGAAGAATGTCGACCGGTCTTGGAGCTTCCACATACCGTACGCGACGGCAAGGCCGTCCTCCAGTGCCACCAAGGCCCCGCGTGTGCGATGGCTGATTTCGCCTCTGGTCGGCTCATACCCGTGAAAATTATGGTGGAGAATGCCGGTCCCCTTGGTCTGGGTCATGAACTCCGACCGGAAACCAATGAGCCCGCGCGCCGGAACGAGGAATTCGATGCGCGTGTTTCCCTGAACCTGCAGCATGTTCTTCATCTCTCCCCTGCGCTGACCCAGGTTCTCGATGACAACGCCGACGAACTCATCCGGGACGTCAATGATGACGTGCTCGACGGGCTCGCTGAGGACGTCATCGATGCGCTTGTAGATGACCTCAGGCCGGGAAACCTGAAACTCGAACCCTTCGCGACGCATCGTTTCGATCAGGATCGCCAGGTGCAGTTCCCCCCGCCCGCTCACCTTGAACACATCGGGAGAGTCGGTCAACTCAACGCGCAGAGCGACATTGGAGCGAAGCTCCTTCGCAAGCCGTTCGCCCAGGTTCCTCGTCGTCACGTACTTTCCCTCCAGACCCGCGAAGGGGGAGTTGTTAACGATAAAGTTCATGGAGAGGGTCGGTTCCTCGATGGAAACGAACGGAAGGGGGGTCGGGTCGCTGGCGTGAGCGATCGTCTCCCCGATATCGACATCCTCCATCCCCGCGAGCGCGATAATATCCCCCGCACTGGCCTCTTCCACCTCCACCCTCTTCAATCCTTCGAACGAATAGATTTTGGTCACGCGTGCATCGTTCATGATTCCGTCGTGCCGGACCACCTTCATCGGCCCGCCAAGTTTGATGGTACCCCGCGATATCCGTCCGATTCCCAGCCGGCCCAGGTAATCGTTGTAGTCGATCGTGGTGACAAGCATTTGAAACGGCGATTCGGAGTCGCCGGGCGGAGGGGGAACCTTTTCGACGATCGCTTCAAAGAGAGGCTGAAGCGAATCGCTTTGTTCGTTCATTTCACGCCGGGCAATGCCCTGCTTTGCTATGCAATAGATCGTCGGGAAATCGAGCTGTTGGTCGTTCGCACCGAGGGAAAGAAACAACTCGAAAACCTCGTCCAGCACTTCATGGGGCCGGGCGTCCTTGCGATCGATTTTATTGATGACGACGATCGGCTGAAGGTTGAGCTCGAGCGACTTCTTCAACACGAATTTCGTGCCGGGCAAAGGTCCCTCGGCCGCGTCAACCAGGAGAAGGACGCCATTCACCATCTTGAGGGTCCGCTCCACCTCGCCGGCGAAGTCTGCGTGGCCGGGGGTATCCACGATGTTGACTTTGAAATTCTTCCCCGCAGCCGACGTGTAAAAGACAGCCGTGTTTTTCGCGAGGATCGTTATTCCCCGCTCACGCTCCAGGTCGTTTGAATCCATGACGCGCGTGCCCACATCCTGGTTCGCGCGGAAGGTCCCTGTCTGGCGCAACATGTAATCGACCAGCGTTGTTTTGCCATGATCGACGTGTGCGATAATGGCAATATTCCTGATTTCTCGTTTCTGACTCATACGGCCCCTGCCATCACTCCATTCTTGCTGTTCATTCTCTTTCATGGTTCCAGTTCCCCTCCGTGGTTTTCCCCGGTGAGGAGATAAAAATGCCTCGGGCAGCGTCCCACGTCGTGAGGCATTGCTTGCCTGAGGCGTTGTGAAGATACGACGATTTGTCCGAAAAACCAAACCCCCGTTTTCGGCAGACCCATGGGCCAAGACATGCTGAAAGGATAAGGCGTTCGAAAGAACAAGAATGTGTCTGTCAGGGACACAGCAGCGGTCAAGGTCCATACTTGGCCTAGCGACCTCCCTCCGCACCACAGATCTTCGATGAGGCCGACGAAGTCATACTGCAGTTCTTTTGCGTCCGTGAGGAATGCAAGCGATATTTCTCCCTGATAGGAAAACACAGATTCCATGTATGACTTGTTTCGGTGTGCCCTCAGTCTTTGCTGTTTCTCTTCCTGCCAAAAATTTGTATCTTGTCTCCCCCGTTGAACGAATCCTTGCATCAAAGAGGAAGTGAACCATGGGACGTATCTTCGAAAAGCGCAAACACAAGATGTTCGCCCGGTATGACCGTATGGCAAAATCCTTCACCAAGATCGGCCGGGAAATTGCGATCGCGGTCAGGGAGGGAGGAGGGGACCCCAAATACAACGCGCGGCTCCGGATCGCGGTCCAGAACGCCAAAGGCGTCAACATGCCGAAAGACCGGATCGAGGCGGCGATCAAGCGGGCCACGTCGAAGGACGAGCAGGGATTCCAGCAATCACTCTATGAAGGTTATGCACCTCACGGCATCGCGGTGCTGGTGGAGTGTGCAACCGACAACCCGACGCGGACTGTCGCCAACGTCCGCCATCATTTCACCAAACACAACGGATCGCTGGCGGCAAACGGCTCCGTCGCGTTCATGTTCGAACGCAAAGGGGTGTTCAAGTTTCCTGCGGGAGCAATCACCAACGTGGAAGAGTTCGAGCTGGAGTTCATCGACCATGGTCTTGAAGAGTTGGAGCAGGATGACCATGAGATCGTGGTGTACACCTCGTTTAACGACTTCGGAAAAATCCAAAAGATCCTGGAGGACAAGGGGATCGTGGCCACAAGTGCCGAATGGCATTATCTCCCCACGACGACCAAGGAATTAAGCGAAGATCATGCGAAGGAAGTGTTGGAGATGATTGAAGATCTGGAGGCGGATGACGATGTGCAGTCCGTGTACCACACCCTCCGATAGCCTGACCGTTTGCGGCACTGCGTTGCGATGAGGTGCTACCGGATTGTCTCACGGATGGAATAGGTTTGTTCCCCCCGGTCCTGCCGCGTGATCATCTCCCCCAAGAGTCCTATCGAGATGAACTGGATGCCGATGATGATGAGGAGGAACCCGACAAGAAAGAGGGGCCTGTTACTGAGCGAGGTTCTGCCGAGGATCCATTCGACGGAAAGATACCCGTCGATAGCGACACCGAGCAGGAACGAGAAGATCCCCCAACCGCCGAACAGATGGAGCGGCCTGCGAATGTAGCGTGTGGTAAAAAGGACCGTCATCAGGTCCAGGAACCCCTTGAAGAAGCGACTGAGACCGAACTTGGTGTGTCCGTATTTGCGCGGGTGATGCTGCACCACTTTCTCGCCGACCCGGTACCCGGCCCAATGCGCCAGCGCCGGGATGTACCGGTGGAGCTCGCCGTACACATTCACTTCTTTCACAACCTCGCGCCGGTACGCCTTAAGGCCACAGTTGAAGTCATGAATCGGGATCCCGGTCACTTTGCCGGTGACAAAATTGAAAAAGCGCGAAGGGATCGTTTTGGAGAGCGGGTCGAAGCGTTTCTTTTTCCACCCCGAGATGAGGTCGAATTGATCTCCCATCGCGTGAATCAGTCCGGGAATCTCCGCCGGGTCGTCCTGGAGATCTGCATCCATGGTAACCACGAACTCCCCCTCCGCCTCCTGGAACCCGATGGAGAGGGCAGCGGACTTGCCGAAATTCCTGCGAAAACGAACAACCTTGATGGAGGCGTCGCGTGCATGTAGTTCCTGTAAAACGGCGAAGGAACCATCCGTACTCCCGTCATCGACGAAAATGATCTCATAGCGTTTCCCCGCTTCCCGGAGGGTTGACGCTATTTTCTCATACAGCTCACGAAGAGATTCCTCCTCGTTGAGGAGGGGAACGACGACGGAAATATGAGGGGACTGTGTAGAGGGAGTGTGGGTCATGATGGGTGAAAATTTTCGGAGCCAAAGTAACTGAAAATCGTCCGAAATGCAACGAGCACAGCCGGAGGCATACAATGAAAGAATGCACTGGCATTCTCCCATTGGGATCTGCACCCCAGAAAACTATGGGCGACTGAACCCATCAATTGAGGACAAGCCTCAGCATCCTTCAACTTGGACCCATGCCTGATTCAGAAATTGAAATTCCCTGAGGGGTTCCGTATATTGAGCCGTCCATGCGCGCCGGCTCCATGATCATACCAAAAAAATCCCTTGGTCAGAATTTCCTCCATGACGACAACATCGCCCGCAATATCGTTCAGAGTCTCGCATTGCAGAGCGGCGATCACGTCATTGAAATAGGGCCGGGGAAGGGGGCGCTGACAAAGCTCCTGGTGCAAAAGACGCCGAACCTCCTCGCAATTGAACTCGATACCAGGGCTGTGGGATTTTTACAGGAGACGTTCGGTAATTCCCTCGAGCTTCTCCAGTCGGATGTGCTCGCCGTTTCGCTCTCGAGGCTTGCTGAGCAGCGTAGTGCCCGGTTCAAGGTCGTTGGAAATATCCCGTATTATATCACAAGCGACATCCTCTTTTGGCTGCTGGACCAGCATGAGGCTGTCCTTGAAGCCACCTTGATGGTGCAGCTCGAGGTGGCGCAGCGGTTCGTCGCCGGGCCTCGGACAAAAGAATACGGCATCCTTTCCATTTTCTCAAAGCACTATACCGAACCACGGCTTCTGTTCAAGGTCTCCCGGAACTCGTTTTACCCCGTTCCGAATGTGGACTCCGCTGTCGTCCGGTTGGTGTTTAAACGTGAGCTCCCCGTTTGCGACGATCTCCTCTTCAGAAATATCGTGCGGGCGACATTTGGTAAACGGCGGAAGACTCTCCGCAATGGGTTGAAGTATATGGGATTTACCGATGACCAGTTGCGTTCCACCGGCTTTGATTTGACGCGGCGGGCCGAGGAACTCTCTCCGCAGGACTATGTCGCACTTTCTCTGGATCTGCAACAGTTTAAAGAACAGGTAACCCTCGCTTTCTCCTAAGCCGTGCGGGGAACAACAACAAGCGATTCACCATGAGCGAAGAACAACAACAGCACGAGGACGCGCAGCGCGAGCTCATCGAAGTGGACGATGAGCTGATGCAGGATATCGAGGAATTGGTCCATTCCAAATCCGATTTTCTCATCCTGAACATCCTCAGGGATTTGTACCCTGCCGACATCGCACATATCATCAACCGTCTGGAGACGGATGAAGAGTCGGAGTATGTTTTCAGACTCGTACCGGAGGAACTTGCCGGCGACGTGATCCTGGAGGTAAGCGAGTTGCGGCGCGAACTCCTGCTCCATAACCTGCCGCAGGGAAAATTGACGCGCCTCGTCGGGCAGATGGACTCCGACGACGCCGCGGATATTGTGGCAGAACTGCCGGAGGAACGGGCCGAGGAGGTTCTTGAGACGATGGATGTCGAAGACTCCTCCGAGGTCCAGGAGTTGTTACGGTACGACGAGAACACCGCCGGCGGTATCATGGCGAAAGAGGTTGCTGTCGTGAATCAAAAGGACACGATCAAACAAACGATCCGTGTCGTCCGGAAGATGGCAAAGGAGCATAAGAACATTTATAACGTTTTCGTAGTCGATGACGACGGGATGTTGGTCGGCGTTGTCTCCCTGCAGGATCTGCTCCTGCACGCACCGAACAAACGGGTCAATAAGTTGATGACCGCCGATTTCGTCAGCGCCGAGACCGATCTGGACCAGGAGAAGGTGGCCCAGTTATTCAAGCGGTACGATATCATCTCCCTGCCGGTCACGGATAAGGCCGGCAAGCTTGTCGGGCGCATCACGGTGGATGATATCGTCGACGTGTTGGAGGAAGAGCACGAAGAGGATGTCGCCCGGATGGTCGGTTCGGATGCGGATGAAATGGAACACCGGTCCCCCACCCAGATCGCCATGCTCCGCCTGCCGTGGATCATGATCACGTTGCTGATTCAGTTTATGGCCGGGGTCGTGGTGCACAAGTTCAGCGCCACGCTGGAGAAGGTTATTCTCCTTGCATCGTTCATGCCGATCATCTCGGCCCTCTCGGGCAACACCGGACTGCAGGCCGCGGCCGTCATCGTTCGGGGCTTGGCCACGGGACATGTCGATCCGAATCGCTGGTGGATTCCGATCAGGCGCCAGGTCCAGACGTCGCTCATCCTGGGGTCTGCGTGCGGATTTATCCTTGGACTCATCGGGGCCCTGTGGCATGGGACCCCCCTGTTCGGAGTTGTCGTCGGGCTCTCTATGTTTCTCTCCATCAATATTTCCGGCTTTATCGGATCGACGACGCCGATGGTCTCGAAGCGGCTCGGGTTCGACCCGGCGGTAACGGCCGGTCCGTTTGAGACTGCATTCCAGGATGTCATCGGGATCTCGATTTTCCTGACTATCTCAACGTTCGCGCTTCAGTGGCTCTAAATCCCCCACCACGTTTTCGCCCTCCATGAACATTCGACGATTGTTCTCCCATTGTTCCCCGGTCGATGTCGTCTCCATCACCTTTCTTCTTTTTCTCGTTGCGTTGAATCTGTTGTTCCTTTCCCGAGTCGAGGCCTGGGCCATGCTGGTGGGGATCAACCTTGCCGTCGCAGCGGGCATCCTGGTCCTTGCACATTTTGCCGAGACAAAACGGACGAAGCTTCTCATCGGCCTCCACCGATGGTATTGCTACCCCTTTGTCATCTTCGTCTTCAAAGAACTTTACCTGATGGTTCGCCCCATACACCCGATCGACTACGATGCTTTGTTAATCCGGATTGACCATGCCTTGTTCGGGGTGAACCCAACCCAATGGCTGGGGCAGTTTGCCCATCCGGTGTTGACGGAGGTTTTCCAGGTCGCGTACTTTTCCTATTACCTGCTCTTCATCATCCTCGGTATGGAGATCTACCGCAGGTTCGCCATCGAGGAGTTCGATAAAGCCGCTTTCCTGATCGTCTATGGTTTTTATCTTTCGTACCTCGGGTACTTCCTGTTGCCGGCGGTCGGGCCTCGCTTCACGCTCCACGAGTTCGCCCAGATGGATACCGAGCTCCCCGGCCTGTTCCTCACGCAGGTCCTCCGGGACTTCATCAACGCCGCGGAATCCATCCCGAAGAACCACCCAAACCCCATCGAAGTCGTCCAGCGCGATGTATTCCCCAGCGGCCATACACAGATGACACTGATCGTCACGTTTCTTGCCTTCCGGTACAAGCTCAAGGCGCGGTGGCTTTTGACCTCGCTTGCCGTCCTGCTCGTGATCGGCACGGTCTATCTCCGGTATCATTACGTCATCGATTTGATTGCCGGCGCCGCGTTTACCTGGCTGACATTCTGGTCGGGGGACCGGATTGAAGCCTGGTGGAGCACAAGGATGCGCGCCGGAGGCGGTTCACTTGAAACTCAACGCAATTCTCCCTAAGTTTTTCCGTAACATTTGTTTGTCCGTCACGTAGCTTCAACGGGATTATGACCCAGGAACAACTGCTGAAAGAGCTGGAATCGCTGGCTGCAAACTGCGGTATTGCTGTGCGGTATGAAAAGGGGGACT
The DNA here is from genome assembly GCA_016192345.1 of Ignavibacteriales bacterium. GTDB lineage: Bacteria > Bacteroidota > Ignavibacteria > UBA10030 > UBA10030 > UBA6688. Next base: position 49,162 of record JACPUH010000090.1, on the reverse strand, counting down.
TTGAGGGGGGATTTTGCATCCTTAAAGCAGAGCGGCTGGTGGTGATCAATAAGAAGCTCGCCCCACCCCGGAAAGCCTCATTGCTCGCCCAGGGCCTTGCAGAGATTGGGATTGAAGATCGTTATCTGAAACCAGCCATCAGGGAATACATCGAGGATGAGCTCGCCCGTATCCCAAGGGCATGATCCCTCTGCGAAGGCCGCCCGGGGTCGTAATTCAAATCCACACATGCTCTTCACTCTTTTCACCGGAGGCGCGTGGAGTTTTCCCTTCTCGTCCAGGGTATCATCATCGGATTTTCGATCGCACTTCCCGTCGGACCGATCGGCATCCTGTGCATCCGGAAAACGCTGGCAGAAAGCCACCTTTCCGGCATCGTCGTCGGTCTGGGGGCCGCCACAGCCGACGCGTTGTACGGCTGCGTGGCAGGCTTCGGACTTACCTTCATCTCCAACATCCTCATCAGTCAACAAATGTGGATCCGCCTGATCGGGGGTTTGTTTCTTTGTTACCTGGGGGTCAAAACCTTCATCGCGCCCCCGGCGGAGCGTTCAGCGGAGGTTAACGGACTCGGGTTGTTCAGTTCCTATCTTTCCACGCTGGTCCTCACACTCACAAACCCGATCACGATTGTTGCGTTCCTTGGAATTTTTGCCGCCTTGGGCCTGGGAAGCGAGACGGGCTATGGCTCTGCGGGGACCCTGGTCCTTGGAGTGTTTGCCGGGTCGGCCCTGTGGTTCATCTTTCTCAGCACCACGGTGACGCTGTTCCGTGAAAGGATCAGCCACGTCGGCCTCGGCTGGGTGAACCGGATCTCCGGGACGCTGATCATCTTCCTGGGCATCGTTGCAATCCTGAGTTTCCGGTAAAAGACCACCGCAAAAGGCGGTGGGTTTCTACGTCGGACTCGATCCGTTTGCCGAACCATCGTTCCCGTACGGGAGAACCTGGCATGATGAAAATAAAATCGCTATTCCCCTTCCTGCTTCTCCTTCTGGTTTCTTCTGTCATCATCTTCGCCCTGTTTCCCACATCGCACCCTTATGGGGCACTTGTTCTTCCACTCAACGCTGATAGCGCCATTCAGCGCTCGCGCGACCTCATTGCAGAACTGAATCTGGATGCAACCGGATACACACCGGATGCCCAACTTCGCTTGAACCGTCCGCTGATCCGGCAATCCCAGCGTGAGTTGGGGATTGAACGATCAAACATTCTTTTACGCGACAGCCTTCCCGGGTATTATTGGCGGGTGCGCTGGGCATCGCGCACCGCCCTCTCACAACTCTTCCGGGAGGATAAACCGGCAAAGGATGTCGAACGAATAATGCAGGGCGATCTCACCTTCCACTTCGATACCCGGGGAAATCTCATCGAGTTCACCCGGGTCATCCCGGACAGTGCAAGGATCGCTTCGTTGGCCGCCGCTGGAGCCAAACAGCTCGCCTTGGAGTTTATCGAACGGTTCGCCGGAAACACACAATGGTCCGGGGAAGATACGGTCGGTGTGGCGCCGCTGGATCAAGGTTCGATCCAGTATTCCGTAAGGATGAGCGGGAGCACAGTCGAATCGGAGAAAAAAATCGAGCAACCCCATCGAACAGACTTCGAGTATGTCTGGTCGGGCCGTTCTTCCCAACCCGACGACAAGATCCTGATCCGGGTGGGCATCGCCGGCGACGCCGTCTCCCGGTACGCTGTGGAGTACCAGGTCCCCGAGCAATACAAGCAAACGGAATCCATGGTCGTGCACCAGGTGTTTGTTGTTCTTCTCTATATCGCTGTCGCGCTGCTCATGATCATCATAACATTCAAGCGCATCCGCTCGTACGAAATCGGCTTCAAGTTCGGCATGATCATCGGCATCGGCGGGGGTGTGATCATGGCGTTGCAACTGTATTTGGTCCTCTATCGCGAGATGGGCTGGGAAATCCTCTTCCCGGTCCTCTTCGGCCCCCTCTTTACCGGTGGTGCGCTGATTGTCCTGTGGGCGGTCAGCGAAGCCATGGCGCGTGATGCATGGAAGGAAAAATTCATCCCGATTGACTTGCTCTTTAAGGGGGCCATGTTCCATTCCCGCGTTGGATGGTCGGTTATCCGGGGTCTTGCCTTCGGTGCCGCGGCGTTCGCGGTCTGGTTGGTGCTGGTACGGGGAGGAGGCCTGTTCCTGAATTTCTGGCAAGGACTGCCGGAAGAAACCGCGAACCGGGTCTTCGACAGCTTCAGTCCGTCGTTTCACATCCTGGGTTCGAGTTTTATCAATGTGATGTACATTTTTGTCTGCTTTGTCCTCTTTGCCGTTTCCTTCCTCCGCAAAAAAATCGGTTCGACCCCGGCGATCATGGCAATCGGGACCGTTGTGCTTGGCTTGATCCTAAGCGAAGATCTACAGCCGTTGGCGGCGGGGATTGCCGTCCAGCTTGGAGTGGCGGCAGTCGTGATCTGGAGCTTCATCCGCTACGATGTCCTTGTCTCGTTCCTCACCCTCTGGGTGTTTACGATCGCCAAACATACCACGACGTTGTTCTTCACGGGTAACCCGGCCTATACCGGTTCGGCCATGGTGCTCCTCGCTCTTCTCGGCGTGCTGATTGTCGTGTCCATCCTGACCTTGTACCGGAAGAACGAGATCAGCGATTTCGATTCCATCACGCCGGCCTTTGCACGCCACATCTCGGAACGCCAGAGGCTGCAACAGGAACTGGAGATCGCGCGCCAGGTACAGATGAGTTTTCTCCCCAAAACCAATCCGAAGTTTGAGGGGCTCGACATCGCGTCGCGCTGTGCACCCGCCCTGGAGGTGGGGGGTGATTATTATGACTTTATGGATCTTGGCGACCGGAAACTGGGGGTCGCGGTGGGGGACGTCTCCGGCAAAGGGACGCAGGCAGCATTCTTCATGACACTGACCAAAGGATTCCTCCGCGCCCTCGCCGGTGTGACCGATTCCCCCGCATCCATTCTCACGCGGATCAACAAGCTCTTTTACGAAAATGTGGAGCGGGGGATTTTTATCAGCATGGTGTACGGGATCTTCGACACGGGGAAACGTGAGCTCCGCTTTGCACGTGCAGGACACAACCCCGTACTGACGCGCAAACACGGAGAGGGCCGGGTGCAGGTCGTCAACCCGATGGGAATGGCCTTGGGATTGGATGAGGGAGAAGCGTTCTCCCGGTCCATCCAGGAAATGACCATTGCATTCCAACCGGGCGATCTGTTTGTTTTCTACACCGACGGGTTCCCGGAAGGGATGAACAAGGCAATGGAGGAGTTCGGTGAGGAGAGGCTCCTCAAAGCAGTCGAGAAGTATGCACAAGGCCCGGCCACGTCAATTCTCGAAGGAGTCTTCAGCGAAATGAAGCACTTCACCGGCAAGGCCAAACAGCATGACGATATGACAATCGTCGTTGTTAAGGTGGTCTAGGGCGAGGGCGAAAGCTCTTTCGATCACTCCATACAGCAGAAGGCCCCGAGAATAATTCCGGGGCCTTCCTGCTTCAATCACATACGCATCGGCTCGTCAACCTCTCCCTTTTCCTCGGTGCTTCCATTGCTCGTAGAGGCGCTGCTGTTCGGGAGTAAGGATCGACCGGAACGCAGCCTCCGCCCTTTTCAGAATATTTTCCACCGTGGTCCGGAGTTCTTCCCTGTCCGTTTGCGTCTCGACTGCGTGCTTCAGGGCAGCTTCGGCCCCCCTGACGATGGCCTTTGTTTTCTCAAGCTGATCAGGCGTCAGACTGAGGAGCCGCGCTAATTGCTCGAGCGAAGCAGGAAGCGGATACGGCGCCTTGGGCTGTGTTCTGTGATTCTTGATCTCTTTATATTTGACCAACTGCTCGCGGGTGAGCAGGCTCTGAAACCGGGCATCGGTACGATTGAAAATGGACTCGATTGCTTCCTTCAGCTTCTCCCGCTCGTGTATTGTCTCCACCGCGTGACGCAGAGCCAACTGCGCGTTATGCACAAGGATCCTGGCTTGTGCGACCTGTTCCGGTGTCAACTCCAGGAGGCGGGCTAACCTGTCCAGCGGAAGAACGAGTGGGTAGGGCACACCCCCATGATTTTTGATCTCTCGCTGGTGGTTCTTCCAGCGCTCGTATTGTTCCGGCGTAAGGATTGCCTGGACCTCGGCATCAAGTCGGCTTTCCAACTCTGTCACCCGCGTACGTAACTCTTCCCGCGTCATCTCTCCATTCTTGTACGCCTTCATCGCCGCTTCGACATCCTGGCGGAATTGTTTCAACGCGGCTTCGAGTTTTTCCCTTTGCTCGGGTGTCAGGTCCAGCGAATCGGAAGCCACGATGAATGCGAGGCTCATGTCGGCTACAAGAGCCGCTTCTTGCTGCTGTTCCGGCTCCGTCAAATTGGTGTTGTTTGTACAACCCTGCACAAAGAGGACCGTAAACAACAAGACGAGTGATGTTAGGATTGTGCGCTTCATGGGAAACCTCCTTATCATTCTCCCACTACTGGTGGAGATCGTCAATTCACTGCCTGTATGACACAGGCACATTGAAAAAGTTTAACCACCCGGGAAAAAGGTACTATGGGATTCGATAAGTTGCAAGAATGAGGAAAGAGCCCGGAGTGTGGACCAACACGGCAATTTCCCCGAGCGTCGAGTCCGTTTCAATAGGAACCGGATGTTTCCTAAATCTGCCAACGATGTCCGATGAATGGGGTGTGATGTTACACCCCGACCCGCTGAAGAAATTCCTTGACCCGAAGCAACCTCATAAGCGGGTCTTTTTCTCCTTCCATCGTCACCATCAACTTTAATTGTTTTCCCTTCTGCTTCAGGCTCGACCGGTACTGTTTTAATTCTGTCAACCGACTCATGATCTTCTGGAACGGAGCCTCCGTGCCGTCAGTCCCTTCATAAAAGTCCTTAGCCTCTGCTGGCGGAAAGAAGAGGTTGAGCTGGCGGTTACTGAGGTCGAGCTTCGTCAAACCCAACCGGGAGGCGATCGTCTTCAACTCGACGATGGCGAACAGGTGTTCGACCTCTTCAGGATAGGCGCCAAACCGGTCTCGCAACTCCTCCCTCATCCCCTGAACCTCCTCCAGCGATACCACCGCATAGAGCCGGCGATAAAAATCGAGCCGTTCGGTCCCGGATTCGATATACACCTCCGGGATCAGCGCCTCGACATCGACCTCAACGACGGTGTCGGACTTCCCGCCCCTGCCATCCTTCTTCCCTCCTTCAAAGAGTCCTTCAAATTCCTCATCCTTCAACTCGGCCACCGCCTCCTCAACGATCTTCTGGTACATTTCAAATCCCATCTCCATAATGAAGCCGGATTGCTCGCCGCCGAGGAGGTTGCCGGCACCACGGATTTCGAGATCGCGCATAGCGAGATTGAAACCGGACCCGAGTTCGGTAAACTCCTGGATCGCCTGGAGGCGCCGCAGTGTGAGCCGCGGAAGGCTGGAAAGTGGGGGGGTAAGAAGATAGGCGTACGCCTGTTCGTTTGAACGTCCAACCCGGCCGCGCAGTTGGTACAATTCCGCCAATCCGAACCGGTCCGCCCGGTTAATGATGATCGTGTTCACGCTTGGGATGTCGATGCCCGATTCGATGATCTTCGTACAAAGAAGGACATCATACTTTTTCTCAAGAAAGGCGAACATCGCCTTCTCCAGTTCGTGCCCCTTCATCTGTCCATGGGCGATGTGGAAACGGGCTTCGGGGATCTTGCTCTTGAGGAGGTTCTGGACTTCCTCGATGTCGTTGATCCGGTCGTGAATGAAGTAGACCTGCCCCCCGCGGTGCAATTCCTTCAGGATGGCCTCCCGGACAAGCTGCAGGTCAAATTGCGCGATCTCCGTAACGATGGGAAGCCTATTGCGCGGCGGTGTGTTGATGATGGAGAGATCCCGGGCTCCCATCAGCGAGAATTGCAGCGTTCGCGGGATCGGCGTTGCGGTAAGGGTAAGCGTGTCAACCGTCGCCCGAAGCTGTCGCAGTTTCTCCTTAGCCGAAACGCCAAACCGGTGTTCCTCGTCGATCACCAGCAAACCGAGTTCTTTGAACACGACATCCTTCGACAGGACACGGTGCGTGCCGATCAGGACATCGACCTTTCCCTCTTTCAAGGCAGCGAGGGTGACTGTTTGTTCTTTCTTCGTCTTGAACCGGGAGAGCGATTCGATCCGTACGGTGTATCGCCCCAGGCGGTCGAGGAACGTATTGAAATGCTGCTGGGCAAGAATGGTGGTGGGAACGAGAACCCCGACCTGCCTGCCGCTCATCACCGCTTTGAACGCGGCGCGGACCGCGATCTCCGTCTTGCCGAACCCGACGTCACCGCACACCAGTCGGTCCATGGGCGCAGGATTTTCCATATCGCTCTTCACATCGAGCGTAGTCTTCGCCTGATCCGGCGTGTCCTCGTACATGAACGAGGCCTCCATTTCCTTCTGCCAGTGCGTATCTGGAGCAAACGCAAACCCCGGCTCATGTTTGCGCCGGGCATACAGCCGGATCAGCTCGCGGGCGATATCCTTCACACGTTTGCGTGCCCGTGACTTGATCCGGTCCCAATCGGGTCCTCCGAGCTTCGTCAGCACGGGAACGTGCCCTTCCTGCGAGGAGTACTTCTGGACACGGTTCACATAGTTCAAGTTCACGTACAGGACATCCTCCTCCGCGTACGCCACCTTCATCACTTCCTGTTCCACACCCCGCACCCTGATCGTGTGCAACCCGGCAAACCGTCCGATCCCGTAATCGACGTGGACAACATAATCCCCCCGCCGGAGCTGGCGGGCTTCCTTCAGACTGAAGCCTTTGAATTTTTTCCGCCGTGCTGTGCCACGCCGTTTCAACCTGCCGAACACCTCATGCTCGGTGAACACCGCGAGATTCGCAGCAGGGTAAATAAACCCGGAATGCAGTGCCTCGGTGAAAATATGATAGCGAGGGGAAGGGGAAAGAGTGACGGTTTCCTCATCCTCCGGAGAAGCCGTTCCCCAATTGTCAGGCGGCTTCAGGGAAAAATTTATCGAATCTCCGGGTCGGGACTCCAACCCTTTTCCCTCTGGCTGGGACCCGTGGATTTCCTCGTCAACCAACTCTTTGATCCGCTCTGCTTCGTCCGGAACATCGCAGGCAAGATAGACTTCGACCCCTTCCGTATTGAGCGATGCAATGTGTTTTACGAGAAACTTGATGCTCCCGTTTGTCGGAGGTTGCGGGACCGAAGAGAAACTGAGACCGCTCAAGGACCTCGGAGTGTGAATTGTCGAATGAAGGGCTTGGGAGAATCCATGGAGCGCTTCGGCGATCGTGCTCCACTCGAGGATCCCCGTCACACCTTCGCGGCGCAACTCCTCGATTTCCTTCTCGATCAGCACCGGCTCGTCCATGAGAACAAGCGCATCCGGCTGAAGGTACTCCGGAATGGAAGAAGATGCTCCCTCCTCTCCATGGGCCGACAAGCTGGCTACAACACTTGCCGTTTGCAGGTTTCGGATGGATCGTTGGGAAAGGGGATCGAACTCGCGGATGGACTCGACCGTATCCCCCCAGAACTCAAGCCGAATCGGGTTGTCGCCGATAAACGGGAAGATGTCCAGTATCCCACCCCGCACGGCGAAGTCACCATATTCCTCGACAAAGTCCTTCCGCTCGAAGCCACGGTCTGCGAGCGTGGTGAGCAATGCCTCGAACGAATATTCCTTCCCCGATTCGAGTTCAAGGTTCCACCGCACAAAATCCTTTGGAGCCGGAATACGATGCACGAGTGCAGCAGCGGATGTTACGACAATGACGTGTTCGGAGGCCGAGAGAACCTTGAGGGTCTCGACCTGGGTGATCGGCGCCGTCATATCGAGCATTGCGGACTGGTGACTGCTTCCTTCCCCATAGAGACGGACCCGCTCATCCCCCACCAGCGCTGCACAATCGTCCCGGAGTTGTTCGGCCCGGTCGTTGTCCGCAACAACCAGCAGGACCTGACTGTTGCGTCGCTCCAGAGCGGACACGGCAACGAACGCCATGAGGGAACCGCTGATGCCAAGGAGGGGAAGAGGCTCTCCCGGCTTCAGCTCTGTGACGCTCCGCTCCAATGCCCGGAACGGCTCCGACTCAATAATTTTTTTCTGTATTACTTCAATCATGGTTCCAAGGGATATCGTTTTGATCGGAAAGAAAACACCTCACCCCGGCCATCGCGGTGTTGCGCGCTCGTGATCGGAGCGCCCGGACAGTCAGGGTCGGCACCAAACTACCGAAAAGAGTCCAGATCTGCAATAATGTGAAGAGCGTTGCAAATTCCGCCGATTTGCGGTATCATCCCTCACCGTTCTCAGAGAAAGGTTATGCCATGCAAGGATTCATTCCTTACGATTTCAATCCCCTTCCCCTCGATGAGCAACTGCAGAGGGCAAAAGAGTTTTACGAATTGTGCAACCGCCGGCGTTCCGTGCGCGAGTTCTCGGACAAGGCAGTTCCGAAAGAGATCCTTGAGTTGATCATCAGAACGGCAGGCACCGCCCCCTCCGGCGCCAACAAGCAACCGTGGCGGTTCGTGGTGGTAACCGATCCGAAGCTGAAACATGAAATCCGGCTGGCGGCCGAAAAAGAGGAACAGGAAAGCTACGAGCACAGAATGTCGGATGAGTGGCTCGAAGACCTGGAACCGCTGGGAACCGACTGGCACAAGGAGTTCATCGATATCGCCCCCGCCCTGATCATTGTTTTCGCGCTGAGCTACGGAAAAGAGGGAGAAAAAGTGCGGAAGAACTATTATGTGAAGGAGTCGGTCGGCATCGCTGTTGGGTTCCTGCTGGCAGCGATCCATAACGCCGGCCTCGTCTCCCTCACCCACACCCCAAGCCCGATGGAGTTCCTGGGAAAACTCTTAAGCCGACCCGAGAATGAAAAAGCGTTCGTCCTGATCCCCATCGGGTATCCGAAAGAGGGGGTAATGGTGCCGGATATCCGGAGGAAGGAGCTTGAGGAAATTGTAGAATGGAAGTGAAGAGCAGATCGTTGACTAAAGCGAGGGTAGTAAAAAGTGAAAAGTAAGAAGTAAAAAGTAGGAATCCGCTCCTCCGCCTTTTTCTCCCCTTCTCCTCAGACCCACCGCCCCCTTGCCACGTTGCTCCACGCATCATTGGTTCAACAGCGCAACGATCCGCAACGGTCCTCCGCTCCCCCCTTTGATCTTCATAGGCAGGGCAACGACAGTGAAGCCCTTTTGCGGCAGTTGGTCCAGGTTGGCGACGTTCTCGAACGCCGGCACGTTTTGTTCGAAGAGCGTCACGTGGCTTTTAAAATCCTTCGATTGTCCATAGTCGATGCTCGGTGTGTCGAGACCGACGGCTTTGATCTTCCGTACGTTCACGAGCCAGTGCGCCGCGTCCGGGTGGAGTCCGGGAAAGCGCAGTTTTGCAACCCCCGAATCCCCCCGTTGGTTGGTTCCCATATACTGCTCACGATCCGGCCAGAATTTTCCGAATCCCGTCCGCAGAAGCACGATCGCGTTGCTGACGAACAAGCCGTTCCGCTTCTCCCACGCCGTCAGGTCTTCTACCTGCACCTGGTAGTCACGGTTGGCGGCGCACTTCTCCGACACATCGACCACGAGGCCCGGAGCGATAAGCCGGTCGAGCGGAATTTGATCAACGGTGTTTCGGTTCGCGAAAAAATGGATCGGCGCATCGATGTGCGTCCCGCCATGTTCGGGGGAGCAGAAGGCATTGGCAGTATAATAGTATCCTCCGGGGGTTATTCCCTCGAAGCCCTTTTTCAGTTCAAACCCTTTCTCCGTGGGCCAATAAATAGTGGTGGAATCGTAGGAATGGGAGAGGTCAACCATCTTCCCGATCACCGGCTCCCGTTGGGTGCAACCAACCAGCAAGACAGCAAACAAAATGTGGAACGGTCCATTTTTCATGATATACTCCTTCTTCTTTTATCGAACGTGCGACTGAAAGTAGCCAAAACCGCGCTGATTATCAATCGACACCGATACGACGGATTCCATTTTCTTTCGCGGGCGACAAAAGAGAATTATTTCATACAATCATAACCTGACTTTTCTTGCCTCACGGGGCCTTTCTTCCTATGTTTGGGGGTTCTCAATTCAAAAAGGAGACCCTCACCATGCAAAGCCGCCGCCTTTTTCTCAGGCAAGCCGGATTCACCACCGCGTCGCTTCTGTTCGCACAGAAGATCCTGGCTGACCCGTATCGACCATTGTTGTTACCGAACCCGGCCGTTGACCCTATCCGCGTTCGGGGCGTGGTACGGAGCGAAGGAAAGGGAATCCCCGACATCGCCCTTTCAGACGGGCTCACTGTTGTGAGAACGCAAAGTGACGGGACCTTCACCCTTCCGTCCACTTCCGGCCAGGAATTTGTCCATCTCTCGCTCCCCTCCGGGTACGCCATGCCGCAAAACGCCACGGGAACGGCTCTTTTCTATCAACCGATCAAGCCCAACAGAGAAGGAGAAGCTTCAGCGCTGTTTGACCTCACGCCGCTTCCCGTCCCCGACACGAAGCACGCCTTCTTCCAGTTAGCAGACCCTCAGACACTGGACGACGCGGACATGAAGAGGTTCCGGGAAGAGACTGTTCCGGACGTTCTTATCATGGCCCGCGGGCTTGGTACCCAACCTCTCTTCGGCGTCACGTGCGGTGACATTATGTTCGACCGGCTTCAGTACTTTCCGGACTACGAGCAAGGGGTCAGGGAGATGAACCTCCCCTTTTTCCAGGTCATGGGGAACCATGACGTCGACATCGCGATGCGAACCGACGAAGCCTCTTCGGCAACATTCCGGAAACATTTCGGTCCCGCTCATTATTCCTTCAACCGCGGCGAGATCCATTATATTGTACTCGACAATATCTTCTGGTTCGGGGGCTACATCGGGTACATCGATCAGACGCAGCTCGACTGGATGAAGGCCGACCTTGCGCTCGTGGAGAAAGGAAGAACGGTGGTAATCTTCATGCACATTCCCCTTTACAACGAACAACACCTGCGCAAGGGACAGAAGACTCCGGAAAACTCCCTCATTGTCACAAACCGTGAACTGGTCTTTCGGCTTCTCGAGGGGTACAAGGCTTACGTCCTCACCGGGCACATGCATGAGAGCGAGTACGTGAAACAAGGGAATGTGGAGATTCATGTAAACGGAGCGATCTGCGGCGCATGGTGGACGGCCGACATTTGCGAGGACGGGACGCCGAACGGCTATTCCGTGTACCAAGTGAACGGGAGCGATCTGATATGGCAGTACAAATCGACCGGCAAGCCGGTGGAACACCAGATGACGATCCATCCAAAAGGATCGGACGTCAATCACCCGGAGGAGATTTTCGCCAACATCTGGGGGGCCGATGCGCGCTGGACGGTCGCCTGGTATGAGGATGGGATGAAAAAGGGGTTGATGGAACGTCGCCTAAGCAAAGACCCCGAAGCGATGAAGTTGTTTATGGGCCCCGACCTCCCTCACCGTCACAAATGGGTTGAGCCGTTACCGACGGATCACATGTTCTATGCTAAACCGGGTCCGGCTGCCAAAGAGATTCTGGTCGAAGCAAAGGATGGGGCGGGGAGGGTGTATACAGGGAAGATGGGTAGTAGGTGAAAGGTGGAGGGTAGACCCATTAAGAAAACAATGGACATTCCCCCTAAGCCCCCACCACCAACCAATCCCTGTCTGCAAACTCAAACAATTGTGAATGCAATTTTGATGTCCGTTCGTAATCGAAGAACGTCGTCCGGCGTTTGATGTCTTTGAATGCCGGCGATAACAACTTCGACTGGAACTCCCGGCTTCTGGCCTTATCCGCCACAATAAAGAACCCGCTGTGAAAATCCTGCAGCTCGAGAAATTTCAGCAGCGAGTTATTGATGTCAGTCGAATGCTCAACCTCGATGAATGAATGGGGCATATTCCGGTCGTTGAACCAGACGACATCGACCGATGATGCCTTCCTGACTGCGTTCGGAAACCCGAACGGCGGGACCTGTTTCATCGAAGCCACATCCCCAAGGATTCGGTCGAGATAGCGCTTGTTCTTATCCTGCCTCGCGACATGCGTTTGAAGCTTCCGCAGGTTACCGATTTCCAGGAGCAACCCTTGGTAATATGAATGGCCGAACTCCGTTTGCTCTCGTGCCGGTCGTTTCGCCCCCGGCATGATCTCCGGCGGCAGTTTATCCCTGTATTCCGTCAAGGCCCATAGACCGGGCCGGATCCGGAAAAAATATCCGCTTACCTGCACGATCCGGCGAATGCTGGCAAACGGCGTCTTGGTTTTCCATTTAACACCCGGAACCTGCAACACCTTTTGATAGAGATGGCCGAGCGTTGAATAGCCACCGCCCGCTTTCATAACCTCGATGACGGCATCGTGTTGTTTCTTCATTCTGCGGCCTTAAGGGAACGAGGATTTAGACTGAATAAAAGGATTGACACGGATCAATACGGAAATTCTATTTGCCCCTGTCATCACATCGTTTCGGATTGGCGATAATGTATTCACGGATACGTTGCAATTCATCTGCATCACGGATGATCCGGTCCCAAAAACGCCCTTGCCATGCGAAATCGGAATATCCCGCATCGTGGATGCGTTTGGTACATTTCGATTTAAATTGACCGATGATTGATCCCAGGGAATTGGGTTGTAATGTGGGTTTTCGTTTTTCCCCCACCGGGTTTGATCCGGTAGGGACGACCCGCCGGGTCGTCCCTACCGATACGGCGGTTGATTTGAACGCGGTTTCCCAATCCACAAACGGCATTTGACCCGACCGCGCTGCTGTTTCCGATTTGTGGATTACGACAATACCGTGCATATGATTCGGCATGACCTGCCATACGTCCAATGTTATTGTCGGACGAATCATCGGCGTTTTCAACCATTCTTCTGCAACAATATTCCCGGTTTCTGATAATTTCATCTCCCCACCCACCACCTCCCCAAACCAACGCACCCTCCCATTCGTATTGATGGTGACGAAATAGGATCCGGGGGATGAATAATCAAACCCCTCCAACCGTGCTGATTCAATCCTATATTTTCCACGAAACAGCGTCATCTCTCTCCAAACAATCCTTCTGCACATTTCTTAGCATCTATGGATCCAGCAAGGTGTCGGGATTTTTACACCGGTTTGCTCGAAGTCATTCATTTATCTTAGGGCCACAGTGTAGTTGCGCTTTGCTGATTCGGTAGGCCGGCAACTTCCGGTCCTGCAATACGGTGCGAGAATTCCAACTGCTTCAGCTCAAGGGTGGCAAAAATGTAGGGAATTGCAGGGTGGGATGCAATTACAATGGTAGAGGGGTCATGTCCCTTATCCAACCACCGCCCCGAGTTTCGCAATGTGGGCTTTCATCTCATCCGGCTTGTCGGTGAGGATTCCGTTGACACCAGCGCGGAACGATTCGATGATCTCGTTCCGTCCGTTCAGCGTCCAGTGGACCACTGTATTGATGCGGGTGCTTGTTAGCTCTTTCTTGTACTCTTCAGGATAGTCACGCCGCCGGACCGCTTCGGTCACATCGTTCAGATCCCCCGGCCGCCCCTGGGCCCCGATCGAGATTACTGTCGTCCTTTTCTCATTTGCAATCCTGATGGCGTTCTTTTTGAAGAAGGCAGCGCCTGCGTCGTACGCAAATTCGACCCGGGTCTCTTTTGCCTTCTTAAACCCAGCCCGGAGTTCGTCGATATAGTCCGGCTCCACGTTGCACACCACCATCTTCGCGGGGAGCTTTTTGAATTTCTTCATCGCGGTCCCGATCAGGTGCCCAAATTTCTGCATGTGGCTCTTCTCCTTCCCGTTCGAGTTTCCCGGGTTCTTGATATCGAAGAAGAGGAACCGGAGCCGGTCGGTCTGCTCGCTGCAGAACGCGAGGAACTCGTTGAGGTCGGGGATCGGGTACTCAATCCCGTCACGGTGCCGGTAGCGGAAATACTCCCGCACCTGACGGGCCTTGAGGTTGATCAGCTCAAACTCGAACGGGGATTGCAGGGGCCGCCAAGGGGTCTGTTCGTACTCCTCCCCCCGGAGCAGGCGAAATGCCACGTTCATTTTCCCGCTGACGACATCGAACACCGGCGAAACCATGGGATGAGGCAATCCCTCCAGGTTGCGACGCTGGTAGGCGATGGCGCCCTGCTCTGCATCGTGGAAGATCAGGATGCGGTCATCTGCAGTGAGACACAGGTCGAACTCGAATCCGTTCGCACCGAGTTGCAGAGCTTTTTGAAACGAAGCGATCGTGTTCTCGGGAAAATGGTACGGCGCGCCCCGGTGTCCGACGTTATAGAACTCCCTCAGCGGCACTCTCAGCTCCAATGGTCTATCTTCCGAGGTCGGCTTCTTAAGGTCGCCGTCATCGAAGAACTCATTGTCGGCGTAGTCGTTGTCCCAGCCGGAGTCCCATGCCGGCAGGCGGGTGGGTAGGAGCAACGGCCGGTCGTCTCCGGTCACCTCATCTGACTTTAAAAATTTCTCTCTTGCGATCGAGAAGTTCGGCTTGGCAAACTGGACGCGAAGATAGTGCTGGCGGGTCGGCTTGAAGCCCGGGGCATCAACGAAGAAGAGTCCGGGCTTCGGGGGACGGGGTTGCAGGAGCACCGGAGCCGTAAGGCCGACAACGTCCCCGAACCGCATCGGCACGATGTCGACGACGACGTCATCCGTCACCGGGTATTCTTTTTCTGAACCCGGTTGGAAGAAGGTAAGTTTGAGGAAGAGGGGCTTCAGAAGGTTCTTCGGCTTTGGTGTTGAGTCGGTTTTTAGAAAAACTGGTTATTCAAATAACTTCCCCAAAGCGGCGACAACCTGCTCGAACACTTTCTTGTTGATACCGAGGCTTGCATAACCCCGTACTGGACCATGGGCAAAGTTGGCTCCGTAACCGATACTTGCATAGGAATTAAAATCGTATGTCACAGCAATAGCTATGATATCAGCATCATCCGTGAACAGTTTCTGTGTTACCGCGAAAGCCACGCCGAGTCGGCGGAGGGAAAACTCGGTCGGCACAAACTCGTCACCGGGCGTGATCGCATCACCAAAACTGAGTCCCACCTCAAAGGTGGTCGTCGGCGTCTTGGAGAACTGTCCCCGCAAACTCATTGGGCTGTTTTCGATGCCAACGATCGCGAACGGGATATACCGGATGCGGAAGATTCCAACCCGCTCCGCGGGATCCAGGGCCAGCATTTTTCGCAGGACGGTCTTGTAGTTGCGGTAAAGAATTCGAGCCTTTTTGAAATCGGCGTCGATTATCAGATCGGATTTTTTGACGGCAGGGCCGACATACATTGTATCTGTCAATCCGACTTCAATTTCTTTCTCAATTTCGCTCGTCAACATCTCTCGCTCCAATAGGTAGCGGCTCTGAAGACTTGTAATGCTCTCTTCGCTCTGCAGAACCGTACGGGCAAGACTGTCGGACAATGAGCGATTGTGCCGGAGTGTTTTCTTTAATCGTTGTTCTTCAGTAGCCAGTTCGATGTATGTCTTTTGATACTCTTGGACCAGTTTTGTCCTAGACTCAACGAGCAGGTGAATCGCATGTATCGTGTCCGGGGATAAAATGTTTTTGCGCTCCAGGAGATTCGCTCTTTTCTGGAAATAGTCAGCCGAGTCAGATTCAGCAAAAGGGATTCGCAATCCATCCGCCTCGTTCGATGTGATTCCAAGGTTCTCAAATGCATTGTTTGACTCTTTCATCTGCGTGGCATATCGCGCTTTTGCAGTGTCTTTGTCCCCCGTCCGCAGAAGGGAATCACTGAGCGATTTGATACTCTGCTCCAAGACCGGCAGTTGTTTTTTTATTGCTTCCGCGCTTTCCCGATCTTTTCGGAGTTTGTCAAGTGCATGGTCGTATTTTCGTTTAACGAGGTCGATCTTGTTCTGGTATGACATCGGCAGACCGAATTGTACTTCCACTTCTATCCTCTGTATCGCCTCGCCCAACCTGAACTGCGGCAACATGACCTCCCAGTACCGCCCTCCTTCCACGGAAACGGCGCTGCGGGAGTAAATCTTGGATCCGAAGAAAATGGTAACATGAACAGAATCAACGTAATCACGCATGGCAAACACGGGAAGGAACCGCATAACGTTAATCCGGTTGATCAACGGCTGGCCGTCGATGGAGTTTGTAACGGCGTAGTAATTGAGGACATTGACGTCGTTGTTCTCCCCCACGCTCACCACCGGCAAGAGAAGGATCAGGGCTGCAAGAATGATGACGTTTTTCATGGGCCCCTCCTAATTCAAGAAAGGAATGACAGGAAAGCTCACCTGAAAGACCAGGTCCCAATTCTTTCCCTTCTGAAATCGTTTCCCGACAAACAGGGCGGGCGAATGTTGATCCTTTCCCCGAAGGCTCACACCAACCATCGCCGAGAGCTCTTCCCACTTTTGGTCCCTGGCAAAGAAAAAGAAGACGCTCTCGCCCATGATCACCGAGGAAGCAGGCTTCCACGAATGTCCCAGTCCCACTTCCCCCGAACCCCCTACCATCGGTCCGAAAATGTACGAGGCGAGGAAGTCCCATTGTGACTTTTCAGTTGTCCACTCAACCTGAGCACCGATGAGCGAGAGATTTCCCGGTTTTTGACTGACGCTATCCTTATCCTGGAACTGACTTGTGTAGTAAAGCCCGACTTTGTACTTTGGCTGGACATAGGTTGCAATCAACCCTCCGGCAAACGCGCCAGTCCCCTCCACCAGAGCAAATCCTGCATTCCCGGCAAGGAGCATCTCTGAAAACCGGTCCACAAGATCTTGCAGTTTCCTTTCCGCCGTTTGATACGCCCTCAGCAAAGGTTCGCGCATTTTCATGATGACAGCAGTAAGACGCTCCTGGAGAATCCCGGCAAGACGCTTCAGTTGCACAGTGTCGGAGGCGGATTTGAATTCATTCCAGATGGGGTCGAGCTCAAATTTTATTTTCTCCATAATCACTTCGGTGATCAACCCGGCTAACTCTTTTCCATCATCGCTCAGGGATGGAACAGACCACTTCACGCCGACGGTAAACTGTGAACTCTCCAACGCTTCCGAGAGCGCTTTAAGGAAAGCTTGTTTTCCCGGATCTGAACTGAAGCGTTTCAGCACGTTGCTCAACGCATCGGTCAAACCTTCTTTAATACTCAAGCGGACTTGGGCAAGAATCTTTGTTGTATCCGGAAATTGAGGAATATGAACGCTTCCACTCATTCCTTTGTATTCAATTACCAAAAGCCTCTCAGGAAACCTGAGCGATACTCTGGGCGTATCCAGGAAGCCGATCACCTGCTCCTGAACATCCGACATTCGGTTAAAAAGGAGATTCAGTTGTGCTCCTTTTCCTGTCTTTCCCAATTCCGTTTCGATCTCGGCTTGCATATTGCGGAATACCGTATCGCGCGCGATCAGTGGATCCGAAGAAATGATCTGGTGCATCGTGCTTACTGATTGAGCCTGAACCACTGGCAGTCCAAACGCGAGTGCCAACAGCAGGCATAAGGCGGTTTTTGTCATGATGACCCCTGAGTTAAATCCCTTTGGAGAGTTTCTCACCTCCACCATGCTCTCTATTGCATCTCAAGCCCCATTTCCAGCGCCTTGCCCGCATGCTCTTTAAAGAAGAAGATTCTGTTCTCCGGGAGCACGCGGTAATAATCCTCAGGTTTATACAATTTTGCCGTACTGATATCTCCACAGTAGCGGCTCAGGGCTTTCTCCATCGTTTGCCCTTGGATCATCTTCACAATCCACCGGAATTCGTACGGGAGGAGCGTTTTGCTCTTGTCAGCCCACATTCCCTTATGATGTGTCCGGGCATTCTTGACGGCTTTTTGTACCAACGTCAGGTCGGTAGGCTTGGGGATATTCGGGTAAATAATCAGGCTTGCCGCCCAGCCATCCTGCACCATTTGCAAGTTAAACGTGGGTCGGTTGCCGGGAGCGATCGATTCCCGCTCCGCTTTGGTGTAACTCGGTGCGACGTAGGCGAGCATCCGGCCGTTCATGTCGAAGACATCGTTGCTTGCCATTAAGAACAGTTTGCGGGGGTTGAGAGGCTTGCCGTTCTTCCCAAGGCCCCGATCGAGCCGTTGCTTGACGACTTCCTGGAAATGATCGAATGCTTTTCTCCCAGCCTGGATCTGGCGTGTCGATGGCTTCGAGAGGAGCCGTTTGCGAAGATATTTCTTCAGGCCGGATGGAATATTCTTTCCTTCTTTTGAGAGAAATCCCTGCATCGCCTCGTCGAATTTTCCGGGATTGTTCTCAGTGACACCGCCGAAGTGAACCTCCGGTGAGTCAATACCTAACATCCGGATAGGGAGTTGAATGGTTGGCGTGTCGCCATCCGTTGAGGAAACCCACGTCCCCGCATCACCAACCGCGAGGTTCTCGGGTGTGTAGTGGAAGTTGAAAGACGGCATAATCCCTCCTCGGGCCAAAGTAGCTCATGCTATAGGAGATGTTTGCAAAAGCCGTTGCGAACCCGGATGCAGGAGGAGTAAAGGCCGGATCGCTCCAGGCTAAAAACGAACTCTGTCCGTATCCGGACGTTTCGCCGTGAGCATCTGCCGGAATGTTGTGGCAGACCGAAAGCGAGGGTTCGTGACAAGCGCGGAATCAACAAACTTAAAGGCGGCCGACGTATCTCCGAGCAGCGCCTGTCCCCTCGCCACCGTGACAAGAACTTCGGGGTCGCTCACCGGCCTTTCGAGGACGGCGTGAATTTCGTTTTGAAGCATCACCCTCTTCGCCGAATCGAGCGGTTCCCTCACCGTCGAGTCCGGAGTTGTGGATCTTTCTCCTTCGACCCTATTCTTCAAATCGACCACCGCTCCCTGAAACTGAATTTTGCTGATAGCGGGAAAACCCATCATCACAATCGAGAGCAGAAACAGATACGTTAATGGTTTTATGCTGCGCTTCCGGGTGATCAAGTACACCATGAGAACAATCGTCGTTATGAACAAGACGATCCCCAAAACAAGCATGACAATTTCGTACAGTCGAAGGCCGTCAAATGCGTTCATTTCTTTGTTCCTTTCACCCCATCGAGTTCACTCTCTCCTTCCTTCCCCCCCTACAACCATCACGTGAGAGCTTCAGCTGCATATCCCGGCAGCACAAAAACAATCAAGTACAACAGCCCTAAAATGATCGCGGCCCAGGCAGTGTAGCCAAACACCGCAAGGAACGTCAGCCAGCCGGCGGAATGGAGTTTCAGCCCCTTGTCCTCAAGATACTTCCTTCCGTAGACGCGACTCAGGATAAAACGGAGTGTTGTGCTGTCTTTCCAGTAAGCAACGTGGGCGAGCGCGGGGAGCCGGAAGAAGCCGATATGCACATTCATCGGCGAACGGTTGCCGCAGATGATACTGTTAGATAACGCGCCCGAGACGGGATCGAGCACATGCCAGAAGTTGATCCACCATTCCTTTGCTGCGTGCTCCCCGCCCCCTTCGGGAGTCTCCCCCCCGGCAATAATCTGCTGCCTGTTCAAGACGGGCCACGGGCGGAGGGTCTTTTCACCGAAAAGGAACGCGATCTTGTCGAGCGGACTCCCCAACGTGACGAACCGCCGGAGAGCGCCCCGAAACCGCGCCACTCCCTCTTTTTGCTTTTTATCCCCGCTTCGGGTAAGTTCCTCGGAGCGGTGAAACAGATCGGAGAGTACGTTGTAACTGATCACCGTACCGAGACTGTGTGCCACCCAGATGATCCGTTCGAATACCATCTCCCTGTCGCCGATCTTTTTTCGTAGCGGCTTCGGGAGCGGACGAAAGTCCCAACCGAGCCCGATGAGTTTCAGGAACTCCGCCCCCACACGGTAGTCGATTCGCTGAACAATTGCCCGTTCGGTTATCCCCTTCGGCGCAACATAGAGACGGACGTCCGCCAGCACATCGGAGAGGATCTTTGGATACCGGACCAACATTGCCACGAGGGCAGAGAGAGCCACCACCTGCAGGGGAAGATACAGGAGCCACGCAAAGGGATGGATGCGCCAGATGACGGAGGGATTGACGAGCCTCAGCAGTTGTCCGACGAACCACCAGAAGGTGCGTGAGGCGGAAAGGACGCGCGTGCGCCAGAGCCTCAGGAAGAACTCCCCTTTGTTTCCCTCCAGCAGTTTCCAGTCTTCGGGAAAGGTGGTTTTGAGGTTTTCGTAGTCGGCCCAGTAGCCTTCAGCGATGAGCGGGGGAGGTACTTCACCGACGTCACGGAAAGGGGTTGTTTTGTCGTTGCGGTGCTGCCAGTCAAGGATATCGTCGAGGGAATCTTCGAAACCGGAGCGAAGCGAGGCGGCAGTTTCGGCGATGAGCTGCGTGCCCATACCATGGACGACGAAGATGGCGTTCCTCCAAGCCGGGTGTGGCAAGGATCCGTCGACCGTATCGATGGTGGCCGGGACTTTGCCGAGATGCCATGGGTAAATATCTTCTTCGAAAGCGCGGGGACGATGCTTGGGAGAGCGAGGCATGAAGATCTCTTGAAAAGAAATCCATGAGGACGCGAAGGGTTAACTGCTCAGCCCACGAAATGTGCTAAACACGCGAAAGAACATTTCCGAATATTTCGCTCGGTTCGTGGAAACAAATCATAAACCCAAGAGTTGTTTTCCCTTCGTCCCCCTTGGTGCTCTTCGTGGATATTTTTTGGTGGATCGGTTGAAAATCGCTTTACAATTCGAGGTGCGGGAAGGCGTCGCCGGTTAAAACGACCTGGCGCAATTTTATACGTTTCTTTAATGAATGTCAAGAATTATTTGGGCCTTGGAGTAAAACATTGCACAGGGAAACACAATAAAGACAGAGAAAATACAGGGAAAAACCCGATAAAATCTCCCTGTCGCTTTGTGAAAACTCCGTGTTCCTCTGCGCAATTTATTTTAAGAAAGTCCAGGTTTTACTGAGCGGGCGAGGCGGCGGGAATTGACGATAATGAACAAACTGCTCACCACCATAGCGATGGCGGCAAGAATCGGCTCGAGGAGGCCGGCGACGGCAAACGCAATACCGACGGCATTATACCCGAACGCCCAGACAAGGTTCCAGCGGATCGTGGAAAGGACGCGACGGGAGAAGTGGATAAGCCAGGGGATCTTTTCGAGGTGATCACCGATGATGGTGACGTCCGCACTTTCCTTTGCAATGTCGGTGGCGGAACCAAGTGTAACGCCGATATCGGCCGCCGCGAGCGACGGTGCGTCGTTGATTCCATCTCCCACCATCATGAGAGCTCCGGCCGAACTGAGTGAACGGATTTTCCCCAGCTTCCCATCGGGAAGGAGTTTGGCAAAAGCCGCTTCGATACCGACCGCTGCGGCTACGGATTGTGTCGCTCCATTGGAATCTCCGGAAAGAAGGTACGTTTCAAGTTTCATCGCATGCAACTCCGCGACCGTCTCTGCGGCAAGCCGGCGGAGGGAGTCGCGAAGACCGATGCTTCCCTGCAATGCTCCATCCCATCCCACATATACGCACGTGCCGTCGATGGCCGGCAGTTCTTCCCTCAAAACAATGTTCTGTTGAATCATCAGCTCTTCATTCCCGACAACAACGTTCAGCCACTTTCCATGAACCTCCACGTTCCCGGCAACACCGAGCCCCGGTATCACCCGCACATCGCTCACGGCAAGAAATGGAAGCTGAAGTTCTTCCGCGTAGCGCACAAGGGCCTTGCTGAGTGAATGCTCGGAATTCTTTCCGACGGAAGCCCCCATGCTGAGCATCATTCGCACATCTCCGGAAGCCCAAACAGTGCTCACGGAGGGCTCGCCCCGTGTCAGGGTCCCGGTTTTATCGAAGGCGACCAGTTTTGTGTGTGCAACATTTTCCATCGCTTCGGTCGAGCGAATGAGCACGCCCTGTTCAGCCGCATGACCGATACCGATGGCACTCGCCAGCGGGGCTCCGATCCCAAGCGCACAGGGGCAAGCGACAACCAGGACGGTCAGGGCATGGAGCAAAGCTTCCTCGAACGGGGCAGCGATCATCCATCCGGCGAACGTCAGGGCGGCAATCCCGATCACGGCCGGGATAAAGATCCCCGAAATTCTGTCCACCGTCTGCTGGATGGGAGATCGGGTCCGTTGCGCCTCCTCCATCAATCGCACTATCTGGGCATGGACGCACTCCCGCTGCCGGGCCGTCACGTTAACCACGATCGCCCCGTCGATGTTGATCGTTGCGGCAAAGACTCGGCTGCCCGGGTGCTTTGCCGCAGGGACTGATTCGCCGGTAAGGATCGCTTCATTGATGCTCGTTCTCCCCTCCTCCACCACACCGTCAAGCGGCATCCGCTCGCCCGGCAGGACTTTGATTTGCTCGCCGACATCAACCTCTTTGCTTAGGACAATCGACTCCGTTCCATTGTGCACAACCCGCGCCGTTTCCGGCTGGAGATCGATCAGTTTTCTGATGGCGTTGGAGGTCCGCACTTTTGCCGTCGCCTCAATGTACCGTCCCGCAGTGACGAGAACGAGCGTTGTCGTCGCCGTATCGAAATAGATCCCACCCCCTCCGGTGAAGACTTGATACGAGGAAACCCCGAAGGCCGTGAAGGAGCCGAGAGCAATGAGGCTATCCGTCGAAAATCGGAATGATGGGAGCTCCCGCCATCCGTTGCGCAGGTACGGGGTCCCGACAAAAAGCATGATGGGGATGGAGAGAACGAAGAGGAGTTTCTCAAGGTACAGCAGAGCTTCCGGCTCAAGGCCGAAGGTCGCCCATCCCTTGTCGTAGGTCATCCAGCTGACGGCCATGATATTCATCGACAGGAAGGCGGCAAAGCCGAGTCGCGCGAGGAAGAGTCCGGCGGTCCCGGCGTCTCCCTGTTCGCCGGTCAGCGTAGAGGTGAACGAGCAACCGTAACAGCAGAAGTGAAGAGGTTTGCCATCCACCTGACTCGTGACGCCCCCTTTGCCGTACGGGAGACCGCACTGGGCGCATATTTGTGTCTCGGACAATCCTATGTTGCGTTGATTATTCATCTTTGAGAAAAGGAGAAGGGGAGAGAGGGAGTAACGCGCAACGGGGCGACGGGGTTGGGGTGAAAAGCGGATCCAGGATCCATTGCACCGAAATTCCGGATAACCGATTCCCCGTGGATTCCCTCCCCGATCCTCCGCTGCCCCGTTGCACCGAAGCTCAGCCTCTTAATGATGGGTTTGTTGTTCGCCTATGCGCACCGGTACCAGAGGCACAATGCGCGCATACGCCAACCAGCAGAGCCCGACCGCGCCGAGAAAACCGAGTGTGATGCCGAGTTCTATGAAGCCGAGCGGGGGGTTCTCCTGCTTCCAGAGGGAGGGGGCGATTTCGATGAACTGGTACAACCAGTTCGCTGCAAGAATAACGGAGGCGATGACGGCAAGAGCTCGCATCTTTTCCTTCACCGCGCGGCTGAGAAAAACGACGATCGGGAAAAAGTACAGAAGAAGGATGACAGCCCATTGGAATGGCGGCCAGGGCGCATGGTCGAATCGGAGGATAAATCGCTCGATCTCCTCCCCCAGGTTCCCGTACCACGTGACGAGGTACTGCGACCAGTAAAACCCGCCGGCGAGCATGCACAACCCCATCAGGAGGCGGGCAACATCGTAGAATTGTTTGGTGGAGACGTGTTCTTCGAGATGGAAATATTTGCGGGCTAGGATCGCGACAATGATGGTCCCGGCCACCGCCGCATCGAACGCATGGGCAAAATAGAGCCAGCCGTACATCGTGCTGTACCAGTGGGGATCCAGCGACATCACGACATCGAAACCGATGAAGCTGTAGGCGGCTCCGTATGCGATCAGCACGATGGGGACGAAGGGAGCAAGCTTCAAGTTTCGAGTTTGAAGTTCAGAGTTGTAGTTGGTCCAATTCCTGGTGAGGCGGTTGACCCAGCGGGAGGCGGGGGCGAGCCCCCTTTCCTTGAGCAAACCGACCTCCGGACGAATGGAAAGGGAAACATACTTCCAACTGAGGAAACTCATAATGGAAAAATAGAGCGTGACGCGCAGGAAAAAGAACGGCTCGTTAAGCCAGACCGCTTTGGCCTCGATCGGCTCTTTGATCCAGGGCCAGAGTTCGTGCCGGCCGAGGAACGTGAGGAAAAAGAGGGGGATGCTGAGAGGAACAAACACCACGAACCCTTCTGCCACGCGACGGATCGTTTCGCCCCATGTGCCGTTCGTCAGACGGTATGCAGCCGAAAACACCACCGCCCCCTGGGCCAATCCGGTCCAGAAACAGAAGTTGACAAGGTACGAGATCCAGACCCGTTGCGACTCGAAGCCGACCATGCCCGCAAGGAGGGTCAGAAGCCCGACGACCACGAAGAGGCGGAGCATCGCCACAAGTTTTGGCGGAAGGTCTTTCGGAGGGGCGAGAAGAACCGGATCGGTCATGGGAACACTCGGTGCATTATTGTTGCTGTTGCAGCGCGCGCAGGTGGTTTACCACCAGCCATCGTTCACGGGGGCTCACCGCCTCGTAGTGCGGCGGCATGATCAGGCGACCGTTGCGAATGACGTAATAGATATAGCCGTCCGGGGCTTTTTGGTACTTCGCGGCGGTCAGATCGGGGGGCACCTGGAATTTTGCCGCGACCAGTCCGTCCCCCTTCGCGCCGAGCCCATGGCACGGGGAGCAGTACGCCTGGAACAGGAACCGCCCGCTGTCCGCGTTCGCCGCGGATAGCTTGACCGGGTTGATCAGTTTCGCCGCTGCAGCCGAATCGCGCACCGCCTCCACGAACCCCTTCACCGGCACGGTATTCTTCACGGGCGTGCGGGGGTCCTCATGCTTTCGGTACGACGGCTGCGCGTGCATGTCCGAACGGTAACGGTAGTTGCCGATCTCGCCGTTGTCGTTGCCGCAACCGATCACGAAAAGAAGGGAGGCGACCACGGAAAGGACCGGGAACCGGTGCAACGGCGCAACGGGGCAACGGGGCAATGAGGCCACAGGAAAATTATCGGGATTCAAACCAGCCATGGTTTCGGGTTATTGATCATCGTAACGGTTTTTGCGAGGAGGATGTTGTACGTCTTATAGACGTCGGCCACTTCATCTCTGGAAAGATATTTGCAATGGACACAGAACTCAAGCCACGTCTGAGTTTCGGCGGCTTCCGTTTCGGAATCACTTAACTTGCTAATGAAAGCCGCCCGATATCGTCTTTTTCGCCATCCCTCGGTTATGTTCGTAGCTGCAGATCGTGAAGATCTCCGCATTTGATCCGTGAGCGAATACCGTTCTTCCATTGGCAATTTTTTCGACAATTCAAATACCCTCATTGCCAGATCGAATGCGATCTGATAAATTTCAAGATCACGGTGAGTCCTTACAAGCTCTTTCTTTCCTCGCCTCATAACACCTCCTCTTCACAAGTAACGATTTTCACCGTTGCCTCGTCGCCCCGGCGCCCCGTTGCTCAGAGACCTTCAATTAATGTTCCGCTCTCCGAAACTCCCTTGCTCCACACCCCTTCAACAACTTTTCAAACTCCTTCATCTTCCCTTCATCACAAAATACCTGGATACCGTAATGGTCGCTGGACAGCCGTTCATCATAGACGGCGGCGAGACGGAGCTGGGGCAGGCGCGCATTGATCAGGAACCCGATCATCGTGGCGAGTGCGCCGAAGAGGATCGTCAGGATGTAGGCCAGAACACCGAACGGGGGGATCGAGATGATCGGTTTCCCACCGACAATCAGCGGATAGTGCATCGCCGAACCGATGGTTAAAGCCCACCCGGTGCAGAAACCGGTCAGCGCACCAACGAGCGTGAAGACGCGCACCGGACTCTTCGGCCTGTGCAGGGATTGTTCGATATCATGATGCGGCACGGGGGCGTAGACGAGAAAATTCTCGTGCCCCGCTTTCTTCAACTCGTCAATCCCCAGGAGGAGCGAATCCATCGCGGGAAACACCGCCATCATGTTGGGACCCTTGTACTTACTCATTGATCGGTAGTCATACCAGTCAAACATTCATGAACTCGAAAACTGCGACGGGGAACCTGAGCGACGGTGCGTCGGTGCGTCGGCGTCGAACAGCTCCATGAGGGGTATCGACCCTCAGACCAGCCATGGCTTCGGATTGTTAATCATTGTGACAATTTTCCCTAAGAGGATGTTGTACCCCTTATGTTCGTTGCCGCTGAGCGTGAAGACCTCCGCATTAGCTTATTTCCCCGTTGCACCGTTTCTCCGATGCCCCGTTGCGCTACTTCTTCCCCGCCATCGGTGGATCCAACTGCTCTTTCACCTCCCACATCGAAACGACGGGGAGTGTTTTAGCAAAGAGCAGGAACAAAAAGAAAAACCAGCAGAAACTCCCAACGACGATTCCCATCTCGGACCAGGTCAGCGTCGGCAACCCCCAGGCAAAAGGGATATACTCGTGAGCAAGCGAAGTGACAATGATCGTGAACCGTTCGAACCACATGCCGATTGTCACAGCGACCGAGACGAAGACGAGAAACGGGATGCTGCGCCGGAACCGTTTGATCCAGAATAATTGCGGTACCAGGAGATTGCAGACAAACAGTGCCCAGAAGGCAAACCAGTAATCCCCGAACGCACGGTACAGAAAGATCGCCTGTTCCCACTGGTTGTGGCTGTACCAGGCAATGAACAACTCGATGAGGTACGCGAACCCAACGACGGTCGCCGTGAACAGGAGAAACTTCGCCAGGCTCTCCAGGTGGTGGTCGGTGATGTACGGGTGCAGGTTGAACGCATTCCGCATCGGGATCAGGATGAGGATCACCATCGCGAGTCCGGAGTGGATCGCCCCCGCGACAAAGTAGGGAGCGAAAATAGTGCTGTGCCACCCGGGCACGATGCTCATCGCAAAATCCCAGGACACAATGCTGTGGACTGAAATAACGAGGGGCGTGGCCAGGGCTGCAAGGAACACATACGCAGCCGTGTAGTGTCGCCACTGGTTGTCCGTCCCCTGCCACCCCTGAGCAAGGAACCCGTAGAGCTTTTTTCTCCATCCTTTGGCTTTGTCCCGGATGATCGCCACATCCGGTACCATGCCGGTCAGGAAAAAGATTGAGCTGACGGTAAGATAGGTGGTGATGGCAAAGACGTCCCATACCAACGGCGATCGGAAGTTGGGAAAAAGCCCCCCCATCTGCGGGTACGGGAGGGTCCAGTAAAAGACCCACACACGTCCCATGTGAAGGAGCGGGAAGAGCCCAGCGGTCGCAAGCCCGAACACCGTCACCGCTTCGGCGCTTCGATACACCGAGGAGCGCCACTTAACCCGAAAGAGGAACAGGATGGCGGAGATCAGCGTGCCGGAGTGTGCAATACCGACCCAGAAGACAAAGGTCGTAATATAGAGATACCACCCGACCGGGTTATTCTTCCCCGATACCCCGATACCCGTGAGAATCTGGTACAGCCACGAGCCAGCCCCCCAGGCGACACCAAGGCCGAGGAGCGTGACTGCGACATAATACCATCGCTTCGGCTTATTCAGTGTCTGCGTGAGGTCGAGGTCGGTCTGGGAATATGAGAGTTTATAATTGGTCATTGATGCTATGGGAAAAACGTGTCACAGAGATACACGGAGAAGGTACAGAAAAGGATGGAGAATCAAGAATGAATCTGCGCAGCCCTTTCTTGAGTAAAGTCTCATAAATGAATCAACAGACCCTCTGCTATGACCTGATTTCCTTGAGATACACAACAGCCGGTTGCGTATTCAGCTCTTCCAGCACCCGGTAGCCGCGTGGTTTGTTCTTCTCACGCAACTTGTTTACGTTGCTTTCGGGGTCTTTCAAATCGCCAAAGACGATGGCTTGCGCAGGGCAGGCCTGCTGGCACGCCGTGGTAATTTCCCCGTCGGCAACGGAACGCCCCTCCATTTTTGCATTGTTCTTCCCCTCCACAACCCGCTGAACGCAGAAGGTGCATTTCTCCATCACCCCTTTGCTGCGGACGGTGACATCGGGATTCAGCTGCCAGTTCAACGGCTCCGGCCATTCATAATCGAACCAGTTGAAACGCCGCACTTTGTAGGGGCAATTGTTCGAACAGTACCGCGTTCCGACACAGCGGTTGTAGACCTGGGCATTCAGTCCTTCGGGAGTGTGGTACGCTGCATACACCGGACACACCGGCTCACAGGGTGCGTTGTCACACTGCTGGCACAGCATCGGCAGAAATTCCGCGTTCGGATTGTGCGGCGCCTGCGGATCGGCAGGCGGATCGTCAAAGTACCGCTCGATCCGAAGCCACGAAAGCTCCCGGCCAAGCTGCACCTGCTCCTTCCCGACCACCGGAATATTATTCTCTGCGTAACAGGCGGTGACGCATGCACTGCATCCCGTGCACTTGTCCAGGTCGATGGTCATCCCCCAACGATGGTCCGGATGCTCATGCTCTTGGTACATCGAAGCACTCCCCGGCTTGCCGAATCCTTCCTCTTCCTTATAGGTTCCCTCCTGCAGCTCCTTCGTTTGCCGCAGCAGTTCTTCGATGCTGACCACCTGAACAATGTTGCGTCCATGCAGGTAGTCGCTCCCGGCAACATCCGCAAGCTTCACGTGCTCGCCCCGGTTCACCACGCGCACACCGATGTTCGACCATTGCATGCCGCCGGACGAGGAAAGAGGCAACGGCGGGAAGAGCGCATACACATTGGCCCCGTTCCCTTTCGCGTACCGGCCGTATTCGCTATGCCCCTGCCCGATCGGCATGGCCACAACTCCCGGCCTGACGCCGGCATAGACATAGGCGGGGGCTTCGAGAACTCCATGCTGTGTTGTCAATTGCACGACATCGCCCCTCTTGATATTCAACTTCTCCGCGTCGGTGGGATGAATCTCAATCCAGTTTCCCCACGTAATCTGCGTCATCGGGTCCGGGACCTCCTGCAGCCAGGGCCTGTTTGCCCCCCGGCCATCGTAGAGATTGATCGAAGGAGAGGTCACCAGAACAAAGTCGGGTGGTGTCTCACCACGCTTCAGCTCCCCCAGGATGCCGCTCAGTTCGGAAGCCGTGCCCGTCCATCGGACCGCAAACGGACCGGAGGATGGCCTGAACACCCCACCGTTCGCCAATGCTTCTGTCCACCAACGATCGAACTCTTGCTTCTCTCCGAACTGCCGGTGGAGCGAATTCCAGCGGTCCTTCACATATTCAAAGAACGGTTGTTCGGATGTTGAAAAGGTGGTCCGCCGGCCGATCTTGTCATTGATTGCAATCAGGACATCGCCCGACATTTTCGTCGTTGGAAACACCGGCTGCATCACCGGTTGCATCAAACCGTAGGCACCCCTCTTCGGCTCATAATCTCCCCAGCTTTCCAACGGTGTGTGGACCGGCAACACAAAGGTCGCTTGGGCAGTTGTCTCATCCATAAAGCTGGAGAACGCAACGCTCAGAGGAACCCTGGTCATCGCATGGGTGAAGTTGAGCGCCGGCGGAGTTGAGAACACGGGGTTTGTTTCTGTGAAGAAGAGTGCAGAAATCTCCCCCTGCTCCATCGATTGAACAAACCTCGTCAGGTCGGCGTAGCTCTGAAGATGGGAAAGGGTCAGCGGCGTATCGAAGCGGACCGTTTTTCCGATATTGCCGCAGATGGTATTCAGCAAATTGATTGCCGTAAGCGTTGCCACTTCGGTATCGCTGCCAAGGACCGTCCCGCCACCGACGGCGATGCTGGAACCGGCCGCTGCCATCTCGAGAGCAAGTTCACGGATTCGTTCCGCTTTGATGCCGGTGATCTCCTCGACTTGCTTCGGTGCAAAACCACGCGTCATCGCGAGGATCTCGTTGGAGTCGGCAAGCGAGATCCCCTTTGCCTCACCGGAGGTAAGGATGACGTTGACCATACCCATCGCGAGAGCTCCTTCCGTCCCCGGTTTGGGCGCTATCCATTCATCGGCGTTCGTGGCAGTCAGGGAGAGACGGGGCCCAACATAGACATACTTGGCGCCGGCCCCGGCATCGAATGCGCGGGTGGCTGTGAAATCTTTTGTGTACCCGACCGGAGAGATCCATGTCTCAAGAAAGTCGGCACCAAAGGAAAGAATGAATTTCGCGGAAGCGAAATCATGGTCGGGGATCTCGGCACGGCCGAAGGAGATCCGGTTTGCACGCTTCAGCGCTTCGAACGCGATCGGCTCGTAGCGAATACGGCGACGGGAACCGACCGCGCCAAGGAAGTCTTCGATGAGCGCATCGAGCGATCCGGTCAAGTGTGGCGTCATCCAAGCAATGCTGTTTCCCTTCCCGTTGCGGATAACCCCATTCAGTTGTTCGAGGAGGTACTCCTCCGCCTGCTGCCACGACAGTTGTTCCCAGCTTCCATCGGGACGTTTGCGCAGGGGATGCTGGATGCGGTCGGGGTTATAGAGCCCTTGCAGTGAAGCCTGGCCGCGGGAGCAAAGAGACCCGCTGTTCACTGGGTTGAGCGGGTTTCCCTCCACCTTCACGGCGCGCCCTTCGCGGACGCGCACGTGGATGCCGCAGCCGGCGGGACATTCGCGGCAGACGCCGGCGTACCAGACCGACTTGCCCGGGATGATCTCCTCATGGGGAATGACGTACGGAATCAGCGACTGCGGCTTTTTCGGCGTGCAGCCCGGCAGCGCAGTCGCAACCGTCGCTCCCCCCAGGATTTTCAGAAAGTCCCTACGCTTGAGTTCCATGCTTCAATCGTTCCCGTAACATTTCCGCGAGCGCTTCATAGCGCTGGATTCGATCCTTCATAACCCATGGCATCAATATCCACATCAACAGTCCGCCAACCGTGAGGATATTAACCTCTCCTATGATGATCCCATACACCCCTGCAAAAAAGAGAAATGCCCCCAGCGTGAACGCCGTCCAGGCAAAGAACCGTATCCGCCCGAGATGGTTTTGAAGATATGCCAGCTTCCCGGCGTCATCCCTTTGTTGAACCTCGTACGGAAGGTTCCAGAGGATGTCCTTCGGCAACCCGCCGGAGAGCGGCTTCACCGGTTCTGAAATTTCCAATGCCGACAACATGGCTACTTCTTCCTTCCGTTCAGAATCGCCTCGATTTGCATCAAGTGGTTCAAATCATGCCCGCCATAAAGATTGACGATATGGGTGATCGATTCTTTTCCCCGCTCGTCATGCATCCCGTACTGGGACCATTGCTCTTTGGTAAGGGAGTTCAGTAAAACCAGATTCTGTTCACGTTGAACTTTGAAATATTCGAGCGCTGCCACTGGATCAGCGATGAGATATCCCGCGTTCTTCATCCAGAGATCCTGATCCATCGACTGGATCGGTGTTCCGTTGACGCTCAAAATCATCCTCATCCTGTATGCAAGAACGGTCTCAACCTCCGCAAGGTGGGCGACAATTTCCGCCACACACCACTTGTCCGGTTTCGGCCGTTTCTGCAACTCTTTTTTTGAAGCACTTTTTATGAGTTTTTTGATCTTCTTCTGCGTCGATGACATAATCTCGATGGGATCCTTGTCACCAAGATATCCCAACAAACGCGAGGTGTATTCCTTTGCGGTTTCTTGCATGCGTCCCCTACGGATTGTGGTGTGATTGTTCTCTTCACCCCTCCCTCTCCTTCCGCCCCCAAATGTTCTACTTTTTACTTACTACTTTTTCCATTTTACATTTTGAATTTTGAATTGAATTTTCCCTCCATCTTACCGATGACATGTATAACAGTCGATGTTCGCTTTGTTCTCGCGATGGCAGTCGACGCACCAGCTCATGTTGTTCACCTTGACGAACGGTTTCAACTCAACCATCGATGCAACATCGCCATGGCATACCTTGCAATCGACCCCCTTGGCGATATGGGGATAATGGTTAAAGTACACGAAGTCCGCCATGGTGTTCACCTTCATCCATGCGATCGGTTGTTTCGCTTCCCATGCCTGCCGGATCTTCATCACTTCGGGCTTGTTGGCAGCTACCAGTTGATGACAACCCATGCACATTTGCACCGAAGGGATGTACGCATTCGGTCCCTTCCGAACACCGCTGTGACAATACTGGCAATTGATCTGGTACTCACCCGCGTGCCGGGCATGGCTGAAGGCAATCGGCTGGCGCGGACCGGTCTCCTGACGCTCACAACCCGCTACCAACATCACCATCAGCATGACGATGGCAACAAAGGCATACAATGGGATGCAAGGGATAAAGGACCGAACGAAATTCAATCTCATTTCTTCGTCCTCAGGGTTTGCAGTTCGGAAGCGCTCCACGGTGCGCGCACGCCGAGTTCCGCACGGAGG
Organism: Ignavibacteriales bacterium; assembly: GCA_016192345.1. Taxonomy (GTDB): domain Bacteria; phylum Bacteroidota; class Ignavibacteria; order UBA10030; family UBA10030; genus UBA6688. The sequence continues at coordinate 16,908 of JACPUH010000090.1, read as the reverse complement.
GTCTCCACCTCCCCGGATGTTACTTTCTCCGCGGCATTTCCCCACGACGAGCGAATGTGAGTGACCACCGCGGCAATTTCATCCTCCGACAGTTTCTCATAAAAGGCCGGCATCTTGTTGTTATAGGTCGTCCCTTTGACGGTGACAGAACCTTCAAAACCATAGAGCACAACGCGTATGGGCGTTCCCGGATCGTTTATCACCCATTCCGATCCGGCAAGGGGGGGATACTGGCCGGGAATGCCGACACCCGTCGCCTGGTGGCATGTCTGGCACACTGCCGCATAGACCTGATCGCCTTTGACAGAACGTTTCACCGCACCCCCCACTGTAACCGCCGGTTGTTCCACCTCGTGGGCCACGGTGCTCCACGACCCGCCGTACCTACCGAGATAGAAACCCATGACAAACAGGATCAGGACACTGATGGCCCAGACCCACCATGGCGGAGGTTCGAATCCCTCCTCCGGTTCCTCCTGCTCCCGTGCGACAATACGCTGATGAATCTCATTCACATGCGTTGTGTCGGAATCGCGGAACTCCCCCCCCGAAGACGCTGGACGCTGGTGCGATGAAGATCCTTGCGGTTTTTTGCTTTCGTCTGGCATCAGGTATTACATCCCAGGAATATCTTTCTGGATGATGAAGAACATGTTTTGTTCTTCTTTGTGCCTTTGTTACCTTGTGGCAGATTTGTTTTTCACCAACTTGCTAATTCTGTTCCTTCGGAAACTCGAGCCTCATCAACCGGTACTCTCCTTCCCATGGAACGACGGTAAAATGAGGGGAAAGCAGACGTGTATCCGTTTCGTTGCCGTCAACGCGTAGCTTGAGGGAATAGATCTTAAACGGCACGTTATCACCCTCATTCAGCAACTCCATCCTGCTCTCGAGAATCACCGTGCCGGCTGAAAGAAATCGGGCGCTTTGAAAATCAATTTGCCCTTCGCCCCCTGCCACCGCGCGGTCGAATTGCTCCCGCTGGCTCGTTTGCTCATCCGGCTTCAACACACTCCCCGCATAGTTGATCCGTTCCTCAAAACGGCCCGTCTTCTCCCCCTTGAGGAGAAAATCAGCATACGTCACGGTCAGTTTGTTGTACCCTTCCCAATCCTTATCCCTGATTGCGCCAAATGCCTGTTCAAGAAGGATCTCTTCCGTCTCCGGGCGTGAACTACAGCCAGCGGCGGAGAGCAGCACCAGCATCCCGAAACCTGCTAGTATTGTTTTAATGAGACCTCCTTGAGAAAGGTGGGGGATTATCGTGACTTTGTCGTATCGGGCTTTCCCTGGGCAACGGGATACGTTCGATCAAGGCTCAACAAGTAGGCTGTGAGAGCCCTTGCTTCCCGCCCTGCAACGATAACTTTTCCTTTGGGCGCGATCGAATCAGGAAGAACCAGCACCCTCTCATTCGGACCCGCGCTCAGCTTCTCCTCGAAGAGAAAGGGGAACGGCGGCATAAGCGATCCCGGAACGACAATACGGGGATTATATAAATGCACCAGATGCCAATCCGCGCTCGGCTGCCGAACGGCGATGTTCAACAGGTCCGGGCCCGTTCGCATCGTCCCGAGAAGGTGCGGCTTGTCGAAAACATAATCCGCGGGAACGGAGGGGCGCCCCCAGAAGCGCGCCTGGTCCGATCCGAACCCCTCGGGGCGTGTCTGCTGGCTATGACAATATGTGCACCCTTCGCGTATGTAGATCGAACGGCCGAACAACTCCTCAGCCGTGTACCGTGAGAGCCCTTCCGGCGGCTGGACCTCGGAGATCATCGCATCAGGAACGCCGACGAGCGCCGCCCAGCCCAGCAACAATGTTGCGAGGATGCCCAGGAAGAAGACGAATGAGCGGATAAACATCATCGCCGTTTTCCCTCCGCCGGCGCCTCGATCGGGGCCGGTTCGCGAAACAGGGCAGGTGCGAACCGCCGCGGTCCGGCCCTTTTAATGATCATAAAAAATTGAAACGCAAAAATGCAATGACCAACCATCATCAACGTGCCGCCGATCGTCCGTCCCCAGAGCCACGGCTTGGTCGCTTGCACAACGTCCGCAAACGGGATCGCAGCATCGTTCATCTGCAATCCCTGGATCCATCCTCCGATGCTGAGCGTCAGGACGTAGACTGCAATGCCGATCGCCGTCGTCCAAAAATGGGCCTTGATGAGTCTCGGGTACGGCCACTCCCACTTGGCAAGCCGCGGCATGATGTAGTACATCGCGCCGAACAGGATCATGGAAAGGAACCCGTACACGCCAAGATGCGCATGCCCGATCGTGTAGTGGGTGAAGTGTGCAACTTCCTGGAACGAACGGATCGATTCCAGCGATCCCTGGAAGCTCACCGCGGTGTAGCTCATCGAGCCGAAGACGACAAACCGGAGAGTCGGGCTATATTTCAGCATCCGGAAATGGTTGACCGTGGTCAGGTGGTGGTTGACGGCTACCGCCATCACCGGCACCACCATCATCACACTCGCGACGATCGAAACCGTGATCATCCATGTGGGGATGGGCCCGCCGACAAGATGATGCAACCCGTTCCAGTTATAGAAGAGCGCGAACGCCCAGAACCCGAGCAACCCGAGATAGTAACTGTAAATCGGGCGACCGATCACCTTGGGGATAAAGTAGTACGCCCCTGCAAGTCCGATGGGAGTAAACCACACCGCAAGGGCGTTGTGCCCATACCACCAGTTCATCGCTCCCTGCACCACCCCTTGATAAATATCGAGGTTGGCGACGACGTACAGAAGCGGGAACCAGATCATGGACGCGAGGATGTACCAGAGGCTGACGTACAGGTGCTCCACCTGCCGGACGCGGAATGTCTGAACAACGGATGCGGCGAAAAGAAGGAATGCGACAGCGATCATCCCCCCCGCAAATCTGGGGAACTCGAGCCATTCCAACCCCTGGCTATATCCCGCAAGCACGGCTGCAGTCCCAACAAGGACGCCGAGGTTCCAAAGGATGGCGGAGAGATAGTGGAGCCAGCCCCATTGCAGGGGGACACGGCATAAGCGGGCCGTGAGCCAGACGATCATCCCGGCACCTGCCAGCGATGCCCATCCGTACATGATCGTGTTCAAATGCGCCGGTCGGATCCTGCCGAACGTGAAGGCGGGGATATCGCCAAGCCAATCCGGAAACGAAAACTTGAGGGAGGTCATGACCCCGAACAGCGTACCGACGATCAACCAGAAAACGGCGCCGGCAAAGTACACCACCGTGGGGGTGCGGGCCGAATCGTCGATGGCGATGCGGAGCTGTTCATCATGGTGACCGGGTTCCTGGGAAGAGGAGGCCGGTTCCTGCCGGAATTCGGCATGGGTGGTCACTGGATGTTTTGCCTTAGTGCGCGCCATCGGCGGGGTTCTTCTTCTTTTTCAATGGGGCAACGGGTTGACCGAACAACATGTCCTGGGGCCGGCCCACCGGCTCGTCGTCGTCGAAGACGAGGTAGGCCCCTTTGTTCAATTGTTCGAGGGAAAACTGCTTGGTGCGAATGGCCCAGACGAAAGCGGCAAGAGCGAACGCACCGGCGATGAGAGCAATGACAATGACGATGACGGCGGCAAACGGGATTGTCATTTTCAGGGCTGAGAATGACGATTGAGGAACTCTGAATTGCGCAACCGGTTGCAGCAGCACAAGTTGCGGTTTCATAATACGAAGCGATTGGAATTTCCGCAAGGCAATTCAGGAATAATTTATTTGTCGTTGTTATTCATAGGAATGGATCTTTGTCATTTCTCCGCGCACAGAAGACCGCGTGCATCCTCCATTGGCATGAGCATGAGTCCCCTCCGTTGACCCTTCCAGGATTATGATTGCGATCGGAACGTTTCGCTCATGGAACCTCGGACGGAGGTCAAATTTTATGAGTGACCGATTTTTGAAGCGGGCGGAATCATGCGCACACGAAGTTGCCGGAGTTGCTTTCCTCGAAATCCCTTGGTACGTTTTTCATCAAACCAGAACCGTTCACCAGCAATCCGGATTTCGCCATGGAGTACTGGCTTTCCTTCCTTGCAGGGGTCTTCGGCAGTATGCACTGTGTCGGCATGTGCGGTGTTATCGTCCTTGGGTATTCAACGCAGGGAATCGGGGTCAATCCGGGATTTTCCTCTCTCCTTGGATCGCATATGACGTACAATGCGGGAAGGGTTCTCGGATATACGCTAGTGGGAGCACTCCTCGGACTTTTGGGGGGAAGGATCACCGGCCTCCAGGCCATCGGCTACTGGTTTTCCCTCGCCATGGGAATGATGTTGGTTCTCTTCGGCATCGTCCTGCTCAAAATCGTTCCGGGGTTGAATGTCTCGGCGGAACTGGCCGTCGGGCAGCCGACACGGAACTTCTTCTTCAAACTCTACCAGGCAACGTTCGGAAAACTTGTCGCACAGAAGGGCCTTGAGTCCAAATTTTACATTGGCTTGATGACCCCGTTTCTCCCCTGCGGGCTGTTATATACGATGTTTCTCCAGGCGGCGGGATCGGGGAGCCCCGTAGAGGGGGGATTAACCATGATGTTCTTCGGATTGGGAATCGTGCCGGCTCTCGTGGTGACGGGATTTGCCAGCACTTACTTCGGTTACCGATTGCGCCGGTGGGGGGACAAACTGGCAGCGGTCACCATCATCGTGATGGGATTGGCAATGGTGTGGCGCGCATGGCATGGGGGGCCGATGATGGACCACCTGATGCACTGATCCCTATGATTCTTCTTCCTCCTCGGCGGGAGGCGGCGGGGGGAGCTTCCGGACGCGGATCCGTTCGATCACTTTATCCTCCACGAGTTCAATAGTAAATTCCGTCCCGTTTACCCGGATCACTTCCCCCTTTTTCGGAATATGGCCGAGCAGTTCCAGGAGGAAGGCTCCGATGGAAAGGATATCCTTCGGGGAAAGCTCCTGGTCGATAAGCTTTTCAACGTCGTTGGTGGTCAGGCTGGCATCGACAAGATATTCGTTTTCGTTGACCTTGGTGACCTCCGGCTGCTCGCGGTCGAATTCGTCCTGAATATTCCCGACAAGCTCCTCAAGGACATTTTCGAGCGTGATCAGTCCTGCCGTCCCGCCATACTCGTCCGCCAGGATGACCATGTGGTTTTTCTTTTGAAGGATCACTTCGAGTACGCGCTCAAGGCTGATCGTCTCGGGCAGGAACAAGGCGTCCCGCAGCACTGATTCGAGCGAGAAGCCCGGATCATGGTCCCTGTTCAATTTGAAAACATCCCTGGTGTTGACGACACCGATGATGTTGTCAATGGATTCCCTGTAGACCGGGTAGCGGGTGAATTTATGGGAGCGCATCGTTTCAAGGTTCTTCGCCATGGGCGCGGTGATGGAAAGGGCGACAATCTCCATCCGGGAAACCATCGAGTGACGTGCCTGCTTTCTCCGGAAATCCATGGCGTTGAGGACAAGGTTCTTGTTTGCCATGGAGACACTCTTCTCCTGTGTCAGGAGCAGGCGCAGTTCCTCCTCCGAATGCAACAGTTCCGACTCGCTCACGACATGAAATCCGAGAAGGCGGAGAATCGCGTTCGCCAACGAGTTCAGCGACCAGATGATGGGCCTGAAGATGGCATAGAACAATTTGAGGGGAGAGGCGATCCAGAGCGTGGTCTGCTGTGCGCGCTGAATGGCGAGCGACTTGGGGGCCAGCTCCCCGAGGACGATGTGGAGGAAGGTGATGATGGCAAAGGCCACCCCGAAGGAAATTCCCCGGATAATTTCCGCGTTGGTGATCCCGAAACCCTCGAGCATCGGCCGGATCTCGCTCGCAATAAGCGGCTCGCCGATCCAACCCAACGCCAGACTTGCCATGGTAATACCCAGCTGCGTCGCGGAAAGATACGCGTCGAGATGGGTGATAATATCCTTGACTATCTTCGCACGCCAGTTCCCTCTCGTCACCAACGGGTCGATCTGCGTCATCCGGACCTTGACGATCGCAAACTCTGCCGCAACGAAGAAGCCGTTCAGCACAACAAAAAACATGACGATGAAAAAATCAAACAACCAAGAGAACATACAACTCCTGAGCCTTGCGACGAAATGACACAACAGTTCGGGATGAATATACCCTATTTTGAAATGGCGGTCAACGAAACCCGTCAAAAGGCGTCAATCTCCTTGAATTCAGAAGAATTTTCCCCGATTCTTTCCATCGAACCACTCACCACTGCCGTCAAAGCATGAACGTGTCCCATTCACAAGCGAGCCGCATCTGGTCCGTCATCCTTTTCCTTTTTCTTGTGATCCTTCTGCTCTTGTTCCTGTCGAGCGGGATCCGTGAACAAGTGAGCGTTGAGAACATTCGCGCCCTCGGGTCAAATCAGTGGACGGCGTTCCTGATCGTCACAGCCATGACCGGGGCCTGGACGTTTGCCCTTCCCGCTTCGGTTTTCTTCTTTATCACCCCTCTTCTCTTTCCCCCGCTTTCTGCCACCGCCATCATCTGCCTCGGAAGCGCCACGGGCACAACCATGGGCTACGTCGCCGCCCGGTATATCGGGGGACCATGGGTGGAGCGGTTCCGGGACCACCGGGTGACCAAATTCCTCGAACGGCACTCCTCCTTCTCCAGCCTGTTCGCCATCCGGACATTCCCCAGTTCACCCCACGGATTCATCAATTATGGGGCCGGATTGGTCAAGATCCCGCTGCCGAAGTTCCTGCTTGCCACGCTTTGCGGCGTCGGGATCAAGGCATTTCTATACGCAACGGCGATTGGGGGGAGCGTAGGGGCATCATCGATCCAGGAGGCGTTAAACTGGCAAACCGTGACGGCATTGTCGGTCATGAGCCTGCTGGCAATCGGGGGGCATATCGTTCAGCGGCAGTGGGAGGATAAGGACCGGGCGGCAACAGAGCCCTGAGGGAAGTGGGCCGGTTACTTCCGCAATTGCTCCGAAATCCAGCCGAGGTAGGATTCCATCTTGGAGAGAAAATTCAGGTACGCGGTGGACCATTCCACCGGGTTGGCGGGCTGGGCTTTGCCCAGACATTCCTGGAACACCTTCGTGACCTGCGTTGCAATCCGGTGTTTCCCCTCCTCCACCACTGCCTCCACGTCGGAGGAGTAGTAGGCCTTGAGGTTGTTGATATCGAACCGGACGCGCGCTTCCGGCGTTTGCCGCGCAAAGAACGAAAGATCAGTTTTTCCGGCGCCGGACATTTCGTAGATCATTTGGTTCCACCGCTCCATGATCTTCCTAAACTCTTCCTCGCTCTGGCACACATCGAGCGGCAGCCGTGCCGCCGCCAGCTCGGTGGCAAGCGAGGAACGAAACAGGACATCGCCCCCGATGGACTGCGAAAGGAGGTTCACGTCCTTCCGGTAACCCACCACCCGCTGGACGGCGTGGTACGTCTCGCGCACAAAATCCCTTGCGGCCGTCTGCTGTGACGCCGATTGTTGCTTCGCCATCATTTTCATTCTCAGGGCGGACTCCGCGTCCATCGGTTGCGTTGGTTGCCGGGATTTCATCTGAGCGGCAAGGGCGCTGGATCGGTCCTCCTGCAGTCTGTCCATGATTTTGGCCCGTTCATCCCAGTCAAGATCGTCGAACCGTTTGGCCGAAGCTGAGTACGGCGCGGCTCCATCGGCCTGGACCTGCAACAACATGAGCAGTTTGGTGATCAAACGGTCGCGGTAGACGCCTTTGAAATGCGCCATGTCGACAATGATATACAGATCCTCCTCCACGCAGGAAAAAACGGAATTGAACAGACGGGCAATTCGGTGCTCTCCGATCTTCCGGTCGTCGATCGGACGCATCGTGTAATCGGCTCCGGCCATGACAAGATCGAAGATGATCGCCTTCTTGCGGCGGCCGCGGAAACTCTGGGGCGTCCCGACCTCCACGTTCCTGATCGTTTGCAAGCGGAGCTGGAGCTTCGTATACATGGTGGTGCCCGCGAAGGGCAGGATGACGCCGACATCGGCGGCCGTCCGGCCGGGTTCCATCAACGCATGCTTTACTGCTTCGACGACCTTCCTGGTTTGTGCGTCGTTGTGGGGAACGATCCTTTTCTTTCCAAGATACTGCCGGCAGGAGGAGCGTAGGTCGTGAGTATCGATCACATAGACTTTTCCTCGGGCGCGCGGGGATGCAAAGACGTTGATCTTGTCATCGAACAATACCGACCCGACGAACAATGACAGCTTGGGCGTGGTGGCGAAATGCGACGCGAGGAAAATGGACCACTGGGGGTGTTGCTGCGCCCAGTCGAAAAGTTTGTTCAACTGATCCGTCTGCGCGACATGGAGAAAGATGTCCTGGGTCAGCCATTCCGCGGCAAGGCCACTGGGCGAGTAGCATTCGGGACCGACGTGGTACGGATCCCCGGCCACAACCATGCTTTCCTTTGCCATGAAGGCAAGCGCCGCCATGACCGGAAGCTGCACGGTCTCCGCATCATCGATGATGACGACATCAAAATCGAAATTCTTAAACCGGACGTCGGTAAGCGCCGTCGTGATGGTGGTCGCCACGAAACGCTTGGACTGGAGCAGGGCAAGTTCATCGACCGCGGTAAATTCCTCAATCGAATCGGCCACCTTCTGGAGTCCTCCCAGCTCCCCGATTTGCTTTACCGCTGTTTGGTACGCCCGCGTTTCGTCGGATTCGATCGGGGCCTGGGCCTCCATCCGCATGAGTTCCGTGGTCAGGGCTTGCTGCATCGACTGGAGCTTTTTTTGGAGCGCCTGTTTTTCCCCGAGGAGTTTCTGCGCGACAGCCCGCTCTTCGTTGCTGAACCCCTTTTTCAGTTTTTCAAACATCGAGGCGTTTTGCGCGCGGTTAAGGGTCTCCTTCGTACCCCCGATCTCTTCGTTCACTTTGTCCAGCTTGCGTTTGTTCTCGTTCGCCCGATCCCGGAGCTCGCTCAATTTCGCATAGAAATCTTCATGGAGAAACTGATGCACCTTGGTCTTCCAATATGCCTGAAGGAGCGAAACACGCTCTTCGAAGCTTTTCTTCTTTTCCCCTTTTTGTGTATTCACTTCGTACTCGAGCGAGTACGAACCAAGAACGTTCGATTCAAATTGCAGAGGCAAACCAACCCGCGTCATGTCCCGTTTCTGATCGAGCCCCAGTTGGGTGCAGACATCGATTGTCCGCAGCAACGTTTGGTCCACGCGATCGTTGGTATTGGCAACGAAGAGAACTTTTTTCCCTGCCCGGATGTAATTCGCGGCGAGGAGAGAAACGACCTGCGTCTTGCCGGAAAGGATCGGTCCCCAGAGGAATGAAACGTGGTTCATCAGGATGCGTCGGATCGCTTCCTTCTGCTCCTGGGGGGTGGTGGGGAGAAAAACGGGATCGAATGATGCAGGCAGAGCGTTTACTGCCTCAACCGGTTCAAACAGCATGGATGCCACCGGGTGTTCCTGGGCGGGGGAGGTCAGCGCCGCGAGGGCAGGCGCGAGGGAATCCTCATAGTTCCACCTGCACTTGATCTCGGGAAGGATCGGCCCGAATTCCATCGGGAGTGCGACCGTGAGATACTGGTTTTCGAGGTTGATGAAGCGCCCCTCGATCGTCACGGGCTGAAGCTGACTGAACATGAACTGCGCATTTTCAACACCGCGCAGGTAGACATCCTCGGGAATTTCAAATCGATAGTAATGGTACCCGGCAAACGAGCCGAGGTATTCACCACCGAACAGCGTCAACTCCGTACGGGCTTTGGCAAGCAAGGCTTGCTCGGCCTGGAGGGCACTGGTGAGTTGTGCAAACAGTTCGGTGACGGGCGGTTGTGGTGTCATTCAGCGTTCTGTGTGACGGGCGGCGAGCGTGGAGGATCCCCGGGTGAACAAAGTGCCTTCAAACTACGAGAATTCTGAACAAATGCAAGCCGTGGAAGTACCGCTTTTTACGAAGGAGCGAAACGCCGGTACAGACCCCACCCTCCGCGCTGAATTGTCTCAGAACGGGAACCGAGGCCCGGAAGCCTTGAGGCTCTCATCGAAACCCGTGGAGTGGTTTAAAGGAAGGAGTACCTGCACAGTGCGGACACTGTGAACGCAAGGAAGGACAACCGGTGCAGCCTAAGGTTGATCCGGCAACTCTTCAAACGCATCGCCGAACAGATCATCCGCAACCGTGGATGAATCAAAAAACCCGTTGAACTCCAAACCGTTCAACGCGCGGCGACGAAAGAATATGGCAAGTGCCGAAATCGTTACCCCCGCAACAACACCGAACAAAATGTATTTCTTCATGGATCCCCCGACAACGCTCCCGTCCCTCATCGGTGGCGGGAGAACAACATTGCTCTTTCGCGTGAGCTGACAGAGAGAATATAGCACGCGAAATGATCTTTTTCCATCCCCTGGAGATGAAAATCGGTGAATTTTTTTTCATTCCGGAAATGAAACTGTACGACTCAGTGAATCAGGACGCCGAAGAGACCGAAGAGGAGGATCGCCCCGCCGGCTGTGGCAAGAGCATACGGAAGCTGGGTTTTGACATGGTCGATGTGGTCGCTGGCCGCGGCCATCGAGGAGACAAGCGTCGTATCGGAGATGGGGGAGGTATGGTCCCCGAACACTCCCCCGCTTAACACCGCCGCAACACACAAGGCAAGATTCGCCTCCATCAGTCCGGCCGTGGGGACCGCGATCGGCATCATGATGGCGAAGGTGCCAAAGCTCGTTCCGGTTGAAAACGCTATAAAAGAAGAAGTGATGAACAACAGGGGGGCCACGACCATCGGGCTCAGGGCCTCCTGCGCCAGGGAGGCAACATACATGCCGGTGCCGAGCGCCTTGCTGGTATCCCCGATAGCAAAGGCAAAGTTCATCAGGATCCCCAGCGGGATGAGTCCCCCCATCCCTTTCAGTGACAAGTCCACTACTTCTCGTACGGTCAGGATTCTCTGGCTCACAGTCAGGACTCCCGCCACGAAAAGGGCGGCAAGCACGGACCACAAGACGGAGGTCGAGCCGGACCCCGCCGTGATATCCCCGTCCCCCGTAATATAGAGGCTCACCGGCATCATCACGATCATGGAAACAACCGGCAGAATCATGTTGATCGCCCGGAACGGGATCCCCTCCTTGGCCTCGATCGCTATCGTTTCCTCGGAAATCACGGGGGTGGAGCCGTCTGCAATCGTTTTTCCCGTTTCGCGGGCCCGCTGCTCGGCTTTCTTCATGGGACCGAAGTCACGGAACGAAAAGGTTATGAAGGTTACCATCCCGACGGTAAGAATCGCATAGAAATTCAACGGCATCGCTTCAAAGAAAACGGATATTGGTTTCTCCACCCCCTCTCGCGCCAGCAGACTCAGGACGTACGCCCCCCAGGCGTTCAAAGGAATCAGGATGCAGACGGGGGCGGAGGTCGAATCGCAGATGTAGGCAAGCTTTTCACGGGAGATGCGAAACCGTTCGAACAGCGGCCGCGACACCGCTCCTGTCACGAGGCACGTGATGCTTGATTCGATAAAAATGGACATGCCAACCAGCCAGGCGAGGATGGCGGCACCGCGGGGGGAACGGACAAGGTTCCTGCGTTGAATCCATTCCACAAATCCCTGCACGCCGCCGGAGCGCTGCGTCAGGGTAATAAGAGCACCGATGAGCGCTGAGAAAATGATGACCCTCGTATTGCCTGCATCTTTGAAAACATCGACGCATGCCTGGATGCCGGAAACGAGACCGGTGAAAATATTCCCCCCGGAAAGGATGGTCCATCCAGCCCAGATGCCGAGAAAAAGGGAGAGAAAGACCTGGCGGGTCCAGATGGCAAGGATGATGGCAAGAAGCGGGGGAAGAATCGAAAGCCAGCCGTAGGTCATGAAACCAGGGTCGAGCGCTGTGAAGAAATTTTGTGATGATGAAGCCAGGATTGGATCGGGAGGAGTATAACAGATTTTGGTCTGAGTTGCAAAACAGCTGGAGGCATAGTACGACAGGAGCGACAGCACCTGTCCATTTGGAGCTGCGCTCTAATCAGCCAACGCATCAGTCCCGCGTAGTCAAATTGAACCGGATGGGGATCGACACGCGCGTTTTCATCGGTCTTCCGCGTTGCCGGCCCGGGATGAATTTCACCTTCTTGACCGCCTCCAGTGCTGCTTCATTACAACCACCCCCAATCCCCTTCAACACCTCGGCCCGGTCGACATCCCCCTTTTCATTGACAAAAGCCACCACGTAGACAACACCCTGGAGGCCGGCACGAATAGCGAGCTCAGGATAGACAAGGTTCCGCATAATGGCCTCCATCCCCCCCTTCAGCTCAGGCATCTCCTCCACGGCGACGAAATATTCTGCCTCATCTTCTTCCGACTTGGGGGGAGGGGGTGCCACTGTTTCTGCCACCCGCAACTCGGTGTCCCTGATCGTCGCATCATCCAACACTTCGTCGGAGGGAGCTTCGATGGGGATGAGCGGTCGGGGGGGCGGTGGTGGGCGATCCTGTTGCCGGGTGACATCCACATCCTCGATCTTCACCATTTCCTGGGAGAACGAGGTCACCTTGGTTACTTCACCCCCCTCAGGGAAGAACATAAAACCGCAGATCACGAGCAACAACGAGAGGGCCAGGGAGGCTTCAAAAACGACCTTGGGATTCGTTCCAAGGACAACGTTGTACTCGCGCGTGAACTTTGGCGGCAATCCCTCCGGCTTCCGCATTCTCCCTAAAAAAGGATCTTTGTACTTATCCAGCACCATGGTGATACCGCCCTTTATGTCGAAAATACTTAAGACGAGACCAATCGGAGAAGGTTGCAGCCCCGGGATGAATCCAATGCCACCGGGAGCGAACGCTATTGTTCAATCCACGAAATCCGACCTGTGTCGAAATTGGGCCGTATGACCGGAAATGGGTACGGTTTGGCAGCCGCTCCCCGCCAACCTTGGTCATCGAATTCCACGGACCGCCATCCGGGCCCTGGATGTTGCGCGACGGTCCATGTGGAATCCGTCAGAACCTTCCCTGCGATGGTTCCATTCCGAAGTTCCAGGTACAAGTTGAACCCCGCCGAGCCGAAGCGGTTATAGTTCGCCCCTTCGACAGCAACCACATTCGTCCCCTGCTTAAGGAGCGGGAGGATGTTCCAGGTTTTGATCCGTTCATGCTCTACAATCAGCGACAGTGATCGGCGGGCCGACACTTCTCCCACTTCGGCGCCATTCACCCACACCTTGGCATACGTATCGCCGATGAGTTGGAGCTTGGCGCTTTCCGGCAGAGACCCCACCGCGAAGGTTTTCCTGAAAGAGGCGTTCGGGACCTGTGTCGCGATCGAATCACGGCGTCCGGGATTTGCATCGGGGTGGTAGATCCACTGACTTTCGATGAGGGGTTCGGTCACCGATCCGGTTCGTTCCAGTTCGTCGATTGTCTCCTGCCAGTACTCCGCCTGCCGGTCGTACCGCAACATGAGCCATTGAAGGTTCGCCTCGCGGTTGGTGGCAAGCCAGAGGGCACGGAATTCATTCCGGCGAAGCTTCAGGTCGGCGAGAACGGAGTGGGCAAGTTTCTTCAAGGTTCCCCGCGTGGAATCGGTGAGAAGCTGAACCGTATCACGTACCGCCCGTTTGATCTGTTCCCCCACCCGTATCTTGGTTGCATACCACCGGTTCAAATCGGTAATGAACTGAAGAGTCGGAATCTGGTCCACGTTCAGCGTGGCCTGGCGGCGCAACTCCCCGATCAGGGAGTGGACGAGCGGCATACTCGACTCGATGCTCTGGACCCTCATCCAATAATTTGTGGAAGACATTCGGAGCGGTAGCATCGGGTGTCGCCATAATTCAAACCAATGCATCTGGTTCAGGGGATTGGAGAGAAGAGTGTAGATTGTTCTTGCGGTGCGACCGGCCTCTTTGTTCCCGAAGTAGTGTATGAAGAAACGATCGTCGAATGTCTCCCCCTCTGAAGCGAGAGGACGCCACGCACACTCTGCGGTCCATGCATAGCCATAATAATTCAGCTCGCGCAGAGCCTCGCCACCGTGATCGTTCCAGTTGGACGTCATCAATCCAAGAGAGCCGTTGTTGAATCCTTCCCGGCTGAAATTCTGTACGTTGACCATGGTGTTGAGGTATTGGGGAAAGGGGCCGGTGAAAGACCAGACTGCGGGAGAGACGAGGTACGGGAAACCGGCTTGCTTCAGAATGGCGGGACCCGAATACCGGTCGCTCGCGCCGTACCGCCAATCCACAATAACGACTTCCTTTGGGATCTTCTCGAGGATCGTCGGATTATTCAGAATGATGTCGCCGTACATCATCGGTTTCTTCTTGTACTTCATGAGAATTTCGAAGACCCGTTTATAATGCTCGGCATGGACGGTAGCAAGATCGCTCCGGGCAACACGCTCCTTGTTCGCTCCCAACCCCACATCCCACGACTCATCCGCTGCGACATGGAGGTAGGGTGAACTGAAGACGGCCGACAGTTCGCCGATCATTTCGTCGAGCATCGCATACACCCGTTCATCGGAGACGTTCAGAGTATGTGCGCCAGGAAATTCCGCATACGGCGCATATTCCGGCTGGATCAGAGCGTTCTCCCAGTGTCCCAGCGTCTGGAAAATCGGGATGATCTCGACGTGATGCTTCTTCGCGAAGATATCGAGTTCTTTGGCTTCGGTCGCCGTCAGGGCACCCCTGCCACGGCCGAATTTGGGATGATTCTGAAAAACGAACAAATCCTCCAAATACGGCATGTACGTGTTCAACTTATGCGCCGCGAGGAACCGGATGATTTTTTTAAAATTATCCATCGTTGACACTTGTCCCCGGCTCAGGTCGTCGGTGATCCCTCGCATCGCGTACTGCGGCCAGTCCCTGATCGTCAGGAACGGGACCACAACGCTCCGTTTGTCGCGTTCAATCAATTGCATCAGGGACATCACCCCGTAGTATCGTCCTTGTGTCGAACCACCGACAATTGTGACCCCTTTCGCATCGACTCCGAGAATGTACCCTTCCTGCTTCATCTCGGGCAACAGCTTTTCAGTGTTGGCCTTCAGCCATGCGTTTGCCAGATCACTTTTGGGTGAACCGATCACGATGATGTTGGCGGGAGTGCCGCGCAATCCTTCCTCCCGTACAACTTTCAACTCCGCGTTTCTGATGGTCCGGAGATGGGCATTGAGCTCTTCCACGGCAAAAAGATCCTCTTGAGTGGTTCCCTCTCCCAGAATGATTCTTGTCTGGGAGGTGATCTTGAATGTTCCCGGCTTCAGTACAGCATATTGCGGAGACGGGATAAGGGACAGCGGCTGGGTCCCTTCCTCGATCCGACTTTGTGCATGGAGAACTGGGATTAAAAAAAATAGCGAGAGAAAAAGAGTTGTTCGTTTCTTCATAGAGAATGCCTGCGGGAAGCGGAACATGGTGTTGATGGATGTTGAGGGATAAGGGTCAGAGAACTGCAATCGGTTGCCGTGATCCGCTCCGATGATATAAAACAATGAAACGACGGGAACGGTACGGCAGTGTAACGACGTTGAGAGTCGGAAAAAGACCGGAACCTGAACCGGCAATGTCCATTGTTCTTTTTTCCTGCACCAATGTACCTCTTTTAAAAAGAAAAGCAACCGTGATTCCGGACTGCTTCGGCCGGAAATAAAAACTCCGGTTTTTCCTTTCCCTTTGGCGGAAAAACCGGAGTTTGAATTTTACGGAACAGCCTTCCTTATGCCCCTTCTCCCCCACCGGATTGCTCATCGCCCGTCATCTTGGCCTTCACTTCCTGTACTTCGTTCCGGATCTCCTGTGCCTTGCGCTTCAGCGAGGCCATATGCTTGCGGACGCGCGTGCCGGCAGATTTATTTCCTTTTTGGTAAAACTTTTCAAAATCCTTCTGGAATGTCTGGATCAGGTCCAGGAGTTCCTGATAGCGATTCATGGCATTTCCCCTTTCATCATGCTGGTGAGTTTTGAATTGGTCCCGTCGTTACGGCATCTACTTTTTTGCACGCTCCGCCGCACGGCGCAATCGTTGCATAAGAGCGGGGCGTTTATGATACAGTTGCTTCCGCGTACGCGGCTTACGCTTCGCCAGCGCGTAGGAGGTAAAGACCGGCATCGCGATCGTCGAATCGACGTACGCGACCACCGTATCGGGAAGCTTGTCGGGATCAATCTTCCCCCAGCTCACCGCCTCCGAAGGCGTCGCACCGGAAAGCCCGCCTGTATCCGGGCGCGCATCGGTAAACTGGATAAAGAAATCGTGCCCCTTTTCGTTGATCTTCAACACTTCCTGGATCTGCGGCTCGGTCTGGAGAACAAAATTCTTTGGTGACCCTCCACCGAAAATCAAAACCCCACTCTTCCCCCCCGTTCGTTTTGCCTCCAGAACAATTGCGGCGGTTTCGTTTACATCCGCCAGGACATCCAGGCGACACTTGTTCCCGCGCATCAAAGCCGTCTCCGCTACATTCATCCCGATAGAACTGTCCCCGGGCGAGGAAGTATAGATCGGGACCCCGTACTTGTAGCCCATGCCGAGAATACTGTTAAACGGCAGTTTCAGTTTTCGTTCGCGGGCGTAAATATATTTCCCCATCTTGTAATGGAACTCCGCCGTGCTCATATCCATCTGAAATTCGGGGGAGACTATGATCGTTCGGAAAAATTCGTCAGTGTTCAGCAAAACGGTATAATCAAAAAGAATATCATAAATCCGGATAACCGCTTCCTTGCGGAGGATCCGGTCATCGATAAACGGGGAGCCCCTGTGCAGCGTATGACCGATGGCAAAATGAGTGTCGTGATACAAATTGGCCCCGGTGCTGACAATCCAGTCGACAAAACCGGATTTCATCAATGGGACGATGCAGGAACCTCCAAGACCGGCCGGTGTAAGCGCTCCCGTCAGGCTCATTCCGATGGTCACGTCACGATTCAGCATTTTTTCGGC